>CALEJW010000068.1 GCA_937898635.1 uncultured Pseudomonadota bacterium | reverse complement strand
CCGCGCAGGTCGCGCGCCTCTTCGACGCGGCGACGAGCCTCGGCCTGCCGGTGAAGCTCCACGCCGAGCAACTCTCCGACCAGGGCGGCGCGGCACTCGCCGCGCGATTCCGGGCGCTCTCGGCCGACCACCTCGAGTGGCTCTCCCCGGAGGGCGTGGGCGCCATGGCGCGCTCGGGCACCGTGGCGGTGCTGCTGCCGGGCGCGTTCCACTTCCTGTGCGAGACGCGCGTGCCGCCCGTCGAGCAGCTGCGCGCGGCGGGCGTGCCGATGGCGGTGGCGACGGACCTCAACCCCGGCACTTCGCCGCTCGCCTCGCTGCTGGCGGCGATGAGCCTCGCCTGCACGCACTTCCGCCTCACGCCCGAGGAGGCGCTGCGCGGGACGACCCACGCGGCCGCCCGCGCCCTCGGCCTCGCCGACCGCGGTCGCCTCGTCGCGGGCCAGCGGGCCGATCTTGCGGTATGGTCGCTCGATCACCCCGCGGGCCTCGCCGCGCACATCGGGTTCAACGCGCTGCGGGCCGCCTTCGTCGCGGGCGAGGAGAGCCATGTCCTTCGATCTGCTGCCCATTGATCCCGCGATCTGGCGCGGCCGCGTGGACGCCACGGAAACCGGCGACGCGACGCGCTGGCACCAGCACGTGAAGCCCTGGCTGCGCGGCGCGCCAGGCGGCGTGGCGCTCGTGGGCTTCGCCTGCGACCTGGGCGTGCGCCGCAACCACGGGCGGCCGGGCGCCGCCGCGGGTCCCGAGGCGATCCGCCGCGCCCTCGCGGGCCTCGCCTGGCACCAGCCGCAGTCGGTGTGGGACGCGGGCGACGTGCGCGTGGACGAGGCGCGCGACGACCTCGAGGACGGGCAGGCCTTCCTCGCGGGCACCGTCGCGGATCTCCTCGACGAGGGCCACCGCGTGATCGCGCTCGGCGGCGGGCACGAGATCGCCTTCGGCACCTTCGCCGGGCTCGCGCGGCACGCGGGCGCGAAGGGGGAGACGATCGGCGTGGTGAACGTCGACGCCCACTTCGACCTGCGCGCCGGCCCCCGCGGGACCTCGGGCACGCCCTTCCGCGAGATCGCCGAGCACTGCGCGGCCTCGGGAAGGCCCTTCCGCTACCTCTGCCTCGGCGTGAACGAGGACGCCAACACGCGGGCACTCTTCGATACCGCGCGGCGCCTCGGGGCCGAGTGGCGGCTGGACACCGACATGGGATGCGACCGCCACGCGGAAACGAGGGCGCAGCTCGCGCGCTTCCTGGAAAGCGTCGATCGCGTGCACCTGTCCCTCGATCTCGACGCGCTGCCCGCGGCGGTGGCCCCGGGCGTCTCGGCGCCGGCCGCGCGCGGCGTTTCGCTGGAACTCGTCGAGGCGATCGTGGGCGACGTGGCGGCGAGCGGCAAGCTCCGCCTCGCGGACATCGCGGAGCTCAATCCCGCGTTCGACGTCGACGGCCGGACGGCGCGGGTCGCGGCGAGGCTCGTCGCGCGGATCGCGCGCCAGGGCGCGTGAACCTTGCCGGTGTCCGGGCAGGAAGGCGTCAGCGGGACACGACCTCCTCGGCGTCGCTTCGCTCGATCTGCGCGAGGTTTTCCGGAGAGCGCACCGTGGCCGCGATCGCCCGGAACATGTCGATCGGGTCTTCCCGGTCACCCTCGCTGAATTTCACGATCACCGTGCGCGAGGCCGGGTCCACATAGACGTACTGGCCCTGGTGGCCATAGGCGTAGAAGTCGCCCTGGCTCGCCGGCGGCGTCCACCAGAGGTGCTGGTGGAGGTAGCCGTCGGCGGTGCGCACGCCGTGCAGCACGCGGCGGGCCGCCCAGGGTTCCGGCACGACCTGCGACCCGTTCCACCGTCCGGCGTCGAGGTGGAGCCGGCCGAAGCGGGCGAAGTCGCGGGCGCGGGCGCTGATGCAGCAGAAGGCCTTTTCCGAGCCGCCCTCGCGGTCGAGCGCCCAGAGCGCCGCGGATTCCATGCCCAGGGGCTTCCAGAGCTTCTCGGCGAGGTAGGCGGAGGGCGTCATGCCGGTCGCCGCCTCGAGCACGAACGCGAGCACCTGCACGTCGCCCTCGCTGTAGCGCCAATCGCGCGCCTGCGCGATCGGGGTGACCGATCGCGCGATCACGTCGCGAAGGTCGTCGCCGTAGTAGTACTGTGCGCGCCCCGGAAGGTACGAAGGCGCATCCCCGACCCCGGAAGTCATGGTGAGGAGTCTTTCCACGGTGACGGGGCCGTAGGCGGTTTCCGCCAGCCCGGGGAGGTAGGCCCCGACCGTGGCATCCAGCGCGAGGTCGCCGTCGCCGATCGCGATGCCGGCGAGGGTCGCGACGATGGACTTGGCGATGGAGAAGGAGTTGAGGAGCGAGCGCTCGTCGTAGCCACGGAAGTAGCGTTCGTAGATGATGCGGTCGTCGCGCATCACCACGAAGGCGGCCGTCCGGGTTTCCTCCAGGTGCCGGTCCAGTTGGTGCAGGGTTCCGCGCTCGTCGGGAACCCGGAGGCCCGACAGGAAGGCGGGGGTCCGCGCCAGCGTGCGCAGGCGGGATGGTTCTCCGGAGGCGGCGACGGGGCGGTTGGCGAAGATCCTGTGGTCGTCCAGGTCGGCGGTATTGTGGGCGACGGTCTTCGCGAGCGTGCAACCCTGGACCAGTCCGATGGCGGCAATGGCAACGAGTCTTGCGAGGTTCACGGCGGGCTCCCGGCAGTGCGTGTGAACGCATCAGGGAGGAACGCCGGCGGGAAGGCCTGATGAAGCGCCTACGGATGGACGAACAAAGTATTATCCAGGCAAAACAAGACGTTACCGGACCGAAGGCGGAGCCCCCGAAGTGCCCAACACGAGTCCCGACGCAGCGAACCCCGCGAAGCGCGTGCTTCGCGTCGGGGACTGGCTCGTCCATTCGACGCTCAACGAGGTGCGGCGCGGCGACGAGGCCGTGCGCCTGGAGCCGAAGGCGATCGAGGTGCTGGTCCACCTGGCGGGGAAAGCCGGGGCCGTGGTCGGGCGGGAGGAACTGCTGTCGGCCGTCTGGCCGGGCGTCGTCGTCGGCGACGATGCGCTGACCCAGGCGATCGCGAAGCTCCGCAAGGCGCTGGGCGACGAGGCCCACCAGCCCAGGTACATCGAGACGATCTCCAAGCGGGGTTACCGGTTGCTTGCCCCGGTCACGCACGCCCCGCCGGACGAGGCGAGGACCGTGGGGGATGCGAAGCGGGGATCCCCTTCACGGCGTCGCGCCATCCGGCTGGCCGCCGCGGCCGGCATCCTGATCGCCGTGGCGATGGCGATTCGCGGCTTTCCCGAAATCAGCCGGACCCTCGGCCTGGGCTGGCCCCTGGCCGCGACCGATGCCGGGCCGGCGGTCGCGATGCCGGTCATCGCGGTGCTGCCCCTCGCCAACCTGAGCGGGGATGCATCTCGCGACTATTTCAGCGACGGCGTGACGGAGGACATCATCACCGCGCTCGGGCGCTTCTCCTCCTTGCGGGTTCTTTCGCGCAACGCCGTCGAGCCTTACCGGAACCGGGCGGAGACGCCGAAGGCGGTGCGCGGCGAGCTGGGCGCGCGCTACGTGCTGCAGGGGAGCTTCCGGGAGTCCGGTGGCAGGATCCGCGTCGTGGCCGAGTTGAGCGACGCGGAAAAAGGGATCGTGATCTGGTCCGACCGTTACGAGGGCGAGGGAAGGGACGTGTTCGACATCCAGGACAGGATCGTCACGAACATCGTCGGAGTGCTGGCGGTCAAGGTGAGCCGCGTGGAGCAGGAACGCGCGTCGTCGCGGCCCGTCGAGAACCTCGAGGCCCACGATCTCGTGCTGCGAGCCCGCGCGCTGATCTATCGCGTGACCCGGGACACCAATCGCCAGGCGCGCGAGCTGCTTGCCCGGGCGGTGCAGCTGCAGCCCGACTATGCCGAGGCCTACGTGGCGCTGGCCCACGCCGAGTACCGGCGCGCGGACCAGGGGTGGGTGGAGAATCCGGAAGAAGGGATGCGCCGCGCCGAAGCCTACGCGCGAAAGGCCCTGGGCCTCGACGACAAGGGCGCTCACGCCCGCGCCCATGCCCAGCTCTCGAGGATCCATTCCCAGCTGGGCGATCTCGACCAGGCACTGGCCGAATCCGACCGCGCGATCGCCCTCAACCCGAGCGATGCCGTGGCTTTGTACTCGAAGGGCACCATGCTGGTCTGGCTCGGAAGGACGGAGGAGGCGATCGGCGTCCTCGAGACGGTGCGCCGGTTCGACCCGAGCCTCGACGACATCGTGCTTCCGCTCGCGTACTACCTGGCCGGCAGGTATCGCGATGCCGTGACCGAATCCGAAGCGGCGATCGCGCGCAGTCCCGAAGTGGCCTTGCCGTACGCGGTTCGCGCGGCGGCGCTGGGCCGCCTCGGCCTCGAGGACCAGGCGAAGGATGCGGTCGCGAGGCTACGCCGCGTGGCGCCGTTCTCGAGGGCGGAGCTCTTCGGCTCGCAGTTGCGCGATCGCGCGCAGGCCGCGAACTTCCACGACGGCCTGAGGAGCGCGGGGCTGACCGAAACGCTACCGCCGTCCTAGCGCTTCCCAGTTCTTCTGGGCGAGCGCCTGGACGCCGGCGGGATCGGCGCGCAGCCGTTGCCTCGCCGCGAGCCCCACTTCCCGGCCCTTTCCGGAACCGAAGAGGAAGAGCTTGCCGTCGACGATGGTCCAGATCTCGGGATCGCCTTCGTTGCGGATTCCCTTGGACATCGAACCCGTGCAGTAGCCGGAATAGCGGGGGGCGTAGCGGTCCGGATCGCCCGCGAAGCGTTCGCGGTTCCCGGCGCTCGCGAAGTGATAGCGCGCGCCATCCCAGTCATGGGCGTAGCGGGGCGATCCCTGGACGGGCTTGCCCTCGGTGAAGTAGGCCACCGGATCGTGGCCCTTCAGGGCGATGCGGGTTTCCGGCCCGGTCGACTGGGCGGATGCCGAAAGGATGGCGACGGCCGCAGTCGCCGCCACCGCGCGCAACGTACGAACGATTTCCATGGCCGATCTCCGCGTGCGAGCCCGAGTGCGGCGCAAGCATACGCCTTTCCCCGACCCCCTACTGCCGGTCGAACTTCACCGACAGGACGAGCGAACTCTGCGTGCGCTCCACCCCGGGCAGCGTCCCGATGGCATCGAGCACGCGGTCGATTTCCTCCGTCGTCTCGCCCTCGACGAAGACGAGGCTGTCGAAGGCGCCGCTGATCGCGTAGACACCGCGCACCTGCGGGATGGCGCGAAGCGCCGCCACCACCGCGTCGCCGTGCTTCGCGTCCACCTCGAGGAGCACGTGCACGCGAAGCATCCGGCCCTGCACCGCCGTGTGCAGCCGCACGGTGTAGCCGGCGACGATGCCGTCGCGCTCCAGGCGCTTCATGCGCTCGACGACGGTGGTGCGGGCCACCCCCAGCTTTCGCGCGAGCGCGGCCGTGCTCATCCGCGCGTCCTCGCGCAGGAGAGCGAGGAGACGGCGGTCGGCGTCGTCGAGTTGCGTTGTTCGTCGCATATGGCCGTCATAATGTATCGAAAAGTGCGCTATTCAGTCAAATTGCTGGCTTCACTCCGACGGGCGCGGTTGATAGAGTGGATGGTCCGGATAGCGGGAGGGCTTCCATGGGCAAGACCAAGGTGGTGCTGGCGGGTGCCGGCAAGATCGGCGAGGCGATCGTCGCGCTCCTCGCGCAGAGCGGCGACTACGAGATCACGGTGCTCGAGCAGGACGCGGAGCGCCTGCGCGGCTTCGAGCGCGAGGGCCTGCGCACGGTGGCCTGCGAGCTGGGCGACGAGGGCATCCTCGCGCCGATCCTCGCGGGACACGACGCGGTCATCTCCGCGAGCCCCTATTACCTCACCCCGCTCATCGCGCGCGCCGCGCGGGAGGCGGGGGTGCACTACTTCGACCTCACGGAGGACGTGGAGTCCACGCGCGTGGTGAAGAAGCTCGCGCAGGGCGCGCGCACCGCCTTCGTGCCGCAGTGCGGCCTCGCGCCGGGCTTCATCTCGATCGCCGCCCACAGCGCGACCCAGGGCTTCGAGACGCTCCGCGACGTGCGCATGCGCGTCGGCGCGCTGCCGATCTTCCCGAGCAACGCGCTCAAGTACAACCTCACCTGGAGCACCGACGGGCTCATCAACGAGTACTGCAACCCCTGCGAGGCGATCGTGGACGGCGCGCTGCGCGAGGTGCCCGCGCTCGAGGAGGTCGAGGAATTCTCGCTCGACGGCGTGGGCTACGAGGCCTTCAATACCTCGGGGGGGCTCGGCACGCTCTGCGAGACGCTCGAGGGCCGGGTCGAGAACCTCAACTACAAGACCGTGCGCTACCCCGGCCACCGCGACATCGTGAAGATCCTCATCCGCGACCTGCGCCTCGGGATGCAGCGCGACGTCCTGAAGGACGTCTTCGAGGCGGCGATCCCCATGACGAAGCAGGACCTCGTGCTGGTCTTCGTGGCCGTCACCGGCCACAAGGGCGGGCGCCTCACGCAGGAGACCTTCGCGCGCAAGGTCTACGCCAAGCGCGTGGACGGGCGGCTCCTGTCGGCGATCCAGCTCACCACCGCGGCCGGCGTGTGCGCGATGGTGGACCTGCACCGCGAGGGGCGCCTGCCGCAGGCGGGCTTCGTGCGCCAGGAGGACGCCACGCTCGAGATGTTCCTCGCCAACCGTTTCGGGCGACACTACGCGGCCGACGCGAACCGTCCTCCGGAGGAGAGCCATGAACCTGCCCAAGCCCGGCGCGCTGCCTGAGAGAGCGCGCGCGATCGCTTCCGCCCTCGGCGTCGACCTCGCGGCCGCCGCCGGCGAGGACCTGGTCGCCCGCACGCCCGTCACCGGCGAGCCGATCGCGGGACTGAAGGCCACGAGCCCGGCGGAGGCCCGCGCGGCGCTCTCCCGCGCCCACCGCGCCTTCCTCGACTGGCGGCTGGTGCCCGCGCCGCGGCGCGGCGAGGTGGTGCGCGCCTTCGGCGAGCGGCTGCGGGCCGCGAAGGACGAGCTCGGCGAGCTGGTGTCGATCGAGACCGGCAAGATCCTCTCCGAGGGGCGCGGCGAGGTGCAGGAGATGATCGACATCTGCGACTTCGCGGTGGGGCTCTCGCGCCAGCTCCACGGCCTCACCATCGCCACCGAGCGCCCGGGGCACCGCATGATGGAGACCTGGCACCCGCTCGGCGTGTGCGGGGTGATCTCGGCCTTCAACTTCCCGGCGGCCGTGTGGGCCTGGAACGCGGCGCTCGCATTCGTGTGCGGCGACGCGGTGGCCTGGAAGCCCTCGGAGAAGGCCACGCTCACGGCGCTCGCCTGCCACGCGTTGTGGAAGCGCACCCTCGCGGGCTTCCCGGACTATCCGCAGGACATCGGGGTGCTCCTCGTCGGCGGCGCCGACGCGGGCGCGGCACTCGTCGAAGACGCGCGCGTGCCCCTCGTGAGCGCCACCGGCAGCACGCGAATGGGGGCGACGGTCGCGCCCCGCCTCGCGGCGCGGTTCGCCCGCGCGATCCTCGAACTCGGCGGCAACAACGCCGCGATCGTGGCGCCCAGCGCGGACCTGGACCTCGCCGTGCGCGCGATCGCCTTTTCCGCGGTGGGGACCGCGGGCCAGCGCTGCACGTCGCTGCGGCGCCTCATCGTCCACGAGTCGCTGCGCGAGGAGCTCTCCGGGCGGCTCAAGCGCGCCTACGCGAGCCTTCGGATCGGCAACCCGCTCGCCGAGGGCGTGCTCGTGGGCCCGCTCGTCGACCGCGGCGCCTTCGAGGCGATGCAGGCCGCGCTCGCCGCGGCGCGTGCCGAGGGTGCGGTGGTGACGGGTGGCGCGCGCCGCGAGGCACCGGGCTTCCCCGACGCCTGGTACGCCGAGCCCGCGCTCTGCGAGGCGCCCGCCCAGGGCGACGTGGCCCGGCGGGAGACCTTCGCGCCCATCCTGCACCTCCTGCCCTACCGCGAGCTCGCGGAGGCGATCGCGATCCAGAACGACGTGCCCCAGGGGCTCGCCTCGAGCATCTTCACCCGCGACCTCGGCGAGGCCGAGCGCTTCCTGTCCGCGGCCGGCAGCGACTGCGGCATCGCCAACGTGAACATCGGGCCGAGCGGCGCGGAGATCGGCGGGGCCTTCGGCGGGGAGAAGCAGACCGGCGGCGGGCGGGAGTCGGGCAGCGACGCGTGGAAGGCCTACATGCGCCGCGCCACGAACACGATCAACTACTCGCGCGAGCTGCCGCTCGCCCAGGGCGTGAGCTTCGACATCGGCTGAGCGCCGCCCGGCTAGTCGCGCGCTTCCTTGAGGATCGCGAGCACCTCGCGGAAGCGCTCGTGCCCGCAGTCCTTCAGCCACTCGAAGACCACCATCTCGACGGAGACGGGGATCGCGCCCGACTGGCGCAGGCGCGCGATGGCGAGGTCGTGGTCGGCGGCATTGCGCGTGCCGCAGGCGTTGGCCGCCACCCACACGCCGAAGCCGGCCCTCTGCAGGCCGTGCGCGGTCTGCATCAGGCACACGTGGGTCTCGCAGCCGGCGATCACGACGTCGCTCGGCACCGGCCGGCCCGGAACGCGCAGCGCCTCGACCAGGCCGTCCGCGCACGCGTCGAAGTGGGTCTTCGCGACCGTCTCCTCGCAGCGCCGGCGGATTCCCGAGGCATTGGGCCCGAGGCCCGCCGGATTCTGCTCGGTGCCCACGACGCGAACGCCGAGCGCGCGAGCGCAGTCGGCGAGGCGCTCGGCCTCGGCGAGGATCCGCGCGCCGCGCTGGATCGCGGGCAGGAGCCTTTGCTGGAAGTCCACCAGCACCACGGCGCTGTGGGCGGGATCGATGGAGAGGTTCATGCCGTCCGCCTTCCGCGCTAGAGGAGCACGTTCACCACGGCGTTGCCGATGCCGACCAGCGCCGCGCCCGAGATGAGGCCCGCGCAGATGGGCTCGCAGCCCTCGACCCAGAAGGCGTGCCCCTTCGTGCCCGGCGTGCGGTGGCGCCGGCCCGCCAGCCAGAAGACCATCGCGCCCACCCACATCATGAAGGTGGCCTCCGGCGGCAGGATCACGCCCAGGCCGATGGACACCGCGGAGAGCGGGAAGCGCCCCTTGGTCGCGATCTTCGCGATCTCGATCGCCGCCGCGCAGGCCGCGGCGACCACCATCGACACGATCGCGGAGGGAGCCAGGCTCGTGAGCCCCTTGGTGATGAGGTCGGCCACCCCCTTCCACTGCAGCGCCGCGGGCATCGCGAACTGCTCGGAGACGATGGTCGCGGTCGAGCGAAGGCCCGCCGCGTCGGGCGGCAGGAAGAGCAGGAAGTAGACGGGCACGCAGGCCATCGCGCCGGCGAAGAGGCCGATCACGTGCCCCACGGCCTGCTGTCGCGGCTTGGCCCCGAGCATGTAGCCGGGCTTGATGTCCGAGAGGAGGTTCGCCGCGTTGGCCGCGATCTCGGCCGTCATGCCCGCGGGGATCAGGTTGTTGGCGGGGTTCGTGCGGTCGATCGCGCCCATGGTGAACTGCGTGATCTTGCTGAGGGAACCCGTGGGCGTCCACGAGGTGAGCGCCATGGAGTTGGTGCAGATCACCGTGAGCACGAAGATGAGCGGCAGCGACACGAAGGCGAGGAGCCAGGGCACGCCGAAGAAGGCGTGGGTGACCCAGGCGCCGAGCACGCTGAAGAGGGGGATGCCGGCGGCCGAGATCCACAGCGGGAACTCGATGTGCGAGAGCGCGTCCGCCCCCTTCTCCCGCTTGCCCTTGAGCGAGCGGAAGGCGCTGCGGAAGAGCTCCGGGCGCCCCGCGAGGCTCACGAGCGAGCCCACCACCATCATCGTCACGCCCCACCACAGCGACCACTGGTTCACGATCTCGGCGCGCGAGATCGGCACCACGGCCCCGGTGGGCGAGATGCGCTGCGCGATGTCGCCGGCCTCGATCATGAGCGGGGCGAGGATCACGAAGTTCACGAACGCGCCCAGCAGGCAGCTCGTGGCCACCGCGATCCCCATGAGCCCGCCCACGCCGAGCATGGCGGCATCCAGGGTGAGGCGAAGCCCGAGCGCGCGGAAGTCGGTGCCGAGGATCTTCGGGATCCAGAGCCCGCCCTTGGCCGCGGCGGCGTAGTAGTAGGCGTCGAGCCGGTCGTGGAAGACCCAGGCCTCCTTGAGGCCGGCCCAGGCGTCCATGCGCAGGAGCTTCAGCTGCAGGAGCTTCATCCAGCCGTCGCTCACGATCACCTGGTAGAGGCCCGCGAGGGCGGCCGTGTAGCCGAGGAGCCGCGCCTTGTACATGCCGGTTGCGGCCGCGCCGGTGTAGAGCGCGTCGAGCACCACGCCGCAGGCTCGCCCCTCGGGGAAGGGCAGCTGCTCCTCGTTGATGAAGCGCCGCTTCATGGGGAAGGCGAGGAGCACGCCGATCATGGAGATCACGACCATCCACACGATCATCTGCCACCAGGGGATGATCCGGCCCGTGACGAGCATGTAGGCGGCGAGGCTCGAGGTGAGGGGCGTGACCACGTAGCCCGCGGCCGTGGCGATGGACTGCGTGCAGTTGTTCTCGAGGATCGTGTAGTCCGAGGCGATGCCCGAGGTGTGCAGGATGCGGAAGATCGCGAAGGAGAGGATCACCGAGGTGAGGCCCACGCCCACCGTGATGCCCGTCTTCGCGCTGATGTAGAGGCCCGTCGCCGCGAGCACGCCGCCCAGCAGGAACCCGGTCGCGGCCGAGCGAAGGGTGAGCTGCGGCATGTCGCCGCGGAACACGTTCGCGAGCCACCACTCGTCCTTCTGCGCCCGCGTCCAGGTGCGGACCTGCTTGTCGTCGAGCTGGAGGAGGGCCATGGGGATCCGTCGGTTCGGTGGGCGGGCGGGGGCGGGCGCCCCGCGAGGGCCAGCCGACGGCGAGGATACCCTAGCGCAGGCTCAGCCGGCGCTGCGTCTCCGCGGTGAACTCCTCCATGTCGGGGTCCAGGGCGCTCCGCGAGGAGACGATGCCGATCGGCTCGCCGTTCTCCACCACCGGCACGTGGCGGAAGCCGTTGTCGTACATGAGGAGCAGCGCGCGCCCGAAGATCTCGTCGGGCGCGACCGTGATGGGATCGGGCGTCATCACCTCGCCGATGCGCGTGGTGGCGACGTCGCGGCCCTCGGCGACGACGCGGAAGACCGCGTCGCGCTCGGTGAAGATCCCGATCAGTTGCTTGTTCTCCACCACCATGATGGCGCCGACGTTCTTCTTCGCCATGAGCTTCGCCGCCTTCGCGACCGTCGTGGACGGCGGCGCGACGAGCCGGCGCTTGCGTTCCATGACGAACTTGACCCGCTGTGTGTACATGGGGGCCTCCTCCTGCCCATCGAGGCTAGGGGGGCACCCCGGGCGCCGGCTTGACGAGGATCAACCCCCGGGCTTTTGGCGCCACGCAACGCGGTAGATCGCGTTCGCGTGGTCGTCGGAGACGAGGAGGGCCCCGTCGGGCATCACCTGCAGGTCCACCGGCCGGCCCCAGGCCTGGTCGGTGGTCGGGTCGAGGAAGCCCTCGGCGAAGACGGCGTGCTCGACGACCTTGCCGCCCTCGATCCGGGCGCGCATCACCCGGTAGCCGCTCTTCCGCGAGCGGTTCCAGGAGCCGTGCTCGGCGATGAAGGCCTGGCCGCGGTACTCGGGCGGGAACATGGTGCCGGTGTAGAAGCGCATGCCGAGGGAGGCGACGTGGGCACCGAAGCGCTGCGCGGGCGGGGTGAACTCGGCGCAGCGGCGGCCGGCCGCGAAGTCCGGGTCGGGCACGTCGCCGCCGTGGCAGTGGGGAAAGCCGAAGTGCATGCCCGAGCGCGGAGCGTGGTTCAGCTCGTCGGGCGGCACGTCGTCGCCCATCATGTCGCGGCCGTTGTCGGTGAACCAGAGTTCCTTCGTCACCGGGTGCCAGTCGAAGCCCACGGAGTTCCTCACGCCGCGCGCGAAGACCTCCATGGCCGAGCCGTC
>CALEJW010000067.1 GCA_937898635.1 uncultured Pseudomonadota bacterium | reverse complement strand
GCGAGGTACTGCTGCATCATCGGCGTGTGGCCGGCGCTCGCGCCGGGCGGGGAGGGAGTCCGGGACTTCATCGCGGACATTGTAATGGCGCGCCTTCCCGGGCGTGCCGGCCGGGGCCCTCGGCAGCGCTTGATCGCGGTCAAGGGCGCGAGCGGTCGCGGTGCGACGATCCGCACTGGAGGAATGCGGCGCGCCAATGGCGTGCGTTGCCGCGCGACGCGATGCAAATCCCGAGCGGCAGCCCGATCCCCGACGACGCGACCCTGCGCGAGCTGGTGCTGCGCTTTCCCCTCGCGGTGGCGCTCGTGGACGGCGCGGGCCGCATCGCGCTCTCGAACGGGCGCTTCGAGGACGCCGCCGGGTCGCGGGACGACCTGGACCTCTTCGGCCCGCTCCTGCGCGCGCCGGACGGCGTGTGGCACCCGATCAGGCTCGTGAGGCGCGGGGGCCGGCCCCTCGAGGCGCGGGCGCAGGCGGTGCGGATCCGCGACTGCACGCTCCTCGTGGTGAACGACCCCGGCGAGGAAGCCCCGATGCCGGAGCTCGAGGTGCTCCACGCGCGCATCGCCGAGCTCGAGCGCCAGGGCGCGACCGATCCCCTGACCGGCGCGTGGAACCGGCTGCACCTGGACCGGGTGATCGCGCACGAGATCGACCGCAGCCTCGCGTTCCGCCAGCCGCTGTCGCTGGTGCTCCTCGACGTGGACCACTTCAAGCGGGTGAACGACGCCCTCGGGCACCTCGGCGGGGACGAGGTGCTGCGCCGGCTGGTGGAGGCGGTTCGCGCGGCGATCCGCGCGAGCGACCTGCTCTTCCGCTGGGGAGGCGAGGAGTTCGTGGTCCTCGCGGCCTCCAACGGCTACCGCAGCGCGGCCACGCTCGCCGAGAAGCTGCGCGAGCGCGTGAGCCGCCACGACTTCGGGCAGGCGGGGAAGGTCACGGTGAGCGTCGGCGTGGCCGAGCACCTGGCCGGCGAAGGCGCGGCGCAGTGGTTCGCCCGCGTAGACGCGGCACTCTACGCCGCGAAGAGCGCCGGGCGCGACCGGGTGGTCGTCGACGAGCGCGGAAGCTCGGATGCCTGGGCCCGGGAGTCGGGACCCGGCGCGCTGCGGCTGGAATGGTCCGAGGCCTACGAGTGCGGCGAGCCAGGGATCGACGACGAGCACCGCGAGCTCTTCCGGCGGGCGAACGCGTTGATCGCCCTCGCGTTCGGGCCGGCGCAGGGGCGCGAAAGGCTCATGGCGGCGCTCGACGAACTGCTCGCGCACGTCGCGAACCATTTCGCCCACGAGGAAGCGCTCCTCCAGGCACGCGGCTACGAGCACCTGGAAGGTCACCGCCAGGCGCACCGCACGCTGCTCGCCCGGGCGGGCGAGCTCCGGGCCGGCGTGGCGGACGGCACGGCACGCATGGGCGAGCTGGTCGAGTACCTCGCGGGCGACGTCGTCTCGCGGCACCTCCTGACGGCCGACCGGGCCTTCTTCCCCTTGTTCGCCGCCGTATAATCGGCCGCGTTCGCCGCCCCCACCGGTCCCATGCCCGCCACCCGCGCCGCACCGCACGACGACATCCCGCCGGGCTCGCTGAGAGCCTGGGCGGTCGCGGTCCGCCCGCGCACGCTGTGGATCGCCGCGGTTCCCGTGGTGGTCGCCACCTGCCTCGCGTGGATGCACGAGGCGCCGATCCTGCCGTGGGTCGTGGCGCTCGCCTTCGTCGCGTCGATCCTCATGCAGGTCATCACGAACCTGCAGAACGACGTGGGCTACACGGCGCGCGGCCTGGAGAGCGGAAAGCGCGTGGGGCTGCCCCGCGCGACCGCCCGCGGCTGGCTGACGCCGTCGGAAGTCCGCCGCGCCATCGCGGTGGCCATCGCGGCCGCGGTCGCGGTGGGCGCGCCGCTCGCGATGCACGCGGGGCCGGCGGTCGCCGGCATCGGGCTTGCGTCGGTGCTCGCGGCGCTCTCCTACATGGGCGGGCCGCGCCCGATCGCCTACACGCCGTTCGGCGAGCTCGCGGTCTTCGTCTTCTTCGGCCTGGTGGCCGTGCTCGGCACCTACCTCCTCCACGCGGGGCCGGGGGGAATGCAGGTGTGGCTCGCGGCGATCGCGGTCGGCTCCCACGCCGCCGCGGTCCTCGTCGTGAACAACCACCGCGACGCGGAGCACGACCGGGGGACCGGCCGGCGGACCTTCGCGGCGGTATTCGGCGCCGCCGCCTCCGCGAGACTCTACGCGCTCGCCCTGTGGACGCCGTTCGCCGTCGTGGCGGCCATGGCGGCGGTGGGGTCGATGCCCTGGCTCGCGGCCCCGCTGCTCCTGCTGCCCGTGGCGGGGCGCCTGCACCGCGACTTCCTCGGCGTCATCGCGGGGCCCGCGTACAACCACATCCTCTTCCGCACGGTGAAGCTGGAGCTCGCCTTCGGCGCGGCGCTCTCGGCGGGCGCGCTCCTGCAGCGCCTGGCTTCCTGAACGGCCCGCCTAGAATCCCCGCTTCGGCGTGGCGATGCGCTTCGCGAAGGCCTCGGCGAAGTCGGCGACGGCCTTCCAGTCGGTGTACTCGTGGTCGCCGGGCTCCGGCGGCGGGCCGGACTTGCGCAGCGACAGGCGCACGAGGATCGTCTTGAAGATCCCGTAGCGCGAATGGCGTATCGCCCCGGCGAAGCTCGTGGCCACGTCGGGCTTCCAGTCGGCCTCGGCGGTGAACGCCTCGAGGTAGCTCTTCGCCGCCGCGGGATCGCGGTGCGGCCCCCCGGCCGACAGCGACACGGAGAAGAAGGCGGTATGGCGAGTGTGCAGTATCGCGCGGTGATCCTTCACGAGGGCGAGGACCGGCTTCGCGTGGTGGCCGTAGTGGATGGCCGAGCCGATCACCACGCCGTCGTAGGCGGCGAGGTTGGCCCCGGGATCGGGTTTCGTCGCGTCGCGCAGCGCGACCTCGTAGCCCGCCTCGCGGATATGCTCCGCGATGCGGCGCGCGATCTTGGCGGCCTGCCCCTCTTCCGAGGCGAAGATGACGAGTACGCGGGACACGCTCTCCTCCGTGCTGTCGTCGGGTCTGCGATTCAGGCGCGCTCGGCGAGGAGCTTGAGCAGCGGCTCGAAGAGCTTCGGGTTCGCCGCGACGATTCGTCCGCTCTCCAGGAAGCCGTCGGCGCCGGCGAAATCCCCGACGAGGCCGCCGGCCTCGCGAACGAGGAGCGCGCCGCCCGCCATGTCCCAGGGCGAAAGGCCCATCTCCCAGAAGCCGTCGAGGCGCCCCGCGGCGACCCAGGCGAGGTCGAGCGCGGCCGAGCCGGGCCGGCGAACGCCCGCCACCCGGCGCGTCACCGCCGCGAACATGCGCAGGTACTCGTCGAAGTGCGTGAAGTCGCGGAAGGGGAAGCCCGTGCCGATGAGGCAATCCTCCAGGCGGTCCGCCGCGCTCGCGCGGATGCGCCGGTCGTTGAGGAAGGCCCCGGCGCCGCGCGTGGCGGTGAAGAGCTCGTTGCGGTTCGGGTCGTAGACGACGGCCTGCTGGAGCACGCCCTTGTGCCTGAGCGCGATCGACACGCAGTACTGCGGGAAGCCGTGCAGGAAGTTGGTCGTCCCGTCGAGCGGGTCGATGATCCAGAGGTGATCGCTTTCCTGCGCCGGGGCCGAGGCCCCGCTCTCCTCGCCGAGGAAGGCGTGGGAGGGGTAGGCCTCCTTCAGGGTGCGGATGATCGCGTCCTCCGCCGCGTGGTCGACCTCGGTCACGAAGTCGTTGTGCTGCTTCCGGCGCACCGTCAGGCGCTCGAGGTCGAACGAGGCTCGCGTGATGATCGCGCCTGCCTTGCGCGCGGCCTTCACGGCGGTGTTCAGCATGGGGTGCATGGGAAAGAGCGGGGCGGCCGCGCCGCGGCGGGGCGCCGGGAAGTGTCGTCAGGCAGAATTATACGATGAAGGCCAGGGAAACCCTCTCGCGGATCGCCGTCGTGCTCTCGCGCACGAGCCACCCGGGCAACATCGGCGCGGCCGCCCGGGCGATGAAGACGATGGGCCTGCGCGAGCTCGTGCTCGTCGCGCCCCGCCGCTTTCCCGATCCCGAGGCGCAGGCGCTCGCCGCGGGCGCGGCCGACGTGCTGGAGGGCGCAAGGGTGGTGGACACGCTCGCCGAGGCGCTGGCGGAGAGCGCCCTCTCGATCGGCTTCAGCGCCCGGGGACGCGGGCTCTCGCACCCGCCGCGGGAGTGGCGCGCGGCGGCGCCGGAGGCGGTCGAGGCCGCGGCGCTCGGTCGCGTGGCGCTGGTGTTCGGCAACGAGACCTCCGGGCTCACCAACGAGGAGCTGCTGGCTTGCCAGCGCCAGGCCTGCATTCCCGCGGATCCCGCCTGCCCCTCGCTCAACCTCGCCGCGGCGGTGCAGGTCGCGTGCTACGAGCTCGCGCTCGCGGCGAGCGCGTTCGCCGTTCCCGGCGGGCGCGCGCGCACGCCGGCCACGGGCGCGGACCTCGAGCGACTCCACGCGCGCCTGCGCGAGGCGCTTCTCGCGAGCGGCTTCCTCGACCCGAAGGCGCCGGGCCGCTACGACGAGCGCATGCGCCGGCTCGCGGCCCGCGCCGGCCTCGAGACGGAGGAGGTCGCGCTCCTGCACGGCATGCTCGACGCGCTCTCGCCGCGCGGGCGTGGCGGGCCGTAGGCAGGTGGAAGTCCCGCGCGGGGCCTAGGCGCGCAGTCGCGCCGGCGTTGCCAGCGCGCCGAGCGCGACCACGGCCATGAGCGCCGAACCGGCGACGAAGGGAATCTTCGCGCCGGCGACTTCGACGAGCCAGCCGCCCACCGCGATGCCGGCCCCGAGCCCGCAGACGATGAAGGTCGCGGACCACGTGAAGGCCTCGGTGGCCTGGTGCGCGGGCGCCAGGCGCGAGACGAGGACGGACTGGCAGGCGATCGCCGGGGCGATCAGGGCGCCGGCGAGGAAGGCCGCCAGCATGAAGGCGGGAGCGCCTTCGGCGGGGTAGTGCAGGAGCAGCGGCAGGCACATGAGGCCGGCGGCAGCGGCGAACTGGCGCTCCACCGGCGCGCGAAGCGTGAGGCCGCCGAAGACGGCGCCGCCCAGCGCGCTGCCGAGCGAGCTCGCCGACAGGAACACGCCCGCGAGGGCGGGGTTCCCGAGGCCCGTGGCGTAGCCCGGGTATCCCACTTCCAGGAAGCCGATGCTCGTCGCCAGGCCGAAGGTCGCCGCGAAGACCGCGAGGAGGCGGGGCTCGGCGAGCGGTCCCAGCAGCGCGCGCGGAGCGGCCGCCGCGGGACGCAGGTAGGCGAGCGCCGGGGATGCGGCGAAGGTCGCGATCGCGGCGACGCTCACCGCGATCGCCAGCGCGAAGGCGGCCGTCGCGTTCGCGGCGGCGAGCACGCCCGCGACGATCGCCGGTCCCAGCGTGAGGTTCATCTCGATCAGCACCGCGTCGATGGAGAAGGCCCGGCGGCGATCCTCCTCGCCCTCGAACCGGTGGCGCCACAGCGTGCGCGCGAGGACGTTCGTGGGCGGGGCGAAGAGGCCGGCGAGCGCCGCCGCCACGGCGATGGCGGTAAAGCTGGCGCCGGTCAGGGCGCCGGCCAGGATCGCGGCGAGGCAAGCCGGGTGGACGACCCCCGTCACGAGCAGGGTGAGGCGCGGGCCCGAGCGGTCGATGAGGCGGCCCTGGACCGGCGCGCCCACGGCCATGGCGACGAAGTAGACGCCGGAGACGCTGCCGGCGAGCGCGTAGGAGCCCAGGGCCTCGCGAAGGAGCATGAGCATCGAAAGGCCCACCATCCCGAAGGGCAATCGCGCGAAGAGGGCGACGCCCACGAGGGGAATCACCCCGGGTTGGCGGAAGAACTCGCGGTACGGTGCGGCGAGACGGCGCATGGCGGGCGGAACCGGCGCGGCGCGGCGCCGATCCAATTGTTGATTGTTGCGGCCGGAGGATAGTAGATTTCCCCGTTGCTCCCGAAAAAAAGCGAATGAGGCCATGTTCACGAGGATCCGCGAAGACATCCGCTGCGTGTTCGCGCGCGACCCGGCCGCCCGCTCGGTCTGGGAGGTCCTCACCTGCTATCCGGGCTTCCACGCGATCACCTTCCACCGCTTCGCGCACGCGTTGTGGACGGCCGGCTTCCAGTGGCTCGGGCGCCTCGTGTCGCACATCTCGCGCTTCCTCACGGGCATCGAGATCCATCCCGGCGCCACCCTCGGCCGGCGCGTGTTCATCGACCACGGCATGGGCGTCGTGATCGGCGAGACGGCGGAGGTGGGCGACGACTGCACGCTCTACCACGGCGTGACGCTCGGGGGCGTTTCCTGGAACAAGGGCAAGCGCCACCCCACGCTCGGCAAGGGCGTGGTGGTGGGTGCCGGCGCGAAGATCCTCGGGCCCTTCGAGGTGGGGGACGGGGCCCGGGTCGGCTCCAACTCCGTCGTGGTGAAGCCCGTCCCGCCGGGCGCGACGGTGGTGGGCATCCCGGCGCGCCTGGTCGAGGACCGCACGGCCGCCCGCATGAGCTTCGACGCCTACGCGGTCAGCGGCAACCTCGACGACCCCCTCAACCAGGTGCTGCAGTCCATCGGCACCAAGACCGAAGACCTCGACGGCCAGCTCGCCGACCTCGCACGAAGGATTGCCGCGCTCGAGGCAAAGGGCGAGGATAAACAAGAGGATAGGGAGCCGCGGCTCACGGTGGCCACCACCCGAAACCACTCCTGAGAGGCAATAGTTGACGTAATCGGCGGGTTTTTCTATACTTGACTAACCTGGTCGGAATTAACCGGCCCAACCCACCGAACGAGGTCCCGATGCGACTCACCACCAAGGGCAGGTTCGCGGTCACGGCGATGCTGGACCTCGCCCTGCATTCGACGAAGGGTCCCGTGACGCTCGCGGGCATCAGTGCCCGCCAGCGCATCTCGCTTTCCTACCTCGAGCAGCTCTTCGGCAAGCTGCGGCGGCGCTCCCTCGTCGAGAGCGTGCGCGGCCCCGGTGGCGGCTACAACCTGGCGAGGGCCGCGGCCCTCATCACCGTGGCGGACATCATCAACGCCGTCGAGGAGTCGATCGACTCCACGCAGTGCGGCGGCAAGGAGAACTGCCACGACAACCACCGCTGCATGACCCACGACCTGTGGGAGGAGCTGAACGCGACCGTCCTGGGCTTCCTTTCCCGGGTCACGCTCGCCGAGCTGGTCGAGAAGCAGCGCACGCGCCCCGTCGCCGTGGCCGCGCCCCGCACGCGCTCCTCGCGCGCCGACGGCCCCACGATCACCGTCTGAGGAAGAAGCACGCAACCGCCATGACCGATTCGAGACTGCCGATCTACCTGGACTATTCCGCGACGACGCCGGTCGACCCGCGCGTTGCCGAGAAGATGATCCCCTGGCTCACCGAGCACTTCGGCAACCCGGCCTCGCGAAGCCACGCCTACGGCTGGGAGGCCGAGGAAGCCGTGGAGAACGCGCGCGCCGAGGTCGCGAGGCTCGTGAACTGCGACGCCAAGGAGATCGTCTGGACCTCCGGGGCCACGGAATCGAACAACCTCGCGCTCAAGGGAGCCGCCCACTTCAACGCGTCCAAGGGCAAGCACATCGTCACGGTGAAGACGGAGCACAAGGCCGTGCTCGACACCGTGCGCGAGCTCGAGCGCGTGGGCTTCGAGGCCACGTACCTCGATCCCGAGCCCGACGGCCTCGTGGACCCGGCGAAATTCGAGAAGGCCCTGCGCCCGGACACCACCGTCGCCTCGGTGATGCTGGTGAACAACGAGATCGGCGTGATCCAGCCCGTCGCGGCGTTCGGCGAGATCTGCCGCGCGCGCGGCATCGTCTTCCACGTGGACGCGGCGCAGGCGACGGGGAAGCTCCCCATCGACCTCGCGACGCTCAAGGTGGACCTGATGAGCTTCTCCGCGCACAAGACCTACGGCCCCAAGGGCGTCGGCGCGCTCTTCGTGCGCCGCAAGCCGCGCGTGCGGCTGGAGGCGCAGATGCACGGCGGCGGCCACGAGAGGGGACTGCGCTCCGGGACGCTGCCCACGCACCAGATCGTCGGCATGGGAGAGGCCTTCCGCCTCGCGCGCCTGGAGATGGCGACCGAGAGCGAGCGCATCCGCATGCTCCGCGACCGGCTGCTCGCCGGGGTGAGGGACATGGAGGAGGTCTACGTGAACGGCGACCTGGACCACCGGGTGCCGCACAACCTCAACGTGAGCTTCAACTTCGTCGAGGGCGAGTCCCTGATCATGGGCATGAAGGAGCTCGCCGTCTCGTCGGGCTCGGCGTGCACGTCCGCGAGCCTGGAGCCCTCCTACGTATTGCGCGCGCTCGGGCGCAACGACGAGCTCGCCCACAGCTCGATCCGCTTCTCCATCGGGCGCTTCACGACGGAGGCCGAGATCGACTTCGCGGTGAAGCTCATCCGCGAACGCATCGGGAAGCTGCGCGAGATGAGCCCGCTGTGGGAGATGTACAAGGACGGCATCGACCTCAACACCGTCCAGTGGGCGGCGCACTGAACGCGGCGGCCAATCACGGCACCGCGGGAACCGGCAGCAAGAGGAAACCACCATGGCATACAGCGACAAGGTCATCGACCACTACGAGAACCCCCGCAACGTCGGCTCCTTCACCAAGGACGAGGAGGGCGTGGCCACCGGCATGGTCGGCGCGCCGGCCTGCGGCGACGTGATGAAGCTGCAGATCAAGGTGGGGGCCGACGGCGTCATCGAGGACGCGAAGTTCAAGACCTACGGCTGCGGCTCGGCCATCGCCTCCTCCTCGCTCGTCACCGAGTGGGTGAAGGGCAAGACCCTCGAGGAAGCCGCGGGCATCCGCAACACGCAGATCGCCGAGGAGCTGGCACTCCCGCCGGTGAAGATCCACTGCTCGATCCTCGCCGAGGACGCGATCAAGGCGGCCGTGGCCGACTACCGCAAGAAGTACGGCGAGGGCGACGCGGACCCGGCGAGAAAGGCGGCGGACTGATGGCCGTCACGCTCACCGACCGCGCCGCGGACCACGTCCAGCGCTACATCGCCAAGCGGGGCAAGGGCATCGGGCTTCGCCTCGGGGTGAGGACGACCGGGTGCTCCGGGCTCGCCTACAAGATCGAGTTCGCCGACGAGGCCCACGAGGGCGACGTCCAGTTCGACTCGAACGGCGTTCGCGTGCTGATCGACCCGAAGAGCCTCGCCTACCTCGACGGGACGGAGCTCGACTTCGTCCGGGAGGGACTGAACGAGGGCTTCAAGTTCCACAACCCCAACGAGAAGGACCGTTGCGGGTGCGGGGAGTCGTTCAACGTCTGACCCGCAGGCCGCCCGCCACGCCAGGGAGGGGGCGGCCACGCCCCCTTCGCGCATCCATGAACCCCGAATTCTCCCGAAATCACTTCGAGCTGCTGGGCCTGCCGGTCGCCTTCGCGATCGATCCCGCGGCGCTCGACGACGCCTACCGCGAGCTCCAGGGCCGCGTCCACCCGGACCGGTTCGCGGCCGCCGGCGAGGCCGAGCGGCGCGTGGCGATGCAGTGGGCGACGCGCGCGAACGAGGCCTACCGGACGTTGCGCAATCCCGTCGACCGCGCGCGCTACCTGCTGGGATTGCGGGGGTTCGACACCGGAGAGGAATCCAACACGGCGATGCCGCCGGATTTCCTGATGCAGCAGATGGAGTGGCGCGAGAGCGTGGAAGAGGCCCGCTCGAGCCGGGACCCCGCCGCGCTCGAGGCGTTGCGGCGCGAGATCGACGCCTCGCGGGCCGAGATGCACGCCCGGCTCGCGCGGGCGCTGGGCGGCGAGCGCAACTACGATGCCGGCTGCTCGCTCGTGAGGAAGCTGCGCTTCCTCGACAAGATCGAGGCCGAGATCGACGAGGTCCTGGAGACGATGGCGGGAAGCGCAGGATGATCCCGTTCGCGCGCCGCCATCCCGGAGGGAGCCCCGGATGTCCCTGATGCAGATTTCCGAGCCCGGCGAGACGCCCGAGCCGCACCAGCGGCGGCTCGCGGTCGGCATCGACCTGGGGACCACGCATTCGCTCGTCGCCACCGTTCGCAGCGGCTCGGCCGAGTGCCTGCCGGACGCCGCGGGGCGCGTGCTGCTGCCCTCGGTCGTGCGCTACGGCCCGTCCGGCGTGCTTTCGGTGGGCCACGAGGCGCACGCCGCGGTGGCCGACGACCCGGCGAACACGATCGCCTCGGTGAAGCGCTTCATGGGCCGCGGCGTCGCCGACGTCGCGAAGTACGGCGCGCTGCCCTACCACTTCGTGGACGCGCCCGGCATGGTCGGCATCGAGACCGCGGCCGGCGTTCGCTCGCCCGTGCAGGTCTCGGCGGAAATCCTCCGGACGCTTCGCGCGCGCGCCGAGGAAAGCCTGGGCGGCGAGCTCTTCGGCGCCGTGGTGACGGTTCCCGCGTACTTCGACGACTCCCAGCGCCAGGCCACGAAGGACGCCGCGCGGATCGCGGGCCTCAACGTGCTGCGCCTGCTGAACGAGCCGACGGCGGCGGCGATCGCCTACGGGCTGGACAACGCCTCCGAGGGGACCTTCGCGATCTTCGACCTGGGCGGCGGCACCTTCGACCTGTCGATCCTGAAGCTCACGCGCGGCGTCTTCGAGGTCCTGTCCACGAGCGGCGACTCGGCGCTGGGCGGCGACGACTTCGACCAGGCCGTCGCCAGGCACTGGCGCAAGGCGCACGGCCTCGCGGACGCTTCCGGGCGCGACACGCGCCGGCTGCTCGCGGCGGCCCGCGAGGTGAAGGAGCGCCTCACGTCCGCGGAGTCCGCCGACGCGCTCGTGACCCTCACCTGGGGCCAGCAGCTGCACCTGCGGCTCTCGCGCCGGGAATTCGAGGAGATCACGGCGCCCCTGGTGCAGAAGACGCTGGGGCCGACCCGCAAGGCGCTGCGCGACGCGGGCCTTGCCGCCGCGCAGGTCGACGGCGTGGTCCTGGTCGGGGGCGCGACCCGCATGCCGCACCTGCAGCGCGCCGTCGAGGCCTTCTTCAAGCGCGAGCCGCTGGTGAACCTCGATCCGGAGCAGGTGGTCGCCCTCGGCGCGGCGATCCAGGCCAACGCGCTCGCCGGGAACAGGGCGGCGGGCGACGACTGGCTGCTCCTCGACGTGACCCCGCTCTCCCTCGGCCTCGAGACCATGGGCGGCCTCGTGGAGAAGGTGATCCCGCGCAACTCGACGATTCCCGTCGCGCGCGCCCAGGAGTTCACCACCTTCAGGGACGGGCAGGCGGCGATGGCGGTGCACGTGGTGCAGGGCGAGCGCGAGCTCGTGTCCGATTGCCGCTCGCTCGCGCGCTTCGAGCTGCGCGGGATCCCGCCGATGGTCGCGGGCGCGGCGCGCATCGTCGTGACCTTCCAGGTGGACGCCGACGGCCTGCTGTCCGTGTCGGCCCGCGAGAAGACCACGGGCGTGAGCGCCTCGGTGGCGGTGAAGCCCTCCTACGGCCTGAGCGACGACGAGGTCGCCGCGATGCTGCGCGAGGGATTCGACCACGCGCAGGCCGACCGCGACGCGCGTGCCCTCGCCGAGCAGCGCGTGGAGGCCGAGGGGCTCACGGCGGCCCTTCGCGCGGCCCTCGCGCAGGACGGCGACCTCCTGACGCCGGCGGAACGCGCCTCGCTCGAGGCCGGGCTCGCCTCGCTCGACGTCGCCCGGCAGGGCACCGACCATCGCGCGCTCAAGGCGGCCGTCGAGGCGCTCAACCGGGCGAGCGAGCCCTTCGCCGCCCGCCGCATGGACCGCTCGGTCTCGCGTGCGCTCGCCGGAAAGCGCCTCGACCAGGTGTCGACGAAATGACCCGCGTCACCGTCCTGCCGCACCCGGCGCTCTGCCCGGACGGCACCGAGTTCGACGCCGAGCCGGGCACGACGCTCTGCGACAATCTCCTCGCCCACGGCATCGAGATCGAGCACGCCTGCGAGAAGTCCTGCGCCTGCACCACCTGCCACGTGGTCGTGCGCGAGGGCTTCGATTCGCTCGAGCCCGCCACCGACAAGGAGGACGATCTCCTCGACAAGGCCTGGGGCCTGGAACTCACCTCGCGCCTTTCCTGCCAGGCGAAGGTGGGCGCCGCGCCCCTCACGGTGGAGATCCCGAAGTACACGATCAACCAGGTCTCGGAGGTCAAGCGATGAAGTGGACCGACACGCGCGACATCGCGATCGCGCTCGCCGACAAGTACCCCGACACCGACCCGAAGTCGATCCGCTTCACCGACCTGCACGGTTGGGTGATGGGGCTCGAAGGGTTCGCGGACTCGCCTGAGCGGTCCGGGGAGAAGATCCTGGAAGCGATCCAGATGGCCTGGATCGAGGAAGCGGACTGAGCGGACCGGAATGAAAAGGGGGCGGGCCGCGCCCGCCCCCCGGAACGGCCGGAGCCGGATCAGTTCGCCTCGATCGTGAGCTTGCCGTTCTTGTCGATCTCGATGTCGCCCTTCACGAAGGCGGCCTTGAAGCCCTTGTCCTTCAGCTTGTGGTAGGACATCTCGGCGCGCACGCCGGTGGAGCAGTGCGCGACGATGCGCTTGTCCTTCGGCAGCTCGCCCAGGCGCGCGAGGAGGTCCTCGTCGGGGATGAGCTTCGCGCCCTTGATCATGCCGGCGTTGGCCTCGTCGGTGTTGCGCACGTCGAGGATCAGCGTGTCGGCCGGCGTCTGCTGGGCGAGCTTGCGGAAGGCCTCGATCCCGATGTCGCCGGGCCGGGGCTTCGGCACGTACGCGACCTGCGTGGCGAGGCTGCCCGTGGCGGCCGGGTAGCCGGCGGCCTTCCAGCCGTCGAACCCGCCGGTGACCACCGTCACGTTGGGGTAGCCCGCCTTGGTGATCGCCGCGGCGACTTCCATCGCGGCCTTGCCGTCACCCGCGTCGTAGACCATGACCGGCGGCTTGAGGCTCTTGGCCGGGAACTTCGCGAGCGCGGCCTTCACCTGCGCCGGGGCGATCGCGACGGCGCCGGGGATGAAGCCCGCGGAAGCCTGCGCGGCGGGGCGCGCATCGACCAGCACGTGCGGGATGCCCTTGTCGATCCAGGCGTCCTTGAGGTGCGCGGCCGCGAGGACGCCCACGTTCTTCTGGGTCCACTCGGGCCAGCCTTCGCGGTAGACCTTCGCGTTCGTGTAGCCCATGGCCTCGGCGCGCAGCAGCGAGTTGGGGCTGAGCATGCAGGTGATGCCCTGGCAGAAGAAGACGATCCGCTTCGCCTTGTCGGCCGGCAGCTTCGCGGTCGCGAGGGCGTCGAAGCCCTTGGTGGTGAAGGGAATGTTGATCGAGCCGGGGATCGTGCCTTCCTGGACGCGCGGCAGCGGGCGGGAGTCGACGAGGACGTAGTTGCCGGCCTCGGGGCCCTTCGCCACCATCGCGGCGACGTCGTCGTAGTGCACCAGCTTCTCGGGGGCGATCTTGATCGGGCCCTTGAACCAGATCTTCGTGGCCGTCTTGACGCCGTCCTTCTCGACGAAGGCGATCTTGGCCTCGTGTCCCTTGCGCATGTCGCGCAAGGCCTCGGCGGGCTTGGGCTCCCCGCCCTCGAGCACCTGGATCGACTTGGGATCGAACTTCACGATCTCGGTCGCGGCGTCGATCTTCAGCTGGATCGACTGCGACTTGAAGGCGACGTTCTCGAAGTTGCCCATCGTCTCGTCGGCGCCCGCCTTGTGGCAGTTGGTGCAGAACTTCGGGATGTTGGCTTTCGCGGCAGGCGCGGCGGGCGGGGCGTCGGCGAAAGCGGCGGGCGCGAGGCCCACGGCGATCACGGCGGCCAGGTGGCGAATCTTCATGGCGGTGCTCCTTGGGTGTCGAAGGGGAAAGCGGCGGGGCGCTTCCCCGGCCGGCGCCGGGGTCTTTCCGGCCGGCCGCGCCCCATGGACCCCATTAGGCTCCCGGGGAGGACCGGGGGGCCTGACCTATATCAACGGGTTCTTATATACCCCCCGAGGGGCGGGCTCGGCGGCGGCGAAGGGCAAAAAAAAAGGGGCAGGAAACCTGCCCCACAAGGCGCACTCTTGAAACTGGGAGGATGAACCAGCCGGCCTTTCACCGACCCGGAGCCGAGGAAGCTCTGGCAAGACGTTTCGCAGGGATTATCTAGCAATCACGGTGCCAAGTCCACGTTATCCTTGTAAATCATGCTATTACGCGATGATCCTCAAGTCGAGGCACAGGCCTGCCATGAGCCGGGCGTCGCCATCGGGCGACAGGTTCCCCGCGATCTGGCGTAAGCGGTTGATTTTGCGTGGCGCACCTTGTCTCCCGGTAGAGACAGCCCTCGTCACTTGGTGCCGGGCTTGAAGATCGCGGCTTCGATGCCGTGGCGCTGCAGGAGCTTGTAGAACTCCGTGCGGTTGCGGCGTGCGAGCCTCGCGGCCTGGGAGACGCTGCCCTGCGTGAGCTTCATGAGCCGCGTGAGGTAATCGCGCTCGAAGCGCTTCCTCGCGTCCTCGAAGGAAGTCATCTCGTGCATCTCCACCTGGATCGCCTGCTCGACGAAGACCGCGGGAATGACCTCGGTGGGGCACAGGGCCACCGACTGCTCGACCACGTTGTAGAGCTGGCGCACGTTGCCGGGCCATTTCGCCTTGCCCAGCATCTCGAGGGCGGCGGTCGCGAACGAGGCCTTCTCGCGACCGTAGCGGGGGGCCATCGCCGCGAGGAAGTGGCGGGCGAGGAGGGCGATGTCCTCCGGCCGCTCGGCGAGCGTGGGCAGGCGCAGGCCCACCACGTTCAGCCGGTAGTAGAGGTCCTCGCGGAAGCCTCCCGTCTCCTTTTCCCTCGCGAGCTCGCGGTGCGTGGCGGAAATGATCCGCACGTCGATCGGGATCGTGCGCGAGGCACCGATCGGGCGCACCTCGCGGGTCTCGATCACGCGCAGGAGCTTCACCTGGAGCGGCAGCGGCATGTCGCCGATCTCGTCCAGGAAGAGCGTGCCCCGGTCGGCGGTGACGAAGAGCCCGCGGTGGTCGGCGATCGCCCCGGTGAAGGATCCCTTGGTGTGGCCGAAGAGCTCGCTCTCGAGGAGCGTCTCGGGAATCGCGCCGCAGTTGATCGCGACGAAGGGCTCGCCGGCGCGGGCGCTCGCGCGGTGGATCGCGCGCGCGAGCAGCTCCTTGCCCGTGCCGCTCTCGCCCTGGATGAGGACGCTCGCGTCGCTCGCGGCGACGCGCTGCGCGCGCGAGAGCAGGTCCTCCATGAGGGAGGAGCGCGTGACGATCTCCTCGCGCCAGGCCTGCCCCTCGCCGGAGCGCCCCTTGTGGCCGCCGTGCAGGGCGAGCGCCCGGGCGATCTGGGCGAGGAGTTCGTCCGCGTCGTAGGGCTTGGTGAGGTAGCCGAAGACGCCGTGCTTCACGGCGGCCACGGCGTCGGGGATGGTGCCGTGGGCGGTGAGGATGATCACGGGAAGCCCCGGGTAGGACGCCTGGATCTCCTGGAAGAGCGCCATGCCGTCCATCCCCCCCATGCGCAGGTCGGTGAGCACGACGTCGGGACGCGAAGCGGCGATGGAGGCGAGCGCCCGGGGACCGCTGTCCACGGCGCTCACCGCGTAGCCGTTGGACTTCAGGCGGATGGCGAGGAGCCGGAGCAGATCCGGGTCGTCGTCAACCAGCAACAGGGAAGCGCGCGTTTCCGGCGTCATGGGAGGGGCGGGCGTCCTGGCGGGGACAGGGGCGGCAATCGTGAACAGGCTGGCCATGGGTGAGGTCTCTCGCGGGGTTTGCGGGCGCTCCGGGCGCGGCCCGCAAGCCTGCGGCCCGGCCCTTCCGGCGGTCTCGGCCGATCCGACGCAAGAATCCTGCCATCGGGAGCCTCACGCGGCCGCCTCCTGCGAGTCGCGCTTGCGCGGAATGCGGATCCGGAAATGGGCGCCGGGGCCGTCGAGGATCTCGACGCGGCCCTTGTGGAGGTTCACGTACTCCTTCACGATCGACAGGCCCAGCCCGCTGCCCTTGATGGCCGCGATCGGCGCGTCGGTGCCGCGGTAGAAGGCCTCGAAGACCTTCTCGCGCTCGGGCGCCGGGATGCCCGGCCCCTCGTCGGCCACCTCGAAGACGGCGTCCGTGCGGTCCTTGTAGAGCTTCACCGTCACGAGCCCGCGTTCCGGCGAGTACTTCACCGCGTTCGACAGGAGGTTGTCGAGCATCGCCCGGATCTTCTCCTCGTCGCAGTAGGCCGTCACGTTCTCGGCGTTGAAGTCGACGCGGATGCCCTTGGCCACCATGGCGAGCTTGCGGTCGTTCACGACGCGCTTGGCGACGTCGCGCAGCGGGACGATCTTCGCGTCGAGGAAGGAGGCCTGGGCGTGGACGGCGCTGTAGTTGAGCAGGCCCTCGATGAGGCGCCTGAGCTCGATCGAGTTCTCGCGCAGGATGAGCGCGATCTCCTGCTGCTCGGCGTTGAGCCCGCCCACGACGCCCGAGGAGAGCAGGTCGGAGCCCTCGCGAAGGGCGGTGAGCGGCGTCTTCAGCTCGTGCGAGATGTGCTGCAGGAATCGCGTCTTCTGCTCCTCCAGCGTGACCAGCCGCCGGCGCAGCCAGTCGAGCTGCTCGCCCAGGCGGACCATGTCGCCGGGGCCCTCGATCTCGATCCCGCGCGCGAACTCCCCGTCGCCCAGGCGGCGGATGCCGGAACTCACCTGGTTGATCGGGCGCGCGATGAGGAAGGTGAAGCTCGCGATGAGGAGCACCGCCGTCGGGATCAGGGCGACCAGCATCCAGAAGACGCCGCTCCTCGCCTTGACCGCCTGCGCCCGGAGCCGCTCGATGCCCTCCTCGATCACGCCGTCGCCCAGGGAGACCAGCGACTGCGCGCGCGAGGCGAGGAGCCGGAACTCGTTCGTCAGGCGCATCGAGAGCTCCGGCGAGGAGCCCTGGCGCGAGAGCCGCCCGTGGATCTCCTCCTCGATCCGCGCGATCGCGGCCGTCTCCACGCGCTGGGCCTCGCTGAGCGACATCGACTCGAGCGCGCGCAGCGTCGCGGCGAAGGCGGCGCGCTCCCCGCGGTAGGCCTCGAGGAAGGGGGCCTCCCCCGCGACGGCGTACTGGCGCGCGGTGCGCTCGAGGGAGGCGACCTGCCCGGTGAGGGTCCGGCTCGCCTGGGTGACCTTCACGGCGGCGAGCACGGCCTGCTCGGAGAGCGCGGCGAGCTTGTCGAAGGCGACCGCGTTGGCGAAGAGCGCGAAGACGAGCGGGGCCGCGACGATCGTGAAGCCGATGAGGAGCAGCGACAGGAACGATCGCGGGTAGGAGATGCGCATCGCGGGCGGAGGGGCCGGAGTTGGGCGAGGGATTATCCTCCGCGCGCCGCGCCGGAGGCAATCGAGGCTCCCGCGCCGCGTGCTATGATCGCCGCCGTTTCCCGCCCGCCCCGCCCCCGATGCCCTACGTTTCCGAAGCGACGCGCTTCCTCAAGGCGCTCCACGACGAGCATCCCGAGCTTCGCGAGCTGCGCAGCCGCAACCGCGCCACCTGGTGGGACCGCCCCCAGGAGCCCGGGATCCTGGTCGAGCGCGAGGCGGCGCGGGTGCCGCAGGCCTCCTACGTGTACTTTCCCCGACCGCGTCCCCCGCGGGAGGGCAGCCCGGACGCCTAGGCCGGGAAGAGGCGCAGCACGCCTTCCAGTCCCACGTGGGCGAGCGAGTGCGTGGCCCGCTCGCGCACGATCGGCTTGGCGTGGAAGGCGATGCTGGTGCCGGCCTCGGCCATCATCTCGAGGTCGTTGGCGCCGTCGCCGATCACCAGCACGCGTCGCTTCGCGAGCGCGAGCGCCTGTCTCAGGCGCGCCACGTGGCGCGCCTTCCCGGACGCGTCCACGAGCGCGCCGCTCACGCGGCCGGCGATGCGCCCGTCCTCGATCGCGAGCGCGTTCGCGTGCGCCTCGTCCAGGCCGAGGCGCTCGCGCAGCCGGTCGGTGAAGTAGGTGAAGCCTCCCGAGACGAGGAGCGTCCTCAGGCCGGTCCTGCGCGCGGCCTCGACGAGCGCCTCGGCCCCGTCCGTGAGCCGCACGCGCTCGCGGTACACGCGCTCGAGCACGCCCTCGTCGAGCCCCGCGAGCGCCGCCACCCGCCGGTGCAGGCTCGCGGGCCAGTCGATCCCGCCCTCCATCGCGGCCTGCGTCACGGCCGCGACCTCGGCCTTGCGCCCGGCGAAGTCGGCGATCTCGTCGATGCACTCGACCGTGATGAGGGTCGAGTCCATGTCCAGCGCGAGGAGCCCGAAGTCCGCGAGCCGGCTGCCGTCCGCGACGAAGCCGCCGTCGAGCCGGGCGGCCTCGCAGCGGGCGGCGACCGCCTCGCGCGTGGCGGGATCCGCGCCGGCGATCCGGAAGCCGCGGCCGTCGATCCGCTCGATGGCGGCGCCGCGCGAGAGGTCGCGAAGCGCCTCGAGGTCCGCCGTCGCGACCTGCGCGCCCTGGACGACGAGGTGGAAGCCGCTCATGGCGCGGCGAGCCGGTTCATGAACGCGCGCACCTCCGCCGCTCGCGCCCGGAGATCGGCGATCGCGGCCTCGATGCGCACCCGGTCCGGTCCCGGCATGCGGTAGCGCCCGCCCGATTGCACCAGCGCGATGATCCGCCTGCCGTCCACGGGCGGATCGGGCACGAACTGCACGACGATCGCGGCCGGGCTCGCATCGACGCGCGCGATCCCGAGCGGCGCGCCCTGGACCCTGAGCCGGTGGCACTCGAGCAGCACCCGCGCCGGTTCCGGGAGGCTCCCGAAGCGGTCCACGAGCTCCTCGGTGAGCCGCTCGAGCTCCTCCGCGGACGCGCAGTTCGCGAGCCGCTTGTAGAGGACGAGGCGCTCGTGCACGTCGCCGCAGTAGGCGTCCGGCAGCAGCGCGGGCGCATGCAGGTTCACTTCCGTCGCGACGGCGACCGGGCGCGCGAGGTCGGGCTCGCGCCCCGCCTTCAGGGACTTCACCGCATGCTCGAGCATCTCCGTGTACAGCGCGAAGCCCACGTCGTGGATTCCGCCGGACTGGCTCTCGCCCAGCACCTCGCCGGCGCCGCGGATCTCGAGGTCGTGCATGGCGAGGTAGAAACCGGCGCCGAGGTCCTCCATCGCCTGGATGGCCTCGAGGCGCTTGCGGGCGCTCGCGCCGAGCGCCTCCTCGGGCGGCGTGAGGAGATAGGCGTAGGCCTGGTGGTGGGAGCGGCCCACGCGGCCGCGCAGCTGGTGCAGCTGGGCGAGCCCGAAGCGGTCGGCGCGGTCGATCACGATCGTGTTGGCCGTGGGCACGTCGATGCCGGTCTCGATGATGGTCGAGCAAAGCAGGACGTTGGCGCGCTGGTGGTAGAAGTCGCGCATCACGCGCTCCAGGTCGCGCTCGCGCATCTGGCCGTGGGCCACGCTGATGCGCGCCTCCGGCAGGAGCTTCTCCAGCGCCTCGCGGCGGTTCTCGATCGTCTCGACCTCGTTCCACAGGTAGTAGGCCTGCCCGCCGCGCTTGAGCTCCCGCAGCACCGCCTCGCGCACGATCCCGGCCGAGTGGCGCGCGACGAAGGTCTTGATCGCGAGGCGGCGCTGGGGGGCGGTCGCGATGACGGAGAAGTCGCGCAGGCCCTCGAGGGACATCGCGAGCGTGCGGGGGATGGGCGTGGCGGTGAGCGTGAGCACGTCGACCTGCGCGCGCAGGCGCTTCAGGACCTCCTTCTGGCGCACGCCGAAGCGATGCTCCTCGTCGATGATGACGAGGCCGAGGTTCGCGAACGCCACGTCCTTCTGGATGAGCTTGTGGGTGCCGATCGCGATGTCCACCGAGCCGTCGGCGAGGCCCGCGATCGCCCCGGCGGTCTCCTTCGCGCTGCGGAAGCGCGAGAGCTCCGCGAGCTTCACCGGCCAGGGGGCGAAGCGGTCGCTGAAGTTGGCGAAGTGCTGCTCGGCGAGGAGCGTGGTGGGAACCAGGATCGCCACCTGCCGGCCCGCGGCCACCGCGACGAAGGCCGCGCGCATCGCGACCTCGGTCTTGCCGAAGCCCACGTCGCCGCACACCAGGCGGTCCATGGGCTTCGCCGAGGTCATGTCCTCGATCACCGCGCGGATGGCGCTCGCCTGGTCGGGCGTCTCCTCGAACTCGAAGGCGGCCGAGAAGGCCTCGTAGTCCTGCGCCTTGAGGGGAAAGGCGTAGCCCTGGCGCGCCGCGCGCCGCGCATAGAGGTCGAGGAGCTCCGCGGCGGCGTCGCGCACCTGCTGCGCGGCCTTGCGGCGCGCCTTCTCCCACTGGCCGCTGCCGAGGCGGTGAACCGGGGCGTCCTCGGGCGCGCCGCCCGAGTAGCGGCTGACCAGGTGCAGCTGCGCGACGGGCACGTAGAGCTTGTCGCCGCCCTCGTAGGCGAGGTGCAGGAATTCCGTCGGGCCCTCGCCGAGGTCGAGCGTCACGAGTCCCTGGTAGCGGCCGATGCCGTGCTGGCTGTGGACGACGGGATCGCCCGGCTTCACCTCCGCGAGGTCGCGCAGCATCGCCTCGGCGCTCGAGCGGGCGCGCGCGTCGCGCCGGCGCGACTGGCGCACCTGCGAGGGGTAGAGCTCCGCCTCGGTGACGATCGCGAAACGCTCCGCGGGAACGGCGAAGCCCGCGGCGAGCGGTCCGTGCGTGAGCGCGAGGGGCGCCTGCGAGCGCGCGAAGCCCTCCCAGCCCTCGACCGGCGCGGGGTCCAGGCCGTGCTCGGCGAACATCTGCGCGAGCGTCTCCCGGCGGCCCGGCCCTTCCGCGACGACGAGGACCCGCCCCTCGAACCCGGCGGCGAAGCGCCCGAGCGCGCGCAGCGGGTCCGGGGAACGGCGATCCACGCCCACCTCCGGCAGGCCGGTGGCGGCGAGCGCGGGCGCGCCGGCCGGCGCGGGGCCGGCCGGCCCGCGCTTCACGTCGAGCCTGGGGAAGTCGCGCAGGCCCGTGAAGAACGCCTCCGCCGGAAGGTAGAGCTGCTCCGGAGGCAGGAGAGGCCGGTCCGCGTCGCCGCGAAGCAGTTCCCAGCGGCCCTTGAGGTCCCGCCAGAATGCCTCCGCGCCCGCCGGCACGTCCTCCTGCAGCACGCAGGTCGCCCCGGGCGGCAGGTAGTCGAAGAGCGTGGCCGTCGCCTCGAAGAAGAGCGGCAGGTAGCACTCGACGCCCGCCGGCGCGATGCCGTGGGAGACGTCCTTGTAGGCGCGGCGCTTCGTGGGGTCGCCCTCGAAGCGCTCGCGGAAGTTCGCGCGGAACCTCGCCCGCGCCTCCTCGTCCATGGGGAACTCGCGCGCCGGCAGCAGGCGGACCTCCGCGACGGGATAGATGGAGCGCTGCGAGTCCACGTCGAAGCTGCGGATGGACTCGATCTCCTCGCCGAAGAGGTCGAGCCGGTAGGGCACGGCGCTGCCCGTCGGGAAGAGGTCGACCAGCCCGCCGCGGATGCAGAACTCGCCGGGCGCCATGACCTGCTGGACGGCGGCGTAACCGGCGAGCGCGAGCTGCGACTTCAGCGCCTCGAGGTCGAGCCGCGACTTCTGCTTGAGGAAGAAGGTCCGCGCCGCGAGGTAGCTGCGCGGCGCGAGGCGCTGCAGCGCGGTGGAGACGGGAACGAGCCCCACGTCGCAGGCGCCCTGCGAGAACTGGTGCAGGGTCTCGAGCCGCTCGGAGACGAGGTCGGGGTGGGGCGAGAACTGGTCGTAGGGCAGGATCTCCCAGTCCGGCAGGCGGTTCACCGCGAGGCCGGCGTCGAACCAGGAAATCTCGTCCCGCAGGCGCTCGGCGTCCTGCGCCGACTCCGTCACCACGAAGACCGGCCGCGCGGCCCTCGCGAGGCGCGCGATCCAGAGCGCGTCCGAGGAGCCCGAGCGGGCGACCGCGGGCCTTGCCAACGCCTAGGCTGCGACGACCGGGATCTTGCCGATCTTCGCGCGCCACTCCGCCGGGCCGGCCTTGTGCACCGCGTTGCCCCCGGCGTCCACGGCCACGGTGACGGGCATGTCCTTCACCTCGAACTCGTGGATCGCCTCCATGCCGAGGTCCTCGAAGGCGAGGACGCGGGCCTTGCGGATGGACTTGGACACGAGGTACGCCGCGCCGCCCACGGCGATGCAGTAGGCCGCGCCGTGCTTCCTGATCGACTCGATGGCGACCGGCCCGCGCTCGCTCTTGCCGACCATGCCGATGAGGCCGGTCTTCGCGAGCATGGGTTCGACGAACTTGTCCATGCGCGAACTCGTCGTCGGGCCCGCGGGACCCACGGCCTCCTCGCGCACGGCGTTCACGGGACCCACGTAGTAGATGAAGCGGTTGGTGAAGTCGACGGGGAGCTTCTCGCCCTTGGCCATCATGTCCACCAGGCGCTTGTGCGCGGCGTCCCGGCCGGTGAGGAGCTTTCCGGAAAGCAGCAGGGTCTCGCCGGCCTTCCAGGTCGCGAGGTCGGCCTTGGTGAGCGTGTCGAGGTCCACGCGCCGGCTCCTCGCGAAATCGAGGGCGAGCTTCGGCCACTCGGAAAGGTCGGGCGGATCGAACGCGGCGGGCCCGCTGCCGTCGAGCACGAAGTGCTGGTGGCGCGTGGCGGCGCAGTTGGGCAGCAGCGCCACGGGCTTGGAGGCGGCGTGCGTGGGGTAGTCGTTCACCTTCACGTCGAGCACGGTGGTGAGGCCTCCCAGGCCCTGCGCGCCGATGCCGAGCGCATTCACCTTGTCGTAGAGCTCGAGGCGCAGCTCCTCGGCGCGGTTCTTCGGCCCCCGCGCGAGAAGCGCCTGGATGTCGATCGGGTCCATCATGCCCCACTTGGCCATGAGCATCGCCTTCTCGGGCGTGCCCCCGATGCCGAGCGAGAGGATCCCCGGCGGGCACCAGTCCGCGCCCATCGTGGGCACGACCGAGAGCACCCAGTCGACCACGGAGTCGGAGGGAAGCAGCATCGCGAACTTGCTCTTGTTCTCCGAGCCGCCGCCCTTGGCCGCGACGATCACCTCGACCTTGTCGCCCGGCACGAGCTCCACGTGGACGACGGCGGGCGTGTTGTCGCCGGTGCTCTTCCTCTTGCCGTCGGGATCCGCCAGCACGGAGGCCCGCAGCGGGTTGTCCTTGTCGGTGTAGGCGCGGCGCACGCCCTCGTCGACCATCTGCTGGAGCGTGAGCTTCGCGTCCCAGCGCACGTCCATGCCGACGCGCAGGAAGGCGATGGCGATGCCGGTGTCCTGGCACATGGGGCGGTGGCCCTCGGCCGACATGCGCGAGTTGATGAGGATCTGCGCCATCGCGTCGCGGGCCGCGGGCGAGGCCTCGCGCTCGTAGGCCGCGGCGAGCGCGCGGATGTAGTCGGCCGGGTGGTAGTAGCTGATGTACTGGAAAGCGTCGGCGACGCTCTGGATGAGGTCTTCCTGGCGGATGGTGGTCATGGGCGCTCGGGCCCGCCGGCGCGCGGCGGCCCTTCGTCGGGGAAAGGGAGTGGGGTCATTCTAGTCCAAGGCGGGGGGTGCCCCGCAGCGTGAAAAGGTCCCATGCCGCGGGAGGCGGGGGCTTGCGCGAGGTCAAGGGCCGGCCGCGCCGGGTTCGCTAGTGCGGCTCCCGGACGGGATGCGGCATGATCCGGTCGCAGGCCGCGATCGCCATGGCGGAGAAGAGGAAGGCGACGTGGATCGCGGTCTGGGCCACGAGCACCTTCTCCGTGTAGTTGTCGGCGTTGATGAAGGTCTTGAGCAGGTGGATCGAGGAGATGCCGATGATGGCGGTGGCGAGCTTCACCTTGAGCACCGAGGCGTTCACGTGGGAGAGCCACTCGGGCTGGTCGGGGTGGCCCTCGAGGTCGAGGCGCGAGACGAAGGTCTCGTAGCCGCCGACGATCACCATGATGAGGAGGTTCGAGATCATCACCACGTCGATGAGCGCGAGCACCACCAGCATGATCACCGTCTCGTTGAACTTGGGCGCGGCGTGGCCGATCACGTTGCCGGCCGCGTCCTTGATCTCCGGCAGGCTGTAGCCGACGCTTTCGATGAGGGAGGCGAGCGCGGCCTTGTTGCCGAAGGCGGCCTCCACGAGGTGCACGAGCTCCACCCAGAAGTGGAAGACGTAGACCGCCTGCGCGACGATGAGCCCCAGGTAGAGGGGCGCCTGCAGCCAGCGGGTCCAGAAGATGAAGCCGCCCAGGTAGCGAAGGGCGAGGGGTCTCGGGGAGGCGGGGGAGGGGATGGGCGCGGACATGGCGCGATTCTAGCCTGCGGAGCGCGCCGTCGCGATGGCGGGCGTGATCTCGCGGCGCAGGATCTTGCCGTTGCGCGTGCGCGGGAAGTCGCGCGCGAGGTAGACGACCTTCGGGGCCTTGTACGCGGCCAGGTGCTCGCGGCCGAAGGCCGCCAGCTCGTCGGGGCTCACCGCCGCGCCCGCGTGGGCGATCACGTAGGCGACGACGAGGAGCTTGTCCCGGCCCGCCTCCTCGCCGACGCAGGCGCAGTCCGCGACGGCCGGGTGGCTCTTGAGCACGCGCTCCACCTCGTAGGGCGAGACGCGGTAGCCGAAGCTCTTGATGATGTCGTCCTTGCGCCCGAGGAACCACAGGTAGCCGTCCTCGTCGTAGCGCGCGTAGTCGCCGGTGAAGAACCAGCCGTCGTGCTTGTGCTTCGCCGTCTCCTCGGGGAGGTTCCAGTAGCGCAGGAAGAGGCCCGGGTCGGACTCGGGGATGCAGATCATCCCCTCCTCGCCCGGCGCGACCTCGCGGCGCGTCTCCGGGTCGAGCAGGCGCACGTCGTGGCCCGGCTGGGGAAAGCCCGCGCTGCCGGGGCGGATCGGGCGGAAGCGGCTCTGCGACAGGTAGTAGCTGAACTCGCTCATGCCCACCGCCTCGTAGATGTCGGCCCCGAAGCGCTCCTTCCAGAGGCCGAACACCTCGTCCGAGAGGTGCTCGCCCGCGCTCATGCAGTGGCGCAGGGTGGGCACGTCGGCCTTCGTGAACTCCGTCTTCTGCAGGATCTGGCGGTAGACCGTGGGCACCCCGATGAAGATCGTCGCGCCGTGCTTCGCGATGAGGCGCGGCCAGGTGTGCGCGTCGTTCTTCCCCTCGTGCGCGATCACCGTCTTGCCGTGGTAGAGCGGGTCCATGAGGGCGGAGCCCAGCACGTAGGTCCAGTTGAACTTGCCCGAGTGGACGATGCGGTCGCCCTGGCCGATCCCGCCGGCGGCCTCGTGGTCGCCGGGCTCGAGGAAGTGGAACCAGTAGGTCGCCGCCGGCGTGCGCCCGACGAGGGAGCGGTGGCCGTGCAGGACGCCCTTCGGGTAGCCCGTCGTGCCGGAGGTGTAGACGAGGTAGGCGGGATCATCGACCGCCGTGTCCTCGGCGGGGGCCCAGCCGGTGATTGCCGCGAGCGCCGCCTCGAGGTCCAGTGCCTTCACACCGGGAAACTCGACGACCTCGCCGGGGCCCGACAGGAGCGCCACGCGAAGGCGCTCCTTGCCGGCGAGCCGCGGGCCCATGGCGCGCCACGCCGCCTTGTCGATGACGATCGCCTGCGCGCCGGAATCGTGGGCGAGGTACTCGACCTCCTCCGCGGTGAGCAGCGTCGAGGTCGGCACGCTCACCGCGCCGCGCTTCATCGCCCCGAGGAAGGCGGTGGGGTAGTCGATGCCGTTCGGCAGGCGCACGAGCACCCGCTCGCCGGCGCCGATGCCCAGGTCCCGGAGCAGCTGCGCGAACCGGCTCGTGCGCGCCGCGAGCTCGCGGTAGGTGATCGAGCTCGTGCCGAGCGCGTCGTCCTCGACGATCATCGCCACGCGCCCGGCCGCGGGCGTCCCGAGGTGCGCGTCGGTGCAGGCCGCGCCGATGTTCAGGCGGGCGGGCACCGCCCAGGTCCAGGGCGGAAACGGCGCAAGCGGGTTGCGCGTCAAAGGATGACCCCGTACGGCCAGTTGTGGCGGTCCCGTGACCTGAAGGTCAGTGACC
>CALEJW010000066.1 GCA_937898635.1 uncultured Pseudomonadota bacterium | reverse complement strand
CGGTAGTCGAGCCGCGCGTTCGTCGTGCGCACGTCGAAGGCGCCCTCCATCCGCGGGTCGAGCCGCTGCCGGCCGAGGCTCGCGTTGAGGCTGTGGGCGCCGCGGGCGACGGAAAAATTGACGACCGGACTCGACTCGGTGACCGCGGATGCGTCTCCCCGCGACCGGCGCCAGGTGAGGCCGGGCGAGACGCTGCCCGCATAGGGCCCGAAGGACCAGGCGCGCGTCGCGTTCACCATGACCTGCGAGGTGCGGGGATCGGCCGCGCCCGCCATGCGATCGTCCACGGACTGGTGGTAGAGACCGAGCTGCCCGTACCAGCCGGCGCCGATCGAGCCGCCGAGGTTCGCGGAGGCCACCCAGGAGCGCCGGTCGATCGTCGCGGCCTCGTTGGAGACATCCTGGGAGAAGAGGTCCACCTGCCCCGTCACGCCGCCCGGCGCGCCGAAGGGCCCGCTCAGGTTCGCGCCCAGCGTGCGCGTCTTCGTCCGGTTCCCTGATTCGAGCGCGTCGAGGAACTCCTGCGCGCGCCCGCGAAGCGCGAGCCCGCCGGGAAATCGCCAGCCCGCGAACGCCTCCAGCGAGCGCCGGTCGGGCTGGATCACCGCGCCGTTGGGCCGGAAGTCGCGGTCGTAGCGCTCGAAACGCAGCCGGTAGTCCAGGGGCAGGACGGCGTCGCGGCCGCTCAGTTGCGCGAAGACTCCCTGCCCGCGCCGGTCCTGGCCATCCTGTCGCGCGCCCGCCGCGTCGAAGGCCCCGTCGTGGTCGCCGCGCAGCCCCGCGACTTCGCCCTCGATCCGGAGCTTCTGCGCGCACGCCTGCCAGGCGTGCTCGCCGGTGACGCTGTAGACGCTCTGCCGGCGGTCGAGCGTGCCGAGGACGGGATCGGACTGGCGCGCGTTGTGCACGAAGTTCGCGCCGAACTTCGTCGCGGTGCCGAAGGCCATGAGCCACGAGGCGCCGTGGGAGATGTCGTCGTCCTTCTGGAGGTGGCGCCACGAAGGCTGGTTCACGCCCGTAAGGAGCACCAGGGATTGCCCTTCGCCGGGCTGCAGCTCCACCTGCAGGCCCTTCAGCGAGCGCTGCAGCGTGCGGTAGCTGAAGTAGCCGAAGTAGTCGCCCGCCTCGACGCGGTAGGGAACGGCGCCCTCGCCGTTCTCGCGCACGACCGAGAGCCGCTCCGGGACGAGACCGTCGTCGCGCGAGCGGTAGTCGGAGGCGTTCGCCACGCCGTAGAGCTGCACGCGCAGCCGGTCCCACGGGCTCAGGGCGCGCGTCGCCGTGAGGCTCACCTCGTCGAAGGCCTGGACGCCGTCGAAAAGGTAGGGGCCGGCGAGGCGGTTGCCGCCGAGGTCGTAGTGCTCCACGCGCAGGGTGTGGCTGCCGGAGAGCGACCACAGGTCCCAGGAGGACTGCGCGGCGGCCGCCGGCGCGAGCGCGATCCCGGCCGCGGCGAGCGCGAACCCCGGCGCGCGCGCCATCTCAGAAGGTCTCCCTCACGGTGAGGATCGCCTCGTTCACGCCCTCGCGCCGCTGGAAGCCGGAAGCGGGGTCGTTGAACTCGACCTGGGTGCGGAAGGTGACGGAGACGCGGCTCACGAGCTCGCGCTCGGCGCCGCCCGCGCGCGCGACCTCGCGCTGCTCCAGCACCTGGATCGCCTGGATGGCGAGGAGGTTCAGGCGCGCGTCCCGCGGCACCTTCGTGGCCAGCGCGTCGAGGAGCCGCGCCTTGTCCGGGAAGCGCTCGGAAAGGAGCGGCTCCAGGTCCGGCGTGTTCCAGGCCTTCACGAGGCGTTCGATCGCCGCGCGGACGCTCTCGGGCGAGACGGGGCGGTAGGCGCCGGCGGCGAGCGGCGCGCGCACCTCCGGCGTTCCCGCGGCGGGCGGACGCGCGATCGGGTTCAGCGTGCGCGACTCCTGCGCCGCCGCGGCAAGGGCGGCGCAGGCGAGCGCAATGAAAAGCGGGCGGGTGGCGTTCATGGGCCTCAGCGCGAGCAGGAGAAGAAGCAGGTGCCGCCGCCGGAGGAGACGATGTTCGCGTTGAAGGCGTTGTTGCCGGAGCGCGTGATCGTCGCCGTGTGGTTCGACTGGCCGAAGTAGGTGAGCGTGTTGCTCTGCGAGACGAGCGAGGCGCTGCAACCCTGGAAGGTCGCGGCACCCCCGGCGTGGAAGGGCGAGAGCGTCAGCAGGTCGCCGTTCACCGTGAGCGTCTGCGGCGAGGGCGTGGGCGAGCACGAGCCCGAGCAGTTGTAGGTGCCGGGGTTCCCCGCCCAGGCGTGGCCCTGCGCGCCGCAGGGGCCGGTGGCGACGTCGTTGTCGGCGATCGTGACCGAGGCCGTCGAGGGGCTGCCGAGGGTCGCGCCGCCCGTGGGGTTCGCGATCGTTACGAAGAAGCTCTCCGGCCCCTCCACGAGGCTGTCGTCGGCGATGGGCACCGTGAAGGTCTTCACCGTCGCGTCGCCGTCGCCCCAGGCGAGGATGCCGTCCACGGGCGAGTAGTCCTGTCCCGGCGTGGCGCTCGAGGGCCCGGTGTTGTAGCCCACCGTCACCTGGCCGCTCGTGCCGCCGGTGCGCGTGGCCGTGATCGTCACCGCGCCCTGCCCTTCCGCCGTCTGGTAGGTGGAGGCCGAAAGCTGGATCGAGCCGGGCTGCTGGGGCGGCGCGCCGTCGTTGTCCGTGATGGTCATGATCGCGGTCGAGGGCACGCCGAGCGCATAGCCCTCGCCGGGCATGAGCGTGAGCTGCACGGTCTCCGTCCCCTCCTGCGCGTTGTCGTCGATGGGGGTCACGGTCACGTCGAAGGTGGTCTGGCCCATGGGCACCGGCGCGCCCGCGGTCACGGCGGCGTAGTCGGCGCCGAGCGTGGCACTGCCCGTGAGGGTGTAGTTCACGACGAAGAAGTTGCTGGGCGAGGGCTTCGAGAGCGTCACCGTGAAGGCGCCCGGCGCGCCGCCCTCGGCCGTGTGGCTCTTGATCGTGACGGTGGCGAGGGGCCGGTCGTCGCCCGGCGTGCCCGGCGGCGTGGTCGTGGGCCCCAGGGGATCGACGGGGTTGAAGGGATTGTTGCCGCCGATGTTGATGACCGTGTCGGTCTCCACCCAGTAGCCGCGGCGGCAGAGGTCCTCCTCGCAGTAGCGCAGCTTCTGGCGCAGCGCCCGGCGCTCGGCGTGGAGCTGGGCGATGCGCGCCTTGTTGCGCTCGAGCTGGCGCCGCTCGCCCTCGAGGCGGCGGATCTCGTTCTCGAGGAAGCGCACCTCGCCCTGCACCGCGACGATCTGCGCCTCCAGGAGCGTGAGCGACTGGCGGGCGCTGCCGGCCACGTTGAGCCCGAGGACGTTGCCCGAGCGGATCGCGTCGCGCAGGGCCTGGGCCTGGGCGCGCAGCTTCGCGAGGAACTTCTCCTGCAGGCTGCGCCTCGCCTCCAGCGTCGGCAGCTGCGAGAGGTGGCGCTCGATCTCCGCGTTCTCCGACTGGAGAGCGTCGATCGCGTCGAGGATCCGCCCGATCTGGTCCGCGATCGGCTTGCAGGGCGGGCACTCCGTCGTGACCACATTGCGCGGCGGCAACCCCGTGCCCTCGCCCGTGGGACCCGTCGCGCCCCCCGGCCCGGTGGAGATCCCGCCACCGCCGCCCGGATCGACGAAGGTGCCGCCGCCCGGCGGGCAGTAGTCGCGCACGGTGAAGCGCTTCGCGAGCGCGATCGCGGAGGCCGCGAGCTTCGGATTGAGGTCCTTCAACGCCGTGCCCCAGCCGTAGTGCGGCGCGAGGTCGAAGGGGCTCATGCCCGGCGGCGGCGCGTAGTAGTCGGGGATGACGGGCCGCGTGAGGGAGGCCGGGCCGCAGGCGCGGGCGAGGCAGGCCGAGAGCGACTCGCGCGCGCGGCGCACGGCGGCGAGCGCGTCGCTCGCCGCGTCGCGGCGGCTGACGATCCGCATGCGGCTCTCGAAGAGGCCCGCGAGCACCTTTTCTTCCGCCGAGAGGTTCTTCGTGAGGTCCGCGATCTGCGCCTCCAGCGCGCGGATCTGCTTTTCCACGAGCACCTTGAGGTCGCGGAAGACGATCTTGGAGAGCGCCTTCGCCGGGCCGCCGAGGAGGTCGCCGGGCTTCACCTTCCCGCTCTTGAGCCCTTCCTTCACCTTCGGGTCGTTCAGCTGCTTCCTCACCTCGTCGAAGGTGTTCGCGGCGTCCGAGAGATTGCTCTTCAGGTCGTTCAGGCCGCTCATGGTGTCGGGCGAGACGCCGAGGGCGGCGCCCGTCGGACCGCTCATCACGGAGGTGTTGGGGGCCTCGACGTTGGTGCCGTGGGCCTGGTTGGAGTAGTCGTTGGCCGCGTTCGTGACGTCCCCGGCGAGGCTTTCCAGGTCCTTGAGCGTCTCGTAGGCGGTGTCGAGCTTCTGCGCCCAGTTGTCGCCGGGGGCGAGGCTTCCCTTCTCCGCCATGCCCTTCAGGTCGTCGGCGACGCTCGCGAGGTCGAAGAGCATCGTCGCGAGGCGGTAGAAGTACTGCTTCACCCCCAGCGCCTCGGTGGCGATGGAGAGGTTGGTGGAGGTGATGCGCGTCTGCGCGACCACGTTGTTGTGCGCCTGCGCGGCGTCGGCGCTGGCGCGGTTGAGCGCGCCGAGCGCGGCGTTCAGGTACGCATCCGCGTTGATGAGCTCCTGCAGGAGCGCGGTGGCCGTGGCGCAGTCCTGCACGATCGGGCACTTCGCCCCCTGGCAGGCGTCGGAGAGCGCCTGGATCGCCTTGGCGTGGGACTCGATCTGCTCGAGGTCCGAGTCGCTCGGCGGGATGATCTGCTTCGCCGCGTCCAGGAGAGACTGCGCGTTCTTCGTCGCCGCGTCGCTCGTGTCGATCGCCGGGAGCCCGCCGGGATCGAGGCCCGCGCGCTGCGCCGCGCGCTCGGCCTTGCGCCGCCGGCCCTCGGGGCTCAGGAACTCGTCGGGGATGCTCTCCACCAGGTCGCCGCCGGGGGCCGCGGGCTGCGCGCCGGCGCCACCGGGCTTGCCCCCGCCCTTCTTTTCCTCCTTGAGGCGCCGCCCCTCGGGTGTGAGGAAGCGGTCGGGAATGTCCGTGACGTCGATTTCGGTCCCGGGCGCGGCCGTGCCCGGCGGCCTCGGCGCCTGGGCGAACGAGGCGCCGGCGCCGGCCAGTGCGAGGGCCGCCACCCAGAGCGCGATCGACCGGCCCGTTCCCGCGGACATGGTTTCCTCCCTGGCTCGACTCGCGCTAGTTTGGGTGCGCCGCGCTCGCGATTCACCCCCCGATCGGGGGGTTTGCGCCGCCGCCGCCGGCGTACACTCGCCCGGATTCCCCGGAGGACCCATGAAGCAGTCGGCTTCCATCGCGAGCATCCGCGCGCTCTGCGGGCTGGGCCTGCCCGGCGAGCAGCTCATCCCCGCGCTGCTGGAGGCGCTGCACCGGGTCATCGCCTCCTCGCGCAACCTCTTCGACTGGACGGATGCGGAAGGCAATCTCATCCGCTACTACTTCGAGGGGCCGATCGACTCCCGGGTCGCTCGCCACTACTTCGAGGAGTTCCACAACAAGCGCGAGGCCGAGGCGATGCCCGCCTTCCGCGAGGCGGTGACGGGGCGCGCGGTGATCCGCGGCGCGGCGGAACTGGACAACCCGCGCTTCTACCGCTCGGCCCTCTACAACGAGATCTGGCGCCCGCAGCGGCTGCACTCGCGCATCGAGGCGATCGTGCGCAACGCCCGCGGGGCGCCCCTGGGCTCGCTCGTGCTCTACCGCGACAAGGGCGACCCGCCGTTCACCGCGGCCGACGAGAGCCTGCTTGCGGCGCAGCTGCCCTACGTGGCGCGGGCGCTGGAGGCCGCGAGCGCAGTGCCCGGCGAGTTCGTCTCGCGCCGGGAGCGGCGCGCCTTCCTGCACCTCGCCGCCGACGGGACGCTCGCCCACGCGAGCGAGGACGCGCACAAGCTGCTGCTCCTCGCCCACGGGGGGATCACCCCGGAGAGCGCGAGCCGCCGGCCCGAGGGCGCGGACTTCCCGACGCTCGCCCTCCTCGCCGAGCAGATCCGCCGCAACGAGGGCGCCTCCAGCCGCAAGGTGGGCATCCGCGTGGAGAACGCCTGGGGCCGCTTCCTCTTCGAGGCCGAGCCCCTCCTCGCCGTGGCGGCGAGCGAGGCGCCGCTCATCCACGTGTGCATCCAGCACGGCGAGCCGCGCCCCATCGCCTGGCGCCGGGCGCTCGACGGGTTGAACCTCACGATCGCGCAGAAGGAGGTGTGCGCGCTCCTCAAGGCCGGCTACACGCGCCCGCAGATCGCCGCGGCGCTCTCCATCGCGCCCTCGACGGTGACCGACCACGTGAAGAAGATCTACACGAAGCTCGACGTGCACAGCGTCCAGGACCTGTGCGCGCGCCTGGACGAGGAGATGGCCTGAGGCGGGGCCCTACAGCAGCGCGCGGGCGAACCAGGTGTAGATGAAGGCCCAGGTGTAGGCGGTCTGCGCGGGCGTGGTGCCCGAGCCGTGGCCGCCTTCCGTGTACTCGAAGTAGGTGGTGTCGTAGCCGAGCTGCTGCATGCGCGCGGCCATCTTGCGCGCGTGCCCCGGGTGCACGCGGTCGTCGCGGGTCGAGGTGGTGATGAGCATCTTCGGGTAGGGCCGGCCGCGCAGCACGTTCTGGTAGGGCGAGTACTTCGAGATGAAGGCCCAGTCCTCGGCCTTGTCCGGGTCGCCGTACTCGCCCATCCACGAGTGCCCGGCGAGGAGCTTGTGGTAGCGCTTCATGTCCATGAGCGGCACGGTGGCCACCACCGCGCCGAAGAGCTCCGGGCGCTGCAGCATCGTCGCGCTCACGAGGAGCCCGCCCTGGCTGCCGCCGAGGATGCCGAGCTTCGCGGGCGAGGTGGTCTTGCGCCGGATGAGGTCCTCGGCCACGGCCGCGAAGTCCTCGTGGGTCTTCTGCCGCCCCTCGCGCCGCGCCACCTGGTTCCACGCGGGGCCGAACTCGCCGCCGCCGCGCAGGTTGGAGAGCACCCACACGCCGCCCTTCGCGAGCCAGCCGTTGCCGACGAAGGCCGAGTAGGTGGGCACCTGCGAGACCTCGAAGCCGCCGTAGCCGTAGAGGATGGTCGGGTTCTTCCCGTCCGCCTTCGCGTCGCGGCGCTTCACCTCGAAGTACGGGATCTTCGTGCCGTCCTTCGAGGTCGCCTCGTGCTGGGTCACGCTGATGCCCGAGGCGTCGAAGAAGTGCGGCAGGCCCTTCAGCTTCTCGCGAGCGTCGCCGCCGCCCTGCGCGAGGTAGAGCGTCGTCGGCGTGGTGAAGCCGGTGACGAAGAGGAAGTACTCGTCCGATTCGCGCCGGTCGAAGGCGAGCGCGTTCAGGTTCGCGAGCGCCGGCGCGTCCACCGCGCGGCTCGCCCACTTCCCGTCGGGCCCGCGCCGCATCTCCACCAGGCGGCTCGAGACGTTGTCCAGGAGGTCCAGGAGCACCATCGACTTCATCGGCACGAAGGAATCGAGGAAGAGGCGCGGCCCCGGCGTGAAGAGCACCTCGAACTGCGCGCCGCCCTCGAGGAACTTCTCCAGCTCCATGGCGAGGAGCTGCCCGGCGCGGTACTGCGTGCCGGAGAGCATCCAGTCCTCCCGCAGGCGCACGAAGAGCGTGCCCGCGGTGACCGAGGCATCGACCGTCTCCGGAAGCTCCAGCTTCGCGAGCTTGCCGCCGCGCACGACGAAGCCCTCGCTGCGCCGCGTCGAGATCACCCGCGTCATGATCTCCACGCGGGAGGCCTTCTCGTGGGTGACCGAGGGCCAGGCGCCGATGTCGTCTTCCCCAACCTCGAAGACCACGGGCGCGTCGGCGAGCGCCTGGCCGCGCGCAAGGCGCTTCACGCCGCGGGGATAGCCCGAGCGCGTCATCGTCCCGGGGCCGAAGTCGCGCGAGGCGTAGATCGTGTCCTCGTCGATCCAGGCCACGCCGCCCTTGGACTCCGGGAGCCGGAAGCCGCCCTCGACGAAGGCCTTCTTCGCGAGGTCGAACTCGCGGATCTCCACCGCGTCGCGGCCGCCCCGCGAAAGCGACACGAGGCAGCGCTCGTACTTCGGGTAGAGGCAGGTCGCGCCCTTCCAGGCCCACTGCTCCTTCTCCAGGGCCGAGAGCAGGTCGAGGTCCAGCACGATCTCCCAGGCGGGCTCGTCCTTGCGGTATTCGGCGAGCGTGGTGCGCCGCCACAGGCCGCGCGGGCTCCTCGCGTCCTGCCAGAAGTTGTAGAGGTGATCGCCGAGCTTCGTGACGGCCGGGATGCGCTCGCGCGAATTGGCGATCTCGGTGAACTTGTCGAGCAGCGGCGCGAAGCCGGGCTCCTTCTCCACCAGCGGGCGGCTCTTCCCGTTCTGCCCGTTCACCCATTCCATGGCCTTCTCCCCGCCGATGTCCTCGAGCCAGAGGTAGGGATCGTCGGATTCGGCGAGCGCTTGCGTGGCGAGGGTCATGGCGAGGGCGGCGAGGAATCGCTTCATGGGCAGGGCTTCCTTCGTGGGGTGCGCGGGGGCGGGAGTCGCGTCCGCGCGCGCGGGGCCGGCGGGAGTCGCGCTCAAGCCTTCTTCATCGGTTCCTCGGCCGCGGGCTTTTCCAGCTCGAAGGCCTTGTGCAGCACGCGAACGGCGAGCTCGACGTACTTCTCGTCCACCACCACCGAGGTCTTGATCTCGGAGGTGGAGATCATCTGGATGTTGATGCGCTCGTCGGCGAGCGTGCGGAACATCTTGGAGGCGATCCCCGCGTGGGTGCGCATGCCGATCCCCACGAGCGAGACCTTGGCGATGTGGTCGTCTCCCACGACGGCCCGCGCGCCGATGGCGGGCTTCACCGAGTTCGTGAGGATGTCCATCGCCCGCTTGAAGTCGTTGCGGTGCACGGTGAAGGAGAAGTCCGTCATCTCCTCGATGGAGGCGTTCTGGATGATCATGTCCACGTCGATGTTGGCTTCGGCGACGGGGCCGAGGATCGCGAAGGCGATGCCGGGCCTGTCGGGCACGCCCACCACGGTGATCTTGGCCTCGTCCCGGTTGAAGGCGATGCCGCTGATGATGGCCTGTTCCATGTCCTGGTCTTCCTCGAAGGTGATGAGGGTGCCCATGTCGGTCGAGTTCACGTCGGTGAACGACGAGAGCACCCGGAGCTTCACGCGGTACTTGCCGGCGAATTCCACGCTGCGGATCTGCAGGACCTTCGACCCCAGCGAGGCGAGCTCCAGCATCTCCTCGAAGGTGATCGTGTCCAGGCGCCGCGCCTCGGGGACGATGCGCGGGTCCGTGGTGTAGACCCCGTCCACGTCCGTGTAGATCTGGCACTCGTCGGCGAAGAGCGCCGCGGCGAGGGCCACGCCCGTGGTGTCGGAACCGCCGCGGCCGAGCGTGGTGATGTTGCCCTTCTCGTCGACGCCCTGGAAGCCGGCGACGATCACGACGTTGCCCGCGGCGAGGTCGCGGCGGATGTTGTCCTCGTCGATCGCGAGGATGCGCGCCTTGGAGTAGGCGTCGTCGGTGAGGATGCGCACCTGGAAGCCGGTGTAGCTCCTCGCCTTGACGCCCAGGCGGTGCAGGGCGAGCGCGAGGAGCCCGATGGACACCTGCTCGCCCGTGGAGGCGATCACGTCGATCTCGCGGGGGTCGGGCTCGGGATTCACCTCCTTCGCGAGGGCGAGGAGGCGGTTGGTCTCGCCGGACATGGCCGAGACCACGACCACGAGCTTGTGGCCTTCCTTCGCGAAGCGCTCGACACGGCGCGCGACCTCGCGGATGCGCTCGGGGCTGCCCATGGAGGTGCCGCCGTACTTCTGGACGATGAGGGACACGGGAGATCCTGCGGGGGAGACGGGCAAAGTCGCCATTTTAACCCGGACGGGCGTCGATGGTGCAGTGCACCATCGGCCGCGGCCGCCGCTGCCCGCGCGCTAGCGGGTGTCGGTGGCGAGGACGCGCAGGTCCTCGGCGAAGACGCTCTTCGCGCGCGACTCCCGGAGCTTCTGCAGGAAGGCCACCTTCACCCGGTCGTTGCCCGGCCAGACGCTGTCGAGCCAGTTCATGCCCGCCGCGGCGAAGCCCGTGTAGGCGTAGCGGTTCATCTCCGCCGCGACCGCCGAGAGGACGCCCGTGGCGACGTAGTCCTCCCACTTGATCTTGTCCGCCGAGCGCTCGCGCTTGATCTCGCGCAGCTTGTCCTGGATGTCGCCGGATCGCGCCTTGCGCGCGGCCCCCGTGAACTCGGCGCAGCGCTCCTTGAGCCAGGGGTTGGCCGTCGCCGCGGGCTGGGCGCAGACGGGCGGCGCCATGCCGGGCAGGCGCGTGCGCATGAGGTCCTGGGCGAACTGGAAGCGGCCCTTCGGGCTCACCTCGAGGATCACCAGCGGGAAGTAGGAGTTGGAGAACGGCGCGAAGACGTTCGCGGTCGAATCGTCCGCGGTGATCATCACCGGGGTCTTGCGCCCGGGCAGGTCGATGAAGTCGGTGCCGCCCACGTTGTTCGCCGGGTACGCCGCGTGGCGCCGCACCTGCGGCTTCAGGCGGTAGACGTAGTGCGTCGTGCAGCAGTGCGCGCCGCCGGTGAAGCCGGAGAAGTGCAACTGCGGCTGGCCGCTGCCGTCGAAATCGCGCCCGAGGGCGTGCAGCGTGTAGCGCTCGGGGGTCTCGGGCTTGTCCTTGGCGTTCGACTGCCACACGGGCTTGCCCTGCCGGAAGACCACCACTCTTTCCTCCGCGGCGGCGGCATCGGCCGCGCCCTTCGCCCGGGCGACGACGGCCTCGAATTCCTGGAACTCCTTCGTGGCGCTCGCCTCGAGGCCCTGCGACTCCAGCCACGACTTGCTGTCCTGCGCGGCGGCCGGAAGGGCTGCCGCGAGGGCGATCAGGGTCACGAATCGGCGCATCTTCGGGTTCCTCCGGGGTGTCGGCGTCCGTGCGCCACGCTGGCGCGCATTACGCCTGCAACTCGTCCGGGCATTCTAGTCGGGATTGCGGGCACAATCACCCTGACCGTTTCCGACCGGGCCCACCTTGAACACGATGCTCCTTCCCTTGCCTTCCGGCCATCGCCATCGCGCCTGGCTGATCGCGTCCGGCGTCTTCCTGCTGGCCCTGGCGACGGCGGCGAGCACCGTGTGGCGCATCGAGCAGGATCGCCTCGAACTCGCGCGCGCCCTCGCCTCCGATCACGCCCGCGAGCATGCCGACGCGCTGGGCGCGGAGATCTCGAACACCATGTCGGCCACCATCGCCCTGGAGCTGATGGTTCGTGAAGCGAAGGGCCGGGTCCCGGACCTGGGCAAGGTCGGCCCGGAACTCGCGAGGTCCTACCCCAACGCGATCGCGTTCCAGCTCGCCCCCCGGGGCGTCGTGGCCAGCGTGGCACCGCTCTCCGGCAACGAGATGACGCTCGGCACGGACCTGCTGAACGACCCCGACCGCGGGCGCGCGGCCCGCGCGGCGCGGGATACGGGGTCCTTTTCCCTCGCCGGGCCCCTCACCCTTCGACAGGGCGGCGAGGGCATCGTCGGCCGCAGGCCGATTTTCATGGTGGACGACGCGGGCAATCGTTATTTCTGGGGCTTCGCCATCGTGGTGATGCGCCTGGCCGACGCGCTGACGCCTGCGCGGCTGGGCCCGGTGCTCGACGACGACTACTGGCACCGGCTCTGGCGCATCGACCCCGACACCGGACGGAGGTCGGTCGTCTCCGAATCGACGACCGCCGCCCTCGTCGAACCCGTGGAGCGCGAAGTGAAGCTTCCCGGCGCGAAGTGGGTGCTGGCCATCGCGCCCGCGAATGGCTGGTTCGACTATCGCGGCCTCGCGGGGAAGGTCGCGCTGGGACTCGCGCTGAGCGTGCTCCTCGCGTTGGTGGCGAAGCTGCTCCTCGACCTGCGGACCCACCAGACGGGCCTCGAGGCACTCGTCGAGCGGCGCACCGCGGAATTGGCGAGCCGGGAGGCGGACCTCAATCGCGCCCAGTCCATCGCCCGGGTCGGCAGCTGGGTCTGGGAGCCGGCGCGCGGCAGGCTGCGCTGGTCGGCCCAGGCCCTGGAGATGATCGGCCGGGCCGGCAAGTCGCCCCCGGGGGACCTCGACGAGTTCCTGCGTCACGTCCACGCCGACGACGTCGCCATGGTCCGGCGCAAGCTGAGGAGCGCGCTCGCCAGCGAGCCGAGCGACTTCGAGCATCGCGTGGTCGTGGAGGGCGCGACGCGCTGGCTGCGCCAGCGCTCCTCCCCGGAGCCGGGAGCCGACGGGCGCATCGCACGCGTGGCCGGCACCTTCCAGGAGATCACCGAGCGCAAGCGTGCCCAGGAGGAGCTGCTCGCGGCGGAGGCCCGCTACCGGGGCCTCGTCGAGAACTCCCTCGCCGGCATCTACGTCCTCCAGGACGAGCGCTTCGTCTACGCCAACCCGCGCTTCGCCGAGATCCTGGGCTACGACTCCCCGGCCGAGCTGCAGGCGACGGACCCCCTCGCGACGGCGCCGGAGTCCGAGCACCGGATGATGCGCGACAACCGCGAGCGGCTGCTGTCGGGCGGGGCGCGCAGCTTCCATTACAAGCGCAGGGCCCTGCGCAAGGACGGCCGCGAGATCGTGATGGACGTGACCGGCGCGCTCTCCGGGCACGAGGGGCGGCCCGCGATCATCGGGACGGTGATCGACGTCTCGGAAACGGCGCGCGCCGAAGCCGAGGTCCGCCGCCACCTGGACCAGCTCGAGGCCGCGATCATGAGCACGGTCGAGATGGCCACGATGATGGGCGAGATGCGCGACCCCTACACCGCGGGCCACCAGCGCCGCGTGGCCGCGATCGCGGTCGCGATCGGCGAGCGGATGGGCCTCGACGCGGACCGCCGCGAGGGCCTGCGGGTCGCGGGCTACCTGCACGACATCGGCAAGATCACGATTCCCGCGGAGATCCTCTCCAAGCCCGGACGCCTGAGCCCGATCGAGTACTCCCTGGTCAAGAACCACTCCCAGGCGAGCCACGACATCCTGCGGAACGTGGACTTCCCCTGGCCCGTGGCGGAGATCGCGCTGCAGCACCACGAGCGCATGGACGGCAGCGGCTACCCTCGCGGGCTCACGGGCGCGGACATCCTGCCGGAGGCGCGCATCCTCGCGGTGGCCGACGTGGTGGAGGCGATGTCCACGCACCGGCCCTACCGCGCGAGCCTGGGCGTGGACAAGGCGCTCGACGAGATCGAGCGCGGCCGTGGCGTGGCCTACGACGAGGCCGTCGTCGACGCCTGCCTGCACCTGTTCCGGAAAGACGGCTATCGCATTCCGGAGTAGCGCGCGGCGGGCGGTGGCGGAGGGTGTGAGATTCGAACTCACGAACGGGTTGCCCCGTTGCCGGTTTTCAAGACCGGTGCCTTAA
>CALEJW010000065.1 GCA_937898635.1 uncultured Pseudomonadota bacterium | reverse complement strand
CGGCCGGTGCGTCGGCGCCGCGTCCGCAGCCCGCGACGGCGAGCGCGATCGCGAGAGAAACGAGGGCCGCGATCCGACGAGGGCCAAGGACTGCCGCGGCCAAGAAAGACCTCGTGCCTGCTCCCTTCCGGAGCCAGAACACGGAGGGCTCGGCTGCCAGGACGGGAATCATCATGGGTCGGATTCTTGGCCAGATGGCGGAAAATATCCATGGGAGCGGCCCGGATTTCATGCTCGGCGGCCGCCTTGCGCTCGTGTCGGGCGGATGCCGACGCGTGTATACTCCGGCGCGTGCTCAGATCCGCAAGAACGATTGCCGCGCTTCTTCTCGCCGTGTTCCTGTCGACGGTGCTCACCCCCTCTTTCGCATGGGAGGCGGCCACGGCGCGGGGTTCGCACGAATGCCACGTCAACGAGGTGGATGCCACGCGCGACGCGGTCTGCGGCGCCGGCATGGATCGCCTTCCCGGAAGCGATGCGCACCATCACGAAGGGTGTGCGGGACACGTCCTGGGGCACCTTGTCGGGAACGTCGGCGAATCCGTGAGCTTTCATTTGCCCGATCTTGAAGAAGGTCCCCCGACCGCGCACCTCGCGGCCTCTCCCCGAGGCTTCGCCGAAAGAATCGACCGTCCTCCCCGCACGCTCCTGCTCTAGCCCCAAGCCAGTCCGAACCTAGCCGATCGCGGGGCGCCCTTTCGCCCCGCGCGGCTCGCTAGAGAAGGAGCACGCATGACCACGGCACGCGCTCGCGTCGCGTCCGCCGCAACGGGTTTCCCCCGTCGCTGGTGGAAGCACGCACCGACAACGATCCTTTCCATCTGGGCCGCCGCATGGCCCTTCGCACCGAGCGCCCAGGACTTGCGCCTTCAGGTCCCCGGCCGCGGGGCGGAACCCTCCCGGGGGCTCGCCGAGCCTGCGCAATTGACGCTGCGCGACGCGCTGGCGCTCACGTTCGACCGAAATCCCTCGCTCGCCGCGTTCACGAAGGAACGCGAGGCCGCGGAAGCGGCGGCCTCCCAGGCGGGCGCGCTTCCCAACCCTGTCTTGGACGTCACGGCCGACAACCTTCGCAACGCCAGGAAGGCGGAGGCCGGAGACCGCAGCACGACGATCCAGATCGGCCAGCTGGTCGAACTGGGAGGCAAGCGCGGAGCGCGCCAGGGCGTCGCCGTTGCCAGCCGCGACCTGGCGGCCTGGGACTACGAAGCCAGGCGAATCGAGCTCGCAGCGCAGGCCGCCCAGCGCTTCGTCGATCTGCTTGAGGCGCAGCAGCGTAGGGCCCTTGCGGAAGAGTCGCTGGAACTGGCGCGACAGGTCGGCGATACAGTCGCCAAGCGCGTGCAGGCGGGCAAGGTCTCGCCCGTGGAGGAGACCAAGGCGCGGCTCGCCCAGGCCGGGGCGGGAGTGGAACTCGAACAGGCGACACGGGAACTCAACGCGGCGCGCAGGGCGCTTGGCGCGCTGTGGGCGAACCCCGATCCGCGCTTCGAAAGGGCGGTCGGCGACCTGGAAGGCCCCTTGCAATTGCCGGCCTGGGACCATCTTTCCGGCCGGGTGCGGGACAATCCGGGGCTCGCCAGATGGTCGAGCGAGGTGGCGCGGCGACGCGCCGGTCTCGACGTGGAGAGCGCGAAAGCGTTTCCCGACGTGACGGTCACGGCGGGAGTCACGCGGTTCAGTCAGTTCGACGACCGCGCCTGGTCCGTCGGCGTTTCCATTCCGCTTCCGCTGTTCGACCGCAACCGGGGCGCCATCCTGGAAGCGAGCCGTCGGCTGGCAAAGGCGGGCGACGAGTACCGGGCCGAGGAAAGCCGCCTGCTCGCCGAGCTTTCGCAAGCCTACGAGCGACTGGCCGCGATCATCCGGGAGATCGAGGTGCTTCGCGCCACGCTGCTTCCCGGAGCGAGGAGCGCCTTCGAGGCGGCCGCGACGGGGTACGAGCTGGGGAAGTTCGGCTTTCTCGACGTGCTGGATGCGCAGCGCACGCTCTTCCAGACGCAAACCCAGTACCTGCGCGCCCTGGCCGACGGGCAGCGGGGCGTGAGCGAGATCGAGCGTCTGGTGGGCGGGCCGCTGAATCCGTCGTCCGACAACCGGAGCAAGCCATGAAGGAGAAGCAGGCGATGAAGAACCGAAGCGTGTGGCTCACGGCAGGAATCGTGGCGGCCGGGATTGTCGCGGGATTGTCGATCGTCCTCTGGCCGCGTCATTCGACGACTGCCCAAGGCCATGGAGGGGGAAACGAATCTCACGCCGAGGACGGCAAAGACCACGGGAAGGAAGAGGTTGCCAAGGGACCGCGCGGCGGGCGGCTCCTGTCCAGCGGAGATTTCGCCATCGAGCTCTCCATTTTCGAGCAGGGCGTGCCGCCGGAGTTCCGGGCCTACGTCTATGAAAAGGCCAGGCCCATCGATCCGGCCGGCGTGAACCTCCAGGTGACGCTCGGGCGGTTGGGAGCGAAGCCGGAGACCATCGCCTTTCGCAAGGAGAAGGACTTCCTTCGCGGCATCCAGGTCGTCGCCGAGCCCCACTCGTTCCGCGTGGACATCGCCGCGGAACGACAGGGCAGGGCCTACCGCTGGACCTACGAGCAATCGGAAGGGCGGGTTTCCATGGATGACGCGATGGCGAAAGCGGCCGGCATCGAAGTGCGAGTCGCCGGACCGGCGAGAATCCGGTCCACGCTCCAGCTCCAGGGCGAAATCCAGTTCAATCAGGACCGCGTGGCCCATGTGGTTCCGCGACTCGCGGGAGTCGTGACGCGCTCGGCGAGGAACCTGGGCGATGCGGTGAGGAAGGGCGAACTGCTGGCGGTCCTGGAAAGCCAGATGCTCGCGGATCTCAAGAGCGAGCACCTCGCCTCGCAGGGCAGGCTGGAGCTCGCGCTCGAGAACTTCGAGAGGGAGAAGCGGCTGTGGGAGGAAAAGGTCTCCGCGCGCCAGGACTATCTCGCGAGCCGGCAGGCCCTAGCCGAGGCTCAGATCGCGCACCGGAACGCGGAGCAGAAGCTGATCGCGCTGGGACTCACGCACGAGGGGGTGATGCGTTCGGATGCTGGCGCGTTGACGCACTACGAGATCCGCTCGCCGATCGACGGCGTGGTGACGGAGAAGCACCTCGGGGTCGGCGAGGCCGTGAAGGAAGACGCCAGCATCTTCACCATCTCCGACCTATCCACCGTATGGGCGGAAATGACGATCTATCCCAAGGACCTCGCCAGCGTCAGGCTCGGCCAGAAGGTCGTCGTGCGCGCGAGCGCCCTCGACGCCCAGGCGGCCGGAACGGTTTCCTACGTGGGATCTCTGATCGGGGAGCAGACGCGTTCGGCGAAGGCGCGCGTGACTTTGCCGAATCCGGAGCGGAGCTGGCGGCCCGGGCTTTTCGTCTCGGTCGATCTCGTGCAGGAGGAGACGGAAGTGCCCGTCGCGGTCGCGGTCGACGCGATCCAGGGCCATCGCGACGGGAAGATCGTCTTCGGCCGGTTCGGCGAGGTCTTCGAGGCGCGTCCGGTGGAACTCGGACGCAGCGACGGAAAGCTGGTGGAGATCCTGGGAGGACTACCGCCGGGCACGCCCTACGCCGCGACGGGCAGCTTCGTCCTGAAGGCGGACCTGGGCAAGGCCGGCGCGAGCCACGACCACTGAGGAGACGACCATGAAACAGATCACCGCCATCATCCAGCCGCACATGCTCACGAAGGTGGAGCACGCCCTGCATGCGCTTGCGAGTTTTCCGGGCATGACGCTCCTGCGCGCGCAGGGCTTCGGCCGCGGCCGCGCCTCCGGGCACGCCTACCACCCGACGGAGCGGGACATGGATGCCCAGGACAAGACCGTGCTCCTCATCCTTTGTTCGGACGGGCAGGCGCCCGCGATCGTGGAGACCATCCGGCAAAGCGCCCATACCGGGCTGCCGGGTGACGGCGTCATTTCCGTGTGCGAGGCGACCGAGGTCGTTCGCATCCACACCGACGAACGCGGCGACGCCGCCGTCTGACGGGGAACGAGAACATGCTCGAAGGGATCCTTCGCTTCGCGATCCACCAGCGCTGGCTCGTGCTCCTGGCCGTGCTGGGCATGGGCGCGCTGGGCGCCTACAACTACCAGCGTCTGCCCATCGACGCCGTGCCCGACATCACCAATGTCCAGGTCCAGATCAACACGGAGGCGCCGGGCTACTCGCCGCTGGAGGCGGAGCAGCGCATCACGTTTCCCATCGAGACGGCCATGGCCGGCTTGCCTCATCTTCGCGAGACAAGGTCGCTCTCCCGCTACGGCCTGTCGCAGGTGACCGTGATCTTCGAGGACGGCACGGACATCTATTTCGCCCGGCAGCTCATCAACGAGCGCGTTCAGGAAGTGCGGGAAACGCTGCCGACCGGCGTCGAGCCTTCCATGGGGCCCATCGCGACCGGCTTGGGCGAGATATTCATGTGGACCGTCGAGCCCCGCGAGGGAGCGAGGAAGGCGGACGGGACCGAATACACCTCGACCGACCTGCGGACCATCCAGGACTGGATCGTGCGCCCCCAGCTGCGCAACATTCCCGGCGTCACGGAGATCAACACCATCGGCGGATACCTCAAGCAGTTCCAGGTCGCGCCCGACCCCGCCAAGCTGATCGCCTACGGCCTGAGTTTCCACGACGTGCTCGAAGCGCTGGCCCGGAACAACGCCAACGTCGGCGCCGGCTACATCGAGAAGAGCGGCGAGCAGTACCTGGTTCGGGCGCCCGGCCAGGTGGCGACTCTCGACGAGATCCGCGACATCGTCATCCGGACCGAGCGCGACGTGCCGATCCGGGTCAAGGACGTCGCCGAAGTCTTGCTCGGCAAGGAATTGCGCACCGGCGCGGCTACCGAGAACGGCAAGGAAGTGGTGCTGGGCACGGTCTTCATGCTCATGGGCGAGAACAGCCGAACGGTGTCGCAGCGTGTCGGGGCGAAGCTCGTCCAGGTCAACCGCAGCCTTCCGCAGGGTGTCGTGGCGAAGACGGTCTACGACCGCACGACCCTGGTGGACAAGACCATTGCCACCGTCTCGAAAAACCTGCTGGAGGGCGCAGTCCTGGTGGTCGCCGTGCTGCTCGCGCTTCTCGGCAACTGGCGCGCGGCCCTTCTCACCGCGGCGGTGATCCCGCTTTCCATGCTCTTCCTCATCACCGGCATGGTGGAGAACAAGGTGAGCGCCAACCTGATGAGCCTGGGCGCGCTGGACTTCGGCCTGATCGTGGACGGCGCGGTGATCATCGCTGAGAACTGCCTGCGCAGGCTGGCGCTGGAGCAGCACCGTCTCGCGCGGCTCCTGGAGCGGGGCGAGCGCTTCGAGGTGGTGTTCGAAGCCACGCGCGAGGTGTTCAAGCCCAGCCTGGTGAGCGTGATCGTCGTGGCGCTGGTGAACATCCCGATCTTCACGCTGACCGGCGTGGAGGGAAAGATGTTCCACCCCATGGCGTTCACGGTGGTCGTCGCGCTCCTGGGGGCGCTCATCCTGTCGGTCACGTTCGTGCCCGCGGCGATCGCGCTCTTCGTCACCGGGCGCGTCGAGGAAAGGGAGAATCGCGCCATGCAGTGGGCGCGAAGGGCGTATCGGCCGGCGCTGGATCTCGTTCTTCGAAACCGGATTCCGACCGTGGCAGCCGCGGGGGTCATGGTGGCCCTGAGCGCGCTCGTCGCCACCCGGATGGGGGCGGAGTTCGTGCCCAGCCTGGACGAAGGCGACATCGCCCTGCACGCGTTGCGCATACCGGGCACCAGTCTTTCCCAGGCGATCGAGATGCAGAAGCAGCTCGAGGGCCGCATCAAGGCCTTCCCGGAAGTCGACAAGGTCTTCGCGAAGATCGGCACCGCCGAGATCGCCACCGATCCCATGCCGCCGAACGTCGCCGACAACTTCGTGATGCTCAAGCCCGCCGCCGAGTGGCCGGATCCCTCGCGAAGCAAGGCCGACCTCGCACGCGCGATCCAGGAGGCGGTCGAGAAGATCCCCGGCAACAACTACGAGTTCACCCAGCCGATCCAGATGCGGTTCAACGAGCTCATCTCGGGCGTTCGAAGCGATGTCGCCGTGAAGGTCTTCGGCGACGACCTGGACCGGCTCCTGAAGAGCGGCGAGGAGATCGCCGAACTGCTCGAGCGGATACCCGGCGCGGCCGACGTCAAGGTGGAACAGGTCACCGGGCTGCCGATGCTCACGGTTCACATCGACCGTTCCCGGATTTCGCGTTACGGGCTCAACGTCGCCGACGTGCAGGAAGTGATCGAGGTCGCGGTCGGCGGCAAGCAGGCCGGGCAGGTGTTCGAGGGGGACCGGCGCTTCGACCTGCTGGTTCGCTTGCCCGAGCGCCTGCGCGAGGACGTGGAGGCCATGAAGCGCCTGCCCGTCCTCCTGCCGCTCGGGGGCAGGGCCGCCGATGGCGGGGAAGCGAGGGCGAGCTACGTGGCGCTGGGGGAGATTGCGCGGTTCGAGGTGGCGCCCGGCCCGAACCAGATCAGCCGCGAGAACGGCAAGCGTCGCATCGTGGTGACGGCGAACGTGCGGGGTCGCGACCTGGGCTCCTTCATCGCCGAGGTCCAGGAGCGAGTCCAGGCCGGGATCCAGCTTCCGGAAGGCTACTGGCTGAGCTACGGCGGCACGTTCGAGCAACTGGCCTCGGCCGCCAGGCGCCTGCAGGTGGTCGTTCCCCTGTCGCTCGCGCTCATTTTCGGCCTGCTGTTCATGACCTTCGGCTCGGCCAGGGACGCCGCCCTCGTGTTCAGCGGGGTGCCCCTCGCGCTGACGGGCGGAGTGGCTGCCCTGTGGATTCGCGACATCCCGCTCTCCATTTCGGCGGGGATCGGCTTCATCACGCTTTCGGGCGTGGCGGTCCTGACGGGTTTGGTGATCGTCTCCTGCATCCGGGACCTGCGGGCACAGGGGACGGCCATCGATGAAGCCATCGTGGAAGGCACGCTCACGCGATTGCGCCCGGTGCTGATGATCGCATTGGTCGCGAGCCTCGGCTTCCTGCCGATGGCGCTCAACGTGGGCACCGGCGCCGAGGTGCAACGGCCGCTTGCAACCGTGGTGATCGGAGGAATCCTCTCCTCCACGATCCTGACGCTGCTGGTGCTGCCGGTGCTGTACCGCCTGTTTCATCGGGACAACGAGCTCGCGTCATGAAGCTCGTTCCGGAAGCCATCCGCGAGGTCGGACCTTCCGTCCTGAAGAGCTTCGGATCCGTTCGGCCTAGTTCGGCGCCAGCGAGCGCGACATCGCCTCCGGCAGCGGGTTGGTCGCGCTTCGCGAGCGCATGCCGGCGATCCAGTCGGCGGGCACCGCGAAGTTGAGGTTCTGCCCGGAGCGGTGCTGGAAGGTCATGATGCCCACCAGCCGCCCGAACGCGTCGAAGAGCGGCCCGCCCGAGGAGCCGGGCGAGATGGGCGCGGTGGTCTGGATCACGCGGCCCTGCGGGAGCTCGCGCATGCCCGAGACGATGCCGTCGCTGATGGTGAGGTCGAGCCCCTGCGGCGCGCCGATGGCGTAGACCTTCTGCCCGGTCTTGAGCGACTGGGCGGAGCCGACGTTCACGGCCGGTGCCGTGAGGCCCAGGACCGACAGGCGGCACAGGTCGTACTCCTCGTCGGCGACCTCGACGCTCGCCGAGAACTGCTCGCCGCCCACCTTCACCGTGAGGTTTCCCCCGGCCGCGGCCACGTGGCAGTTGGTGACCACGGTGCCGATGCCCGTGACGACCCCGCTGCCGAGGCCGACGGCGCGCCCGGAGACGTCGTAGGCGGTGATGCGGGCCGTGCTGCGCGAGAGGTCGGCGAAGAGGTCCTCGGCGGTCCGCGGGGCGAGGACGGGGGAGACCGGCGCCTGGGCGATGGGCGCCTGGGCCTCGGGCCGGAGCTCGCGCTGGGCGACGATCTTCGGCTCGGGGGCCCTGGACGGGGAGCGCGCCATCCAGAAGGCGATGAAGGCGAGCAGCAGCGCCCCGCCGGTGAGGACGTACTTGTTCTTCCAGACCGGGGGCTCGTCCCCCTCGTCGGGCTCGACCACGAGATCGGGGCTCTGGGCGGAGGCCCGGGCCGCGGCCTTCTCGGCCATGCTGATGAGCTTCGCGTCGTAGGCCGCCCGCTCGTTGGGCATGCACAGGACGTGGTAGGCCTCGTGGACGAGGTTCACCTCGTTGGGATCCGCGCCGGGGTTGCGCTCGAGGCCCGCGACCCTCGCCTTGTAGGCGATCCCGATGTCGATCGCGTTCGCGTCCTGGCTCACGCCCAGGATGTCGTAGAGCGTCCGCTTGCGGACGGGCGGCGGGGAGGGGGGCGAGGCCATGGCCGACATGATCGGGCTTTTGGGGCGATGGGGGCAATGGGGGCGGCCGCGGCCCCGCCTTGCCCCCATCCCCCGGGATGGCCGAAGATCGGCCCCGTGATCACCCTCCAGCGTCACCTCGCGGCCTGGGCCTACCAGAACGCCTGGGCCAACCACCGGCTCCTCAAGGCCTGCGCGGCGCTGTCGCCTGAGGACTTCGCGGCCCCCCGCACGAGCTTCTTTCCGTCCCTGAAGGCGACGCTCAACCACATCGTCACGGTGGACTGGATGTACGCCGACGCGATGGAGCGCGCGATGGCCGGTCGCGAGCCCCACCCGGACCTCGCCAGCTTCTACGAACCGGAGCAGCCCTTCGAGACCGTGGCCGCGCTCGCCCCCGCGCAGCGCGCCGTGGACCGGCGCTTCATCGCCCTGTGCGAGTCCCTGGGTCCCGCGGACCTCGAGCGGCCCGTGGCGCTCCTGCGCCGCAAGGGGCGCGTCGAGGAAGCGATGCACCGCCTGCTCGCGCACGTCTTCGGGCACCAGGTCCACCACCGCGGGCAGGCCCACGCGATGCTCGCCGGGACGGCGGTGGCGCCGCCGCAGCTCGACGAGTTCTTCTGCGCCAACGAGGCGGACCTGCGAGCGGCGGAGCTCGCCGAGCTGGGCTTTTCCGAGGAGACGGTCTGGCCTCAGCCGAAGGCGTAGCAGTCCATGCCGAGGGAACCCATGTCGAGTCCCAGCGACATGCGGCGGGCCGGGAATCCCCCGGCGCCCAAGGCGACGAAAAAGGGCACGAGGTGCTCCTCCGTCGGATGCGCCCGGCGCGCGTCCGGGGCGAGCCGCCGGTAGTCCGCGAGGGCGTCCTGATCGCCGGCCGCGGCCTTCGCGGCCATCCATTCGTTGAAGGTCGCCGCCCACGCGAAGGGCTCGTCGGCGCGCCGGTTCCAGTCCAGGTCGCCGAGGTTGTGCACGATGCCGCCGGAGCCGAGCACGAGGACGCCCTCCGCGACGAGCGGCGCGAGCGCCCGGCCCACCGCGAGGTGGTGGGCCGGCCCGAGGGCCGACTGCACCGAGAGCTGGACCACGGGAATGTCGGCGTCCGGGTACATCCAGCGCAGCGGCACCCAGCCGCCATGGTCGATGCCGCGGTGCGCGTCGGCGCTCGCCGCGTGGCCCGCGGCGCCGAGGAGCTCGCCCACGCGCGCGGCGAGCGCCGGCGACCCGGGCGGCTCGTAGCGCACGCGGTAGAGCTCGGCGGGAAAGCCGTGGAAGTCGTGGATCGTCGCGAGCCGCTCTCCCGTGGTCACGGCGGGCGCCGGCGTGTCCCAGTGCGCGGAGACCACGAGGATCGCGGGCGGGCGCCCGCTCACGACGGCGAGCTCCGACCAGGTGTGGGTGAAGAAATTGTTCGCGAGCGCGAGCGTCGGCGCGCCGTGGGAGAGGAAGAGGGGATTCATGGCGTCGCTCCGTCGCCGGCCGGCCGCGCGGCGGCATGCCCGCGGCGCTCGTCCACCGCGGCGAGGAAGAAGATCGCCACGACGAAGAAGAGGCCGGTCACCAGGATCGCGAGGCGGTGGTTGCCGCCCGTGGCCCAGGTGACCGCGCCGTAGGTGACCGGCCCGAGGATCGAGGCGAGGCGCGTGGCCACGCCCCACAGGCCGAAGAACTCGCCGCTGCGCTCGGGTGGCGAGAAGTAGGCCACCAGCGCGCGCCCCGCCGACTGCGACGATCCCATGGCGATCCCCGCGAGGTTGGCCGCGACCCAGAAGACCGCCGCCGTGGTGCCGAAGTAGGCCACGCACACCATGAGGATCCACGCGTAGAGCGTGTAGCGCAGCGCGCGCACCTTGCCGATGCGGTCCTGCAGGTAGCCGAAGCCGAAGGCGCCGAGCGCCGCGGTGACGTTCACCGCGATGACCAGCAGGATCGTGTCGCGCGTCCCGAACCCCATCACCTGCTCGGCGTAGATCGCCGCGAGCGCGATGACGGTCGCGACCCCCGCCTGGTAGAAGACGCCGCAGGCGAAGACCGCGAGGAGGTCGCGGTACCCCGCCGCCTCCCGGGCCGTGCGCGCGAGGCGGGCGAGGGCGTGCGACTGGCGCGCGGCGGCGGGGACGGGCACCGCGCGCTCGCGCAGCAGGGCGAAGGTGACGAGGGAGGCGAGGGCGAAGATCCCCGCCGTGAGGAGCATCGTGCCCGGCACGGACTGCGCGGCCGTGGCGCCCCGCGCGGGCGCGCTCATCACCCAGGCGAGGCTCGCGGCGAGCGCGAGGATCCCGCCGAAGTAGCCGAGGCTCCAGCCCCAGCCCGACACCTTGCCGAGGGCGGCCGGGCGCGCGAGCTCCGTGAGGAAGGCGGCGTTGAGGTTCTCGCCCAGCGAGTAGGCGACGTTCGAGACGATGATGAACGCGACCGCCCAGGCGACGTCGCCGGGGCCCGCGCCCGCGAGGAGGGCCGTGCCCGCGACGCACACCGCCGTGGTCGCCGCGAGCGCGCGCTTCTTCGCCGCGTGCGCGTCCGCCCACGCCCCCAGCACGGGGCCCGCGGCCATCACGATCGCGTAGGAGACGCCGAGGGCGACGGTCCACGCGAAGGTCGCCCACGGGGCGTTGCCCGCGACGGTGGAGACGAAGTAGGCGTTGAACACCGCCGTGAGCACCACCGTCGTGTAGCCCGAGTTGGCGAAGTCGTACATCGCCCACGCGAACACCTCGCGGCGCGCGAC
>CALEJW010000064.1 GCA_937898635.1 uncultured Pseudomonadota bacterium | reverse complement strand
AGAGGCTAGGCCTCGCCGCGTCCGGGATAGTCCTTGCTCACCACGAAGTCGATGGCCTGCGCGATCTCGCCGAAGTGCGGGCGGGCGAAGGGCATCGTCGAGACGTTGGCCCAGTAGAGCGTGCCGTCGGGGCGCACGAGGAAGAGGCCCGGCTCGGAGAAGAGCGCCGGCTCCTCGACCCCCGTCGAGGTCTTGCCGCGGCTCGTGGAGACGAAGAGCCCCCACTCGCGCGCCGTACCGATCGTCATGCCGTAGCCGATCGGGAGCTTCCCGAGGCCCCATTCGTCGCGGGCCATCCGCGCGCGCTCCTCGGTATCGCTGCTCGCCGCGAGCGTCGTCACGCCGCGGCGGTCGAATTCGCCGAGCATGCCGTCGAGCTCGGAGAGGTACTTGCGGCACACGGGGCAGTGGTAGCCCCGGTAGAAGACGAGCATCGTGAATTGCGCGGGCTTCTGCGCGGCGAGCGAGAAGCGCCCGCCGCCGAGGGTGGCGAGCTCCAGGGCGGGGACGGGCTGGCGGGGCTTGAAGTTCATGGGCATGGCTTGCGTCCTTGCGGCAGGGGTGGGGAATCGAGGCAGCGCAGCATCGTCGCCGCGACGTCCCCGAGCGATTGCCGGTCCGGGTTCGCCTTGCCGACGAGGCGAAGGCCCTGGATGCCGGCGGTGATGAAGCGGGCGAGGGCGGCCGGGTCGGCCTCCTTCGCGATCTCGCCGCGCGATCTCGCCGCGGCGAACGCGGCGGCGAATTCCGCCTCGATGCGCGCGAGGCTGCGGCGCACGCGGGCGGCGGCCACGCGGTCCAGGCGCGCGAGCTCCGCGGCGCAGTTGCCGATGAAGCAGCCGCGCCGGCCCGGGCCGGCCACGATCGACTCCACGAGGCCGGAGAGGAAGCCCGCGAGGCCCTCGCGGATGGGCCGGCCGTGGAGCGCGGCGCGGATGCGCTCCACCGAGCCCTCCTCGTAGCGCGCGAGCGCCTCCACGTAGAGCCCGCGCTTGTCGCGGAAGGCCCCGTACAGGCTCGAGCGCCCGAGCCCCGTCGCCTCGCAGAGCTGGTCCACGGAGGTGTGCTCGTAGCCGCGCGTCCAGAAGACCTGGGTCGCGCGCTCGAGGACCTGGTCGAGGTCGAATTCGCGGGGGCGTGCCATGGTTATGGAACGCATGGTACATAACAACGCCGGCCGGCGCCAGCGCCGTGCCCGGGGGTCGCCCGGGCGGGGCCTCAGGCGTCGGTGGGGGTCTCGACGGTGAGCGTGCCGCGCTCGAGCGCGCCCTCGGCGAGCGCCTTCAGCCGCGCGTCCTGGTTGTGCTCCAGGGCGCGCAGCGCCCGGCGCGTGCGGCGCATCGCGGTGGAGATGAAGATCCGCGCGTTGTCGAGGTCGGCCGCGGCCTTCTCCGGCCCGCCCGCCTTTTCGATGGCCCAGCTCGCTCGGGACAGGGTCGCCGTGGAGAGATAGATGTCGATGGCGGCGTTGGCGAGGCGCTCCTGGTGGAACTGGCGCTCGATCACGTCCCGGCCGTGCGCGAGGAGGAGCTTCTCCACGGCGAGCGCGAGGTCGTGCACGGCATTGCACACGAGCTGGGCCTCGTCGTGCAGCGCCGGGTGCACGCGCGTGAAGCAGGGCTTCACGAGCTGGCGCTTCACCCGCCCGCCGATGTAGGAGCCGATGGCCCCGAGGGAGCGCAGCGGGTCGCGGAAGGCCCGGCCCAGCTCCTTCAGCTGCTCGCCCGGCTGCTGCAGGCCCGAGAGCGCGATGAGGGCGCGCAGGATCTCGTTGGTGCCCTCGAAGATCAGCATGATGCGGGAGTCGCGCACGGCCTGCTCGTAGGGGTACTCCTTCGAGTAGCCCAGCCCGCCGGCGACCTGCTGCGCGTCGCAGGCGGCGCGGAAGGAGAGCTCGGAGGCGAAGACCTTGCAGGCGGCGGTCTCGAGGGAGAAGTCCACGCCGCCGCGGTCCACCATCGCGGCGCAGAGCATCCAGCCGGCATCGGCCGCGTAGCAGTCGGCCGCGGCGAGCGCGAACTTGCGCTGGATCATCTCGAAGGAGGCGATGGCGCGCCCGAACTGCTTGCGCTCGCGCGCGTAGGCGAGCGCGATGTCGAGGATGCGCCGCGCGCCGCGCGAGGAGCCGGCGGCGAGCCCCAGGCGCCCGGAGTTGAGGATCTCGAGCGCGATGCGGAAGCCCTCGCCGACCTCGCCCAGGCGGTCCTCCACGGGCACGCGCACGCGCTCGAACATGACGGTGCGCGTGTCGCTCGCCTTGATGCCCATCTTCTCCTCGACCTTGCCCAGCGTGACGCCGGGCGCGTGGGCATCGACGATGAAGGCCGTGACGCGCTGCTTGGCCTTGCCGTCGATCTCCACCGGGACCTTGGCGAAGACCGTGAAGACGCCCGCGTAGCCCGCGTTCGAGATCCAGATCTTCTCGCCGTCCAGCACGTAGTGGCTGCCGTCGGCGCTCGGGGTCGCGGTGGTGCGCATCGCCTGGGCGTCCGAGCCGGAGCCGGCCTCGGTGAGGCAGAAGGCGGCCACGCGCTCGCCGCTCGCGCAGGGCGCGAGCCAGCGCTTCTTCTGATCCTCGGTGCCGAAGAGCGTGATGCCCTTGCAGCCGATGGACTGGTGGGCGCCGAAGTACACCGCGAGCGCGGCGTCCGTGGTCCCCACCTCGCCGAAGACGCGGCTGAAGAGGAGCGCGGAGGCGCCGAAGCCGCCGTATTCCTCGGGGATGTTGAGCCCCATCATGCCCAGCTCCGCCATGCCGGCGCGCACCTCGTCGGGGAAGCGGCCCTCGCGGTCGAGGCGCGAGGAGTCCACGGTGGCCGAGGCCCAGGCGCGGAAGGAGGCGAGGACGGCGTCCAGGTTCTCGCGCTCCTCCCGCGGGAGCTCCGGGAAGGGAAAGACGAGGTCCTCGCGGATCTCCCCCAGGAAGACGCCGCGGGTGAAGGAGGGGTGGTGCTCAGGGTCGGCGAGATGGGCGGTCACGGAGGTCCCTCGGCGAGTCGGGTGAAGTCCACGCCGGCCCCGATCCGGAACCCGGGTGGCGCTGGACCGAGGCTGTTCCGCAACGGCCGCGGCCGCCTTGATCGAGCGCAATTCCGGCGCTTTTCCCGCCGCCCCGGGGCGGCGCCGGGGCCCGGATTACGCCTGAAATCCGGCCGCCGGGCCATTTGTGCGGTGGCTCACAGTGCCGCCCGGGCGATCGTGAGGAAATGGCGCCGCATCCTCACCAACGGGGGAAAAGAACATGAACAACGCTCGCGTCGAACGCATGCTCCGCGAACTCAAGGCCGAACCGGCCGGGCAGTTCTCCGACTGGATCGCCCGCCTCGCCGCGAGCGTGGCCGTGAAGACCGCCCGCCCCGCGCCGGTGGCCCTCGCCCTCCCGGAACGCCGCGCCGCCTAGGCCGCGCGGGAGCCTCGCCGCCGCGGCCTCGCCGGCCGCCCGGCGCGCGAGGCGCCGCCCGGCAGGACCTTGCGCAGTATCCCGGCGCAGGTCTCGGGCGACATGTACTTCGGCACGGGGTAGCTCGTGTCGGCCT
>CALEJW010000063.1 GCA_937898635.1 uncultured Pseudomonadota bacterium | reverse complement strand
GGTCGGAAGCGTCGATTCTACTGCCGGCGCCCCGGCACCGCGTAAAATGGCGCACCCCACTCCCGCACGAGCGATCCCCATGAAACTCACCGACCTGCACAAGAACCAGGGCCTCAAGATCGAGGGCGTCGCCCGGCGCGGCGGCGTCGCCGACCGCTACGGCAAGGGCGCGGCCCTCGTCCCCGACCGCAAGGAGCAGCGCCGCCTCGACGCCGCCGCCGGCCTCGTCCCCTTCGCCTGCAAGCTGCACGGCGACCTCGTGAAGGAGATCAACGCGCGCGCCCAGGCGAGCGGCACGGGCGTGAACGAGACCGTCGCCGAACTCCTCAAGAAGGGGCTCGCCGCGAAGAAGTAGGCGCGGCCCCATGGCCCTCAAGGCGACCATCTTCAAGGCGGAGCTCACGGTGTCGGACCTCGACCGCGGCCACTTCGCCACCCACGCGCTCACCCTCGCGCGCCATCCTTCCGAGACGGACGAGCGGATGATGGTGCGTCTCCTCGCCTTCGCGCTGAACGCCGACGAGCGCCTGGACTTCGGCCGGGGGCTTTCCGGCGAGGACGAGGCGGACCTGCGCCTGGACGACCTCACCGGCGCGATCGACCTGTGGATCGACGTGGGGCTGCCGGACGAGCGCGCCATCAGGAAGGCGAGCGGGCGCGCGCGGCGCGTGGCGGTGTACGCCTACGGCACGGGCGCGCAACTCTGGTGGCGGCAGAACGCCGCGGCGATGGGACGCCTCGCCAACGCGACGGTGGTGGACCTTCCCGTCGAGACGACGCGCGCCCTCGCCGCGCGCGCGGCGCGCAACATGAAGCTGCAGTGCACGATCCAGGAAGGCCACGTCTGGCTCGCCGACGACGAGGTCTCGCTCGCGATCGAGCCCCGGGTGCTGCAGCGGCCCGCGCGGGACTGAGGAGACGGGCGGCCATGGACCGGGCGATCGAGGCGGACTTCGCGGGCGGGCTCGCCGACGTGCTCCTTCGCCTGTGGCAGCAGACGACGGAGAACGCCGCGCAGGGCTTCCAGGACCGCGCGCTGCGCACCCTCGGCGACAAGCTCGGCTTCGACTCGGCGATCTGGGGCTACGCGCACAGCGCCGGCGACGGCCTCGTGCCGCACACCGTGTTCCTGCAGGCGATCCCGCACGACGCGATCACGGACTGGGAGTCCCTGCGCACCGACGACTGGCTCACGGTGCAGCTCCTGCGCCGGCCCGGCACCGCGAGCCGCTTCGACGGCGACGACCCGGCGCCCGGCCTGTCGCCGCGCCTGCAGGCCTTCAACCACAAGTACGACCTTCACCACGGCTGCGCCGTGGCCTTCGCGCACGAGTTCTCCGGCCTCGGCGTCTTCGTCGCCCTCTACCGGCGGCGCGGCACGGCCGCCTTCACCGAAGTCGACGCGCGGCTGCTCGAGCTCGCCTGCCCGCACCTGAGCGCGGCCTTCGACGTCTACCGCCGTCGCAGCCTCATGGCGAACGCGGGCTACACCGGCATCGGCGGGGGCGCGGCCCTCGTGGACCGGCAGGGCGTGCTGCACCTCACCGACGAGTCCTTCCTGCGCCTGCTGCGCCTGGGCTGGCCCACCTGGCGCGGCCCGACCCTGCCGCCGGAATGCCTCGCCACCGCCGGCGCGGACGTGCACCGCAAGGGCGTGGTGGTGTCGTGGCGCCCGCTGCCGGGCGAGAGCCTGAACCTCTACCTCGCCCGCCCCGACGGCGCCGCGGACCTCCTCACCTTCCGCCAGGCGGAGATCGCGCGCGCCTACGCGAGCGGCAAGCAGCACAAGGAGATCGCCCAGGATCTCCAGATCACGCCGGCCACGGTGCGCAACCACCTGCGCCTCATCTACGGGGTGCTGGGCGTGCGCAACAAGGTGGAGCTCATCGCCGCGCTCGAGACGGCGCCGCAGATCTCGCTGCGGCCCGGCGCCCGGCTCTCCGGCTGAGGCGTCGCCGGCCGGGCCTCCGGCCGCGCCCCGCCCGGGGCGAATTTCCTTCCTGAACAAGGCAGTAGATGCATCCGCATGATGCATCTGCATCATGCCCGCGC
>CALEJW010000062.1 GCA_937898635.1 uncultured Pseudomonadota bacterium | reverse complement strand
CCTCCGGCCTCTACGTCCCGAACGTAGCGCTCTACCAGGCTAAGCTACACCCCGAGGCCGAGACGGGCGCTTTCGCGCCCGTCGGAATTCCGTCGCCTAGTACTTCCTTTCGACGGAAAAGTGCGCCAATTGTAGCAGAGAGTCCTTGCACGCGGAACCGGGAAGGATCGCGAGCCGGGCGGTCGCGATGGCCGCTTCGCGCCGGGCGCAGTCGCGCGCGTAGTCGAGGGCGCCGGTGCGGTTGATGGCGGCGACGACCGCCTTGAGGTCGGCCTTGCCGCCCTCGACGATGGCGTGGCGCACGAGGGCCTTCTCCGCGTCGCTGCCCACCTGCATCGCGCGGATGAGCGGGAGCGTGGGCTTGCCCTCGGCAAGGTCGTCGCCCAGGTTCTTGCCGGTATCGGCGAGGTCCCCGGAGTAGTCGAGGACGTCGTCGATCACCTGGAAGGCGGTGCCGAGGTGCATGCCGAACTCCGAGAGCGCCCGCTCCACCTCCGGCGGCGCGTTGCCGAGGATGGCTCCGACCTGGGTCGCGGCCTCGAAGAGCTTCGCGGTCTTGTAGCGGATGACCCGGAGATAGCTCTCCTCGTCGGTGTCCGGGTCGTGCACGTTGAGGAGCTGCAGCACCTCCCCTTCGGCGATGACGTTGGTCGCATCCGAGAGCACCTGCATCACGCGCAGGTTCCCCGCGGCCACCATCATCTGGAAGGCGCGCGAGTAGAGGAAGTCGCCCACCAGGACGGAGGCGGCGTTGCCGAACTCCGCGTTCGCCGTGCGCCGGCCGCGGCGCAGGCTCGACTCGTCCACCACGTCGTCGTGCAGGAGTGTCGCCGTGTGGATGAACTCGATGACGGTCGCGAATTCGTGGCGGATGGGGCCCGTGGCGCCCACCGCGTTGGCGGCGAGCATGAGGAGCGCCGGGCGCAGCCGCTTGCCCCCCGAGGCGATGATGTAGTCCGCGATGGTCCGGACGAGGACCACCTCCGAGGAGAGCCGTTGCCGGATGACCTCGTCCACGGCCAGCATGTCGGCCGCGATGGGGGCCCGGATCGAGTCGAGGCTCACGGGGATGTGGGACTGGTTCAAGGCGGTTTCGCAGGCCCCCGGGCCCGGACGGACCCGACGACAAGTCTTTGACGTTGCTTGAAAATTTGCGTATTATAGCGGGTTCGCGGTGCAAAAGGCCGCGATTTGTCAAACCAAAACAGGAGTATCAACATGTATGCGGTCATCAAGACCGGAGGCAAGCAATACCGCGTTGCCCCGGGCGAGAACATCAAGATCGAGCAGGTGCAGGCCGACGTCGGCGCCACCATCGTGCTCGACCAGGTGCTGATGGTGGCGGACGGGGAAGCCGTGAAGGTCGGCACCCCCATGCTCGCCGGCGCGAAGGTCTCCGCCACCGTGGTCGCCCACGGGCGGGGCCCGAAGATCCGCATCTTCAAGATGCGCCGCCGCAAGCACTACCAGAAGACGCAGGGCCACCGGCAGAACTACACGGAAATCCGTGTGGACGCCATCAACGAGTAACGGGACCGGAACATGGCACACAAGAAAGCAGGCGGGTCATCCCGCAACGGACGCGATTCCGAATCGAAGCGCCTGGGCGTCAAGGCCTACGGCGGCGAGCTCGTGAACGCCGGCTCCATCATCGTCCGCCAGCGCGGCACGAAGTTCCACGCCGGCCAGCACGTGGGCATCGGCAAGGACCACACCCTCTTCGCGATGGTCGCCGGCAAGGTGAAGTTCGGCCAGCACGGCCCCAAGAAGAGGAACACCGTGAGCATCGAGCCGGCCCAGGCCTGAAGGCTCCTTTCTCCCGGAAAGAGCCCCGTCGTTGCGCGGGGCTTTTTTGTTTCCGCAAGCCGCCGGACCACCGCCCCGAACTGACCGCGACTCGCCACCCGTGCCCGACATCGCCCTCTTCCTCGCCGCCAGCGCGCTCCTGACGATCGCGCCGGGGCCGGACATCGTCTACGTGCTCACCCGCGGCGTGAGCCAGGGGCGCAAGGCCGGGCTCGCGGCGGCGCTCGGGTTCGCCACGGGCTGCATCTTCCACACGCTCCTCGCGGCGCTGGGCGTGGCGGCGCTCATCCGCTCCTCGGAGCTCGCCTTCAACGCCGTGCGCTGGGCGGGCGCGGCCTACCTCGTCTGGATCGGCATCCAGGCGCTGCGCCACCGTTCCTCGTTCTCGCTCGCGGGAGGTGAGGGGTCGAAAGCGCTCCTCGCGATCTACCGGCAGAGCGTCGTCGGCAACGCGTTGAACCCGAAGGTGACGCTCTTCTTCCTGTCCTTCCTGCCGCAGTTCGTGGACGCCTCTTCCGGCGGCGTGGCGTGGCAGATGGCGCTCCTCGGCGCGATCTTCATGGTGCAGACGGCGGTGATCTTCGGCGCCGTGGCGCTCTTCTCCGGCTGGATCGGCGAGCGCCTGCGCGCGCACCCCGCCATCGGCGAGCGCCTGGGCCTCTTCGCCGGCCTCACCTTCATCGCGCTGGGCGTGCGGGTGGCGATGCCGGACATGGGGCGGCCGTGAAGTTCTTCGACGAGGCGAGGATCGAGGTGATCGCGGGCGACGGCGGCGACGGCTCCGCGCACTTCCGGCGCGAGAAGTTCGTGCCCCGGGGCGGGCCCGACGGCGGCGACGGCGGCCGGGGCGGCTCCATCCTCGCGGTGGCCGACTCGAACCTGAACACCCTCATCGACTACCGCTACACGCGCATCTTCCGGGCGAAGCACGGCGAGGGCGGGAGCGGGCGCGACCGCAACGGGCGCGGCGCGGAGGACATCGTCCTTCGCATGCCCGTGGGCACCGTGATCCGCGACGCCGACTCCGGCGAGGTCCTCGCGGACCTCGCGAAGGACGGCGACACGGCCCTCCTCGCCAAGGGCGGCAAGGGGGGCCTGGGCAACCTCAACTTCAAGTCGAGCACCAACCGCGCGCCGCGGCAGTTCACGCCCGGCGCGACCGGGGAGCGGCGAAACCTCGAAATGGAGCTTCGCGTCCTCGCGGACGTGGGGCTCGCCGGCATGCCCAACGCGGGCAAGTCCACGCTCGTGCGCGCGGTTTCCGCGGCGCGCCCCAAGGTGGCCGACTATCCCTTCACCACGCTCAACCCGAGCCTGGGCGTCGTGCGCGTGGACATGAACCGCTCCTTCGTCATCGCCGACATTCCCGGTCTCATCGAGGGCGCGGCGGAAGGCGCGGGGCTGGGGCACCAGTTCCTGCGCCACCTGCAGCGCACCAGGCTCATCCTCCAGGTGGTCGATTTCGCGCCCTTCGACGAGCACGCGGACCCGGTCGCGGAAGTGAAGGCCATCGCGGGCGAGCTGAAGAAGTACGACCCGGGCCTCTACAAGAAGCCGCGCTGGCTGGTGCTCAACAAGGCGGACCTCCTCGATCCCGCGGAGCGCGAGAAGCGCGCGAAGGCGTTCGTGAAGAAGCTCGCCTGGAAAGGCCCCTGGTTCCTGGTCTCCGCCATCCGCGGCGAGGGCACGCGCGAGCTCAGCTTCGCGGTCATGGAATTCCTCGAGTCGAAGCGCGATGCGTAGCGAGCTCGCGGCCTGCCGCAGGGTCGTCGTGAAGATCGGCTCCAGCCTGCTCACCAACGCGGGCGCGGGCCTCGACCGCGATGCCGTCGCCGACTGGGCGGGGCAGATCGCGGCGCTGCGCGCGCGCGGCGTCGAGGTGCTGGTCGTCTCCTCCGGCGCCATCGCGGAGGGGATGAAGCGGCTGGGCTGGGCCCGGCGCCCGCACGCGGTCAACGAGCTGCAGGCCGCCGCGGCCGTGGGCCAGATGGGGCTCGTGCAGATCTGGGAGTCCTGCCTCGCGGAGAAGGGCCTGCGCACGGCGCAGGTCCTCCTCACCCACGAGGACCTCGGCGACCGGCGGCGCTACCTCAATGCGCGCACCACCCTCAAGACCCTCGTTTCCCTGGGCGTGGTTCCCGTGATCAACGAGAACGACACGGTGGTGGTCGACGAGATCCGCTTCGGCGACAACGACACGCTCGCCTCCCTCGTGACCAACCTCATCGAGGCCGACGCGCTCGCGATCCTCACCGACCAGCCGGGGCTCTACTCGGCCGACCCGCGCAAGGAGCCCTCGGCCACCCTGGTCGGGCACGCCAACGCGGGAGATCCCGCGCTGGAAGCGATGGCCGGCGGCGCGGGTTCCGAGATCGGCAGCGGCGGCATGATCACCAAGGTCCTCGCCGCGAAACGCGCCGCGCGCAGCGGCGCGCACACCGTGATCGCGTGGGGCCGCGAGCCCGAGCTCCTCACCCGGCTCTTTTCCGGCGAGGAGATCGGCTCCCTGCTGGTGGCGGCCACGCCGCCGGTGGCCGCGCGCAAGCAGTGGCTCGCCGACCACCTGAAGCCGGCCGGGCGCATCACGCTCGATGCGGGCGCGGTGAAGGCGCTCGTCACGGACCGCAAGAGCCTGCTCGCCATCGGCGCCACCGCCGTGGCGGGCGACTTCGAGCGCGGCGAGGTGGTGAGCGTGCTCTCGCCCGAGGGCCGCGAGATCGCCCGGGGGCTCGTGAACTACGGCTCCGCGGAGACCGCCCGGATCCTGCGCAAGCCCACGAGCGAGATCGAGTCCCTCCTCGGCTACATCGCCGAGCCCGAGCT
>CALEJW010000061.1 GCA_937898635.1 uncultured Pseudomonadota bacterium | reverse complement strand
TCTGCTACCAGGTCGAGGCGCTCGTGGCGAGCCGGAAGCTCGTGCGCATTCTCGGTCCCTTCGAGCCGCTCCCGGTGCCCATCCAGGTCGTCTATCCGCACGCGCGGCTGTTATCCCCGAACGTGCGGGCGTTCGTGGACCTCGCGCGGGAGCGGCTGGGCGCGGGCCGCACACCGCCTCAGTAGGGCCCGCTCACCGTCCCGGCCGCATCGATGTGCCAGAACGCTCCTCCGCCCACGTATACCGCGCCATTGGGGAAGAGCACCGAGCGTCCCGTCGATTTCGCGGGGTCCTCGTAGTAGAGGTTGTTCGGGGGGCGGTGCGTGATGAGGCTCGGCATCTGCGCGATGCTCGCGTCCGCCGCCGTGGTGCCGCGCAGTTCGAAGCGCATCAGTCCGCTTTCCGTCCACGGGTACTGGGCGGACGGGCCCACGCCCGAGTTGGGGATGGGGTTGCCACCGCAAATGCTCGCCGGAAGGGCCAGGGAAAGGGAACCGTCCGGCATCGCAAGGCTGCTGAAGGCCTGGTGGTTGCGCAGCAGTGCGGAGTCGCTGCCGCGCTTGCCCATGATGACGCGCTGCATCTCGCGCGGCCTCGTCGCGTCGCGCACGTCGTAGAGGCTCAACTGCAGGCCCTGGTACCACGCGAAGGAGCCGTCGCCCATTGCGCTTGCGGGCTCGGCGTCCTTGCCGAACCCGAGCATCAGCCCGTTGGGAAGCGGGTGCAGGTACTCCGAGAATCCGGGCAGCTCGACCTTGCCCGCGATATGCGGATCGGCGGGATTGGACAGGTCCACGACGTAGAGCGGGTCGATCATCTTGAACGTCACCGCGTAGAGCCGGTCGCCCGCGAAGCGCGTGGCGTGGAGCTGCTCGCCGGGCTTGCCCAGGGGCTCCGGTCGCTGCGCGTTCGGCAGGTAGGCGAGCGTGCGAAGCAGTCCGGGCGCGACGGCCGAGGGCTCGAATACCGTGAGGCGGTTGCTGCCGTTGATCCACCAGTAGCGGCTGGTCGAGACCACGCGAAGCTTCCCCTCGTGCTCGCTCATGCGAAAGGCGATCTTCTCGAGTTCGCCGCCGAGGTAGCCCTCGATCGTCGCCGATCCCGCCACGGACATCGCGGCTCCGCCCAGGCGGACCTGGTGGATGTCCGTCAGCACCCAGCGGGGCTCTTCGGGCACCAGCATGCCGGTCTCGCCGTAGTAGTTCACCCGGGACGTGGTGAGGTAGAGGTTCTCCGGCGAGGCGTAGATGCCTTCCACCGCGCCGATCACCGCGAGCGACTGCGCGATGCGCGGGCCCGCCAGGTCGATGGCAGTCACCACGATCATGTCCGCGATCGGCTTGCGCGAGCCCTGGGGAGGCATGTGGATGCGGGCTGCGTCGAGGAGCGGCTGCCAATCGCCGCCGTCGATACGCAGCCTGGGCAACAAGTCCGAGAGCGGCGTCCCGGCGACGATGGCCCGGTTTGCCGCGTTGGGGCCCTGGCCGTAGTTCACGCCGGGCACCTTGGGGACGAAGCGCGACACGATGTAGATCCGATCGCCGATGCGGCGCGTCGCGATGAGATGGCCGTCAACCTGCGCGCGCCAGATCCTCGCCGGAAGCTCGTTGGCGGTGCGGGTGTTCATCACCTCGACGTAAGTGGTCGCGTCCATGAACGAGCCCGGGACGCTCCAGCCGAAGTAGGGTTGGGAGTAATTGCCCGTGACGGCGACCAGGAGGTCCCCTTTGAGGAACAGGCCGGATCGATCCGGGGCGGCAATCGGCGCGCCGGCGAGCCCGACGGTTCCGCGCATCGCGAAGGTGTTTCCCCCGGCGCCGACTTCGGCCACGCGCACGCCGTGGAGATTCGTACCCATCGCGTGGCGTGCGTAGGCGTAAACGAGACGCCCGTCGGATTTGACGAAGCTCGCCTCGTCCACCCCGGCTTCCTGCAGGTTCGTCTGGGAATAGGGTGGCGGCGTGGGCATTCCCGAGGAAAAGTCCCCGCCGAGATTCACCGGATGCGAGTTGAAGACGCCCTCCTCGAGATAGGCCTTGAGCGCCTCCGCGGTCGGAAAGCTCGCGAGCTGCCGGTCCGCCGGCCGCAACGAGGCCGGCCGGCTGAGCTGCGCGAGCCGCGCTCCGTCCGCGTTCACCCCGGCCGCCATCGCGAGCGAGAGCTCGTTGCGAAGCGTGAGGGAGAACTCGCTCGCGAACTCGAACCGCAGCTGGCCGGCGGAAGTCGCCTTCGAGGGCGCGTAGGCGCACCAGGGGCAGGTGCCGGTGTAGGTGTGCAGCTCCGCGCTCGTGGCCTGGCGGTCGAAGCCCGCGGCCCACGTGGGCGCGCCGGAGGCATCGTAGGT
>CALEJW010000060.1 GCA_937898635.1 uncultured Pseudomonadota bacterium | reverse complement strand
ATCGTCGCCGGCGCGGGAGAGCGGGAGGCCGCGGCGCCGCGGACGGACGCGGGCGACCCCGGGGCGTGGGTCGTCGTCCGGGACCCGCGCTCGCCCGACGAGGAGTTGCTCGATGGCCTGCGCGCGCGCATGGGCGGTTCGGGCGTCCCGTGCGCGGTGCTGGAAGCGGGCGCCGGCGAAGCGCAGGACGACGAGGCGCTGGCGGGCGAACTGGCGGGGCTTCGCGCGCGCGAGGGCGCGATCGCGGGCATCGTCATCCTCGCCACGCACGGCCCGTCGCTCGCCGGGGAGGAGGACGACGGCCTGGAGCGCGCGGCCCGCCAGTGCGCGGCGATGGCCGGGCTGGTGAAGGCCTGCGAGAAGGCGCAGGTCCGCGCGAACGGCTGGTGGGTGGTGGAAGGCGCCTCGAGCGCCGCGCTGCCCGGAAGGAAGCCGGCGTACCGCGACGTCTCCGGCGCGGCCCTGCGGGGCTTCGCGCGATCGCTCGCGAACGAGCCGGCCTCGCTTGCCGTTCGCCTGGTGGACGTCGAGCGCGATGCGGACTCGGGGCGCTGGCGCCCGGAAGCCGTGGATGCGCTGTGGCGGGAGATGCGCTCGCCGGATGCGGAGCGGGAGGTGACGCTCACGGCGGCGGGCGGGCGCTTCGTGCCGAGGCTTCGCGAGGCCGGGCGCCACCGCGCGCCCCCGGGCGGGCACGACGAGGCGCACACGCTTCGTCTCGGCTTCGCCGTCCCGGGCCAGTTGCGCAACCTGCGCTGGGAGGTCGTGCCGCGCGCCGACCCGAAGGCGGGCGAGATCGAGATCGAGGTCGCGGCCACGGGCCTCAACTTCCGCGACGTGATGTATTCCCTCGGCCTGCTTTCCGAGGAGGCGGTGGAGTCGGGGTTCGCCGGCGCGACGCTGGGGCTGGAGTGCTCCGGGATCGTCACGCGCACGGGGCCGGGCGTCGAGGCGTTCGCGGCGGGCGACCGCGTCGTGGGCTTCGGGGCCTCGTGCTTCGCGCGCCACGCGATCCTCAAGGCGGGCGGCGCGGCCCGCATTCCCGGGGAACTGGGCCTGCAGGCGGCGGCCACGATCCCGATCGCATTCTTCACGGCGTGGTACGCCCTCGGCCACCTCGCCCGGCTGCGGCCCGGCGAGCGCGTGCTGGTCCACGGCGCGGCGGGCGGCGTCGGCCTCGCGGCGATCCAGGTCGCGAGGCACCTGGGCGCGGAGATCTTCGCCACCGCCGGCTCCGGCGAGAAGCGCGACTACCTGCGGCTCCTCGGCGTGGACCAGGTCTTCGACTCGCGCTCGCTCGAGTTCGCGGACGACATCCTCGCCGCCACGGCGGGCGAGGGCGTGGACGTGGTCCTCAATTCGCTCGCGGGCGAGGCCGTCAACCGAAACCTGCGCCTGCTCAGGCCCTTCGGCCGCTTCCTCGAGCTGGGCAAGCGCGACTTCTACGAGAACACGCGGATCGGCCTGCGGCCCTTCCGGAACAACGTCGCCTACTTCGGCATCGACGCGGACCAGCTCATGCAGGAGCACCCGCAGCTCGCGTCGGCGCTCTTCGCCGAGGTGATGTCGCTTTTCGCGAACGGCGTGCTGCACCCGCTGCCCTTCCACGAGTTCGAGGCCGACGACGTGATCGAGGCGTGCCGGTTCATGCAGCAGTCCCGGCAGACCGGCAAGATCGTGGTCACCTTCCGCGGCGGAATCCACCGGGTCCACGCGCCCCCGGCGCCCGCGACCTGGCGCCCGCGGGCCGATGCCACGTACCTGGTAGCGGGCGGCCTCGGGGGATTCGGGCTGCGCACCGCGCAATGGCTCGCGGAGAAGGGCGCGACGCACCTCCTGCTGGCCGGGCGCAGCGGGCCGGCGTCCGCGGAGTCCGCGGCGGCCGTGGCGGCGCTCGAGGAAGCCGGCGTCCGGGTGATGGCCCGGGCCTGCGACGTGTCGGACGCGGACGCGCTCGCGGCCTTGCTCGCGCAGGCGCAGGCGTCGATGCCGCCCCTGGCCGGCGTCTTCCACGCGGCGGCCGTCTTCGAGGACGCGCTCGTGGCGAACCTGGACGAAGGGCAGCTGCGCCGCGTTCTCGCGCCCAAGCTCCGGGGCGCGGCCAACCTCGACCGCCTCGCGCGCGGGCTCCGGCTCGACTGCTTCGTCCTCTTCTCGTCGGCGACCACGCTCTTCGGCAATCCCGGGCAGGCCGCGTACGTGGCGGCCAACGCGGCGCTCGATGCCCTCGCGGCGGCGCGGCGCGCGCGGGGCCTGCCCGCGCTGTGCGTGCGCTGGGGCGCGATCGAGGACGTGGGCTTCCTCGCCCGCCACGAGGAGATCCGCCGCGGCCTGCACGCGCGCATGGGCGGGCGCCTGATCCGCTCGGAGGACGCGCTCGCGGTGCTCGAGGAGCTCCTCGCCGCCGACCGCTCCGGCCTGGGCGTGATGGATCTCGACTGGCCCTCGCTGCGGCGCTTCCTCCCCGCCGCGTCGCACCCGCGGTTCCTGGAGCTGGCGCGCCACGGCGCCGGCGCCGACGCCCACGACGCCGATGCCGTGGACGTGCGGCGCATGCTGGCCGAGCTCGACCCGGCCGAGGTCCTGGAGACGATCAAGGGGATGCTCAAGGCCGAGCTCGGCCAGATCCTGCGCGTGCCGGTGGAGAAGATGGACGACGCGGCCTCCGTGTACGACATGGGCATGGACTCGCTCATGGGCGTCGAGCTCGCCCTCGCGCTCGAGCAGCGCTTCGGGATCCAGGTGCCGGTCATGATCCTGGGCGAGAACCCGACGATCGCGCGGCTCGCCGAGCGGATCGTCTCGCTGCTGCGCGGGGCGGCGCCGGGCCAGGCGGGCGCGCCGGCGGAGGATCTCGCCGGCAAGGTGTCGCACATCGCCGGACAGCACGCGATCGAGGTGGACCGCAGCGAGATCGAGCGCTTCGCGAAGGACATGGAGGCCGGCGACGCGAAGCCGGCGAGGAGGGTCATTCCGTGACCTCGCGCAAGCTCACGGGTCTCACCGCCGACATCCGCAACAAGCTGATCCAGCGCTCCATGGAGCGGCGCCTGCGGGCCGCGGGCGAGGCCGCGGAGAGCCCCGCGCCGCCCGGCGCCGCCACGGGCGTGCACGACGTCCCCGAGGAGCATTACCGGTTCGCGCTGCACCCCGGCTTCGTGCAGCTGCGCATCATCAGCGAGGGCGCGGAAAGGCTGGGGATCGCGAGCCCCTTCTTCCGCCAGCACGAGGGCATCGCCGGCGCGACGACGCGCATCGGCGGGCGCAGCTACGTGAACTTCGGCAGCTACAACTACCTCGGGCTCTGCGGCCACCCGGAGGTGACGGCGGCGGCCACCATGGCGATCGAGCGCTACGGCACTTCCGTTTCCGCGAGCCGGATGGTCTCGGGCGAGCGGCCCGTGCACCGGGAGCTCGAGCGCGCGATCGCGGAGGCGTACGGCGTCGACGACGCGGTCGTGTTCGTGAGCGGGCACGCGACGAACGTGACCACCATCAGCCACCTGTTCGGCCCGAAGGACCTGGTGGTGCACGACGCGATGATCCACAACTCCACGCTCCAGGGCATCCAGCTCTCCGGCGCGAAGCGGATGTCCTTCCCGCACAACGACTGGTCCGCGCTCGACCGGCTGCTCGCCGGCCACCGGCTCGGCTTCCAGCGGGTGCTGGTGGTGCTGGAGGGCATCTACGGCATGGACGGGGACTTCCCGGACCTGCCGCGGTTCATCGAGGTCAAGCGGCGCCATCGCGCCTTCCTGATGGTGGACGAGGCCCACTCCTTCGGCGTGATGGGCGCGACGGGGCTCGGCATCCGCGAGCATTTCGGGCTCGCCGGCGGCGACGTGGACATCTGGATGGGCACGCTCAGCAAGTCCCTCGCCGGATGCGGCGGCTACATCGCGGGCGAGGCCGCGCTGGTGGAGCACCTCAAGTGCCTCGCGCCGGGCTTCCTTTACTCGGTGGGAATCTCGCCCCCGCTGGCGGCCGCCTCCCTCTGCGCGCTGCGGATCCTGCGGCGCGAGCCCTGGCGCGTGCGCGACCTGCAGGAACGCGGCCAGTCCTTCCTGCGGCAGGCGAAGGCCGCGGGCATCGACACCGGCACCAGCGCCGGGATCGCCATCGTGCCCGCCATCACCGGCGGGTCGTTGCGCGCCGCGCGCCTGTCGGAGGCGCTCTTCGGGCGCGGCATCAACGTGCAGCCCATCCTCTATCCCGCCGTCCCGGAGAGGGCCGCGCGGCTGCGCTTCTTCCTCGCCCACGAGCACACGCCGGCGCAGGTCTCGTCCACCGTGCAGGCGCTGGCCGAGGAGCTGGGCAGGCTTTGAGGGCGCGATGGCGCCGCCGCCGCTTCCCCGCGCCGAACCTGTCGGCCGCGGCGGGCCGGGCATGAGGATCGACTTCCGGACGGCCCGGGCGGAGGACGCCGGCGTGGCCGCGGAACTCGTCCACGGCGCCGGCCCCGCGGCCATCGACTACGGCTTCTCGGACGGCGCCCTGTCGAGCCGGCAGTTCCTCGTCCTCGCGTTTCGCGACGGCCGCGGATTCTTCGGCGCGGCCAACCACACGGCGGCGATCGTGGACGGCGAGGTGGTGGGCGTGTGCGCCTCCTACGGCCGCGAGGAGTACCGCGGGCTCGCCGCCGGGCTGGTCGCGCAGGTGCTGCGCTTCTATCCCTGGACCCGCGCCGCGGGCGTGCTCTCGCGTTGCCTGCGGCTTCGCGCGCTGATGCCGCCGCCCGAAGCGGGAATGCACTACGTCGCGAACCTGGGCGTGCGCGAGCCCTGGCGCGGCCGGGGCATCGGCCGCGCGCTCGTCGCCGGGGCGCAGGCGCGGGCGAGGACCCTCGGCCGCACCGTGCTCGCCCTCGACGTGGCCGACGACAATCCCCGCGCGCGCGCGCTGTACGAGTCGCTCGGGTTCGCTCCCCGCGCCCGATACCGGTTTGCCGGGACGCCCGGGAAGGTGCCGGATTCGACGCGGATGGTGATGGCGGTGGGGGAGGGCGAGCGCCCATGAGCCCGGCCAATCCCGCGGGGCCGTCGCTCGCCCCGCCGGCGACGCGGCGATTCCTCTTCCTGCAGGGCCCGACGAACTTCCTGTTCGCGAAGGTCGCCGCGAGGCTCCGCGCGTCGGGACACGAGGTGCGGCGCATCCACTTCTGCGTCGGCGACCGCCTCTTCTGGCGGGGCGGGGGCGCCGTCGCCTATCGCGGCACCCTCGCCGACTGGCCCGCCTTCATCGCCGGGTTCCTCGACGAGCACGCGATCACCGATCTCCTGCTCCTGGGCGAGAAGCGCGCCTACCACCAGGTCGCCATCGCGGCCGCCCGCGAGCGCTCGATCGCCGTGTCGGTCACCGACTTCGGCTACCTGCGTCCCGACTGGATCGCCATCGAGCGCGACGGGCTGAACGGGGAGAGCCGCTTTCCGCGCGACCCCGCGGCGATCCTGGCCCTGGCCGAGGGGCTCCCCGAGCCCGATCGCGTCGTGCGCTTTCCCCATCGCGCCCTCAACCAGGCCCTGTGGGACATGGCCTTCCACCTGTCCACGGCATTCTTCCCGTGGCCCTTTCCGCATTTCCGGCGGCACACGCTCAACCACCCCGTCGCGACCTATCTCGGCACCGGGTGGCGGCTCGCGCGACAGGGCATCGAGTCGCGCCGCGCCGCGCGCGTGATGGAGGCGGTGCGCTCGCGCGGCCCGTACTTCGTCTTCGCCATGCAGATGGAGGACGACTTCTCGCTTCGCGCCTATTCGCGCTTTCCCGACCTCGACGCGGCCCTCGGGGAGGCCATCGCCTCGTTCGCGCGGCATGCGCCCGCCGCGGCGAGCCTCGTCTGCAAGCTCCATCCGCTGGACCCGGGACGCAAGGACTGGCGCGCGCGGATCGCCGGCATCGCCGCCGCGGCCGGCGCCGCCGGGCGCGTGTCGTTCGTCGACGGCGGCGACCTCGACGCGCTCCTGCGCGGCAGCGCGGGCCTGGTCACCGTCAACAGCACCGCGGGACTGAGGGCGATCGAGCTGCGGCTCCCGGTCGTCGCCCTGGGCGAGGCGGTCTATGCCATCCCGGGCCTCGCCTTCGGC
>CALEJW010000059.1 GCA_937898635.1 uncultured Pseudomonadota bacterium | reverse complement strand
TCCTCGGGCGGCGGGGCCCGGCCGCGCACCTTCGGCAGCAGGAGCGCCATCATCTTCTCCTCCAGCGCGGGGTCGCGCCAGAAGACCTCGAAGGCCTGGTCGAAGACCGCCTGCTGCTCGTGGCGCGTGAGGAAGAGCGCGGAGAGCGTCGCGTGCCAGTCGGCCCGGCTCGCCACGCCTGCGAGCGCGAGGGCGCGCGTCGCGTCGATGACCTTGCCGGTGCCGACGGGTATGCCCGCGCCGCGCAGCACGCGGGCGAAGTGCATCACGTTCTCCGCGAGCCGGCTCACGCGGTGAGGCGCAGCCGCACCTCGCGGATCGCGGCGGCGGCCTCGTCGCCCTGCACGCGGGCCACGTCGTCCTGGTACTTGAGGAGCACGCCGAGGGTGTCGTTGACCGTCTCGGGGTCGAGCGCCACCGCGTCCAGGGCGATGAGGGCGCGCGTCCAGTCGATGGCCTCGGCCACGCCCGGCGCCTTGAAGAGGTCCATGCCGCGAAGGCGCTGCACGAAGGCGACGACTTCCTGCGACAGCCGCTCCGAGGCGCCGGGGGCCTTGCGCCGCAGGATGTCGAGCTCGCGATCGGCCGCGGGATAGTCCACCCAGTGGTAGAGACAGCGGCGCTTCACGGCGTCGTGGATCTCGCGCGTGCGGTTGGAGGTGATGACGACGATCGGCGGGGAGGCCGCGCGGATCGTGCCGAGCTCCGGGATCGTCACCTGGAAGTCCGAGAGGACCTCCAGGAGGTAGGCCTCGAACGGCTCGTCGGCGCGGTCGAGCTCGTCGATGAGGAGCACCGGCGCGGGCGCGCCGGGCAGGCCCTCCAGCGCGCGCAGGATCGGGCGCTTCACGAGGTAGGCCGCCGAGAAGATGTCCTCGGCGAGGCCTTCGCGGTCGGTGACGCCGGCGGCTTCCGCGAGGCGGATCGCCATGAGCTGGCGCTGCGCGTTCCATTCGTACACGGCGCTCGCGGCGTCGAGGCCCTCGTAGCACTGCAGGCGGATGAGTTCGCGGCCGAGCTGCGCCGCGAGCACGCGCGCGAGCTCCGTCTTTCCGACGCCCGCCTCGCCCTCGAGGAAGAGCGGGCGCCCGAGCTCCAGCGCGAGGAAGAGCGCGGTGGCGAGGCGGCGCTCGGCGACGTAGCCGCCGCCGGCGAGGAGCGCGGCGGTCTCGTCGATCGAGGCGGGTTTCGTCGCCGGCATCGCGCTCGCCCCGGGGCCCGGCGTCGCCTAGCCCGCGGCGGCCACGGCGCGCCCGGCGAGCACGGCCACGAGGTGCGCGCGGTATTCGGCGCTCGCGTGGATGTCGCCGTTCAGGTCGCTCGAGTCCACGGCGATGCCGCTCACGGCCTCCGGTGCCCAGCGCTTGGCGAGCGCCGCCTCCATCTCCGCCACGCGGAATACGCCGGCGCCGCCCGCGCCGGTGACCGCGACCCGCGGGCCCGACGCCGCCTGGGCGACGAAGACGCCGACCAGCGCGAAGCGCGAGGCGGGGTTGCGGAACTTCTCGTAGGCGGCCTTCTTCGGCACCGGGAAGCTCACCGCCGTGATGATCTCGCGCGGCTCGAGGACGGTCTCGTAGAGGCCCGTGAAGTACTCGTCGGCGGAGATCTTGCGCTTGGAAGTGATCACGGTCGCACCCAGGCCGAGCACGGCGGCGGGGTAGTCGGCCGCCGGATCGTTGTTGGCGAGCGCGCCGCCGAGCGTTCCCCGGTTCCTCACCTGGCGATCGCCGATGCCGCCGGCGAGGGCCGCGAGGGCGGGAATGCGCGACGCGACGTCCCGCGAGGCGGCCACCTCCGCGTGCGTGCACATCGCGCCGATCGTGACCGCCGAGGCGTCGGCCTTGATGCCGCGAAGTTCCGCGATCCCGGCGAGATCGACGAGGTCGGAGGGCGAGGAAAGGCGCAGCTTCATCGCCGCGAGCAGCGACTGCCCGCCGGCGAGGTACTTCACGTCGCCGCCCTTGGCCGACTGGGCGTCCTTCAGGGAGGCGGGGGCGTGGTAGTTGAACGGGTGCATGGTCGTCTCCTCCTCAGGCCTTCGCGGCGCGGGCGGCGCGCCAGACGCGCTCGGGGGTCGCGGGCATCTCGATGTCCTTCACGCCGAGCGCGTCGCACAGGGCGTTGATGACCGCCGCGGGCGCCCCGATGGCGCCGGCTTCCCCGCAGCCCTTCACGCCGAGCGGATTGTGGGTGCAAGGCGTGACGCGCGTGTCGACCTTGAAATCCGGCAGGTCGTCGGCGCGCGGCATCGCGTAGTCCTGGTAGCTGCCGGTCACCAGCTGCCCGCTCTCGCGGTCGTAGACGCAGCCCTCGAGGAGCGCCTGGCCGATGCCCTGGGCGAGGCCGCCGTGCACCTGCCCCTCGACGATCATCGGGTTCACGATGTTGCCGAAGTCGTCGCACGCCGAGAAGCTCACGATGCGCGTGGCACCCGTCTGCGGGTCCACCTCGACCTCGCAGATGTGCGTCCCGGCGGGATAGGTGAAGTTCGTGGGGTCGTAGAACGCCGTCTCGTCCAGGCCCGGCTCGAGCTTGTCGAGCGGATAGTTGTGCGGGACGTAGGCGGTGAGCGCCACCTGGGCGAAGGGAACGCTCTTGTCGGTGCCCTTCACGGTGAACTTGCCGTCGGCGAACTCCACGTCGGCGTCGCTCGCCTCCATCAGGTGCGCGGCGATCTTGCGGCCCTTGGCCACGATCTTGTCCAGCGCCTTCACGATCGCCGTGCCGCCGACCGCGAGCGAGCGCGAGCCGTAGGTGCCCATGCCGAAGGGCACGCGGCCCGTGTCGCCGTGCACCACGTCCACGTCGTCCACGCCGATTCCCAGGCGCGCGGCGACCACCTGCGCGAAGGTCGTCTCGTGCCCCTGGCCATGGCTGTGGGAGCCGGTGAACACGGTCACCTTGCCGGTGGGGTGCACGCGGACCTCCCCGGCCTCGAAGAGGCCGGCGCGGGCCCCCAGGGCGCCCGCGATGTTGGAGGGCGCGAGGCCGCAGGCCTCGATGTACGAGGAGTAGCCGAGACCGCGCAGCTTCCCGCGCTTCGCGGCCTCCTCGCGGCGCTTGGCGAAGCCGGCGGCGTCGGCGAGCTTCATCGCGCCCTCCAGGCAGGCGTCGTAGTCGCCGGTGTCGTAGGTGAGGGCCACGGGCGTGGCGTAGGGGAAGCTGCGGATGAAGTTGCGACGCCGGATCTCGTCCTGCGCGATGCCGAGCTCCCTGGCCGCCGTGGCCACGAGGCGCTCGACGACGTAGGTCGCCTCGGGACGCCCCGCGCCCCGGTAGGCGTCCACGGGCGCCGTGTTCGTGAACACCGCCGTCACCTCGCAATGGATCGCGGGCGTCGTGTACTGGCCCGCCAGCAGCGTCGCGTAGAGGATCGTCGGGATGCAGGAGGCGAAGGTCGAGAGGTAGGCGCCCATGGCGGCCTTCGTCGTCACCCGAAGGGCGAGGAACTTCCCGTCCTTGTCGAGCGCGAGCTCGGCCTTCGTGAAGTGGTCGCGCCCGTGGGCGTCGGAGAGGAAGCTCTCGGAGCGCTCGGCCGTCCACTTGATCGGACGGCCCACGCGCTTCGAGGCCCAGACGCACATCGTCTCCTCGGCGTAGAGGTAGATCTTGGAGCCGAAGCCGCCGCCCACGTCGGGCGCGACCACGCGCACCTTGTGCTCCGGGAGCCCCAGCACGAAGGCGGTCATGAGCAGGCGCTCCACGTGCGGGTTCTGGCTCGTCACGTAGAGCGTGTAGGAGTCGTCGGACTTCGAGTGGACCGCGTTGCAGGCGCGCGGCTCGATCGCGTTGGGGATGAGGCGGTTGTTCACGAACTCGAGCGTGGTCACGTGGGCGGCCTTCGCGAAGCCCGCGTCCACCGCGGCCTTGTCCCCCAGCGCCCAGACGTAGCAGACGTTGCCCGGCGCGTCGTCGTGGACCGCGGGCGCGCCCTTGGCGAGCGCGTCGCGCACGTCGGCCACGGCCGGCAGGGGCTCGTAGTCCACCTCGATCCGCTCGGCCGCGTCCTTCGCCTGCATCGCCGTCTCGGCGACCACGAGCGCCACGGGGTCGCCGACGTGGCGGACCTTCCCCTGCGCGAGGAGCGGGTGCTTGGGCTCCTTCATGGGCTTGCCGTCGGTGCCGGTGATGAGCCAGCCGCAGGGCAGGCCGCCCACCGAGTCGGGGAGGTCCGCGCCCGTGTAGACCGCGAGCACGCCGGGAGACTTGCGCGCGGCCTCCAGCGAGATCGCCTTGATGCGCGCGTGCGCGTACGGCGAGCGCAGGAAGTGCCCCCAGGACTGCCGGGGCAGGACGATGTCGTCGGTGTACTGGCCGGCGCCGGTGAGGAAGCGCACGTCCTCCTTGCGCTCGACGCGCTCGCCCAGGGTGCTTGCGTTCATTTGGCGCCTCCCATGTCCGCGAGTCCGGCCTTCACGGCCTTCACGATGTTCTGGTATCCGGTGCAGCGGCAGAAGTTGCCGTCGAGGGCCTCGCGGATCTCGGCTTCCGTGGGCGGCTTCGCCCGCGAGGCGAGCTCCACGGCGGAGAGCACCATGCCCGGCGTGCAGAATCCGCACTGCAGGCCGTGGTGGCGCTTGAACGCGGCCTGCATGGGGTGCAGCCCTTCGGGGGGCGCGAGCCCCTCGATCGTGGTCACGGCCGCGCCGCGCGCCTGGACCGCGAGCATGTTGCAGGACTTGACCGAGCGGCCGTCCACGAGGACGGTGCAGGCTCCGCACTGGGCCGTGTCGCAGCCGACGTGCGTGCCGGTGAGTGCGAGCGTCTCGCGCAGGAACGCCGCGAGCAGCGTCCTCGGCTCGACTTCCGCGGTGACGGACTTGCCGTTCACCGTCATCGATACGGAAATGCCCATCGACGCCTCCTCCTGAAGGTTCATCTGCGTGCCGGGAATGGGTGCTCCTGCGAACGACGGGCCATTCTAGTCCGATCGCCGCGCGCAGCCACCGTGCGGTGCAGCATCGGCCGCGCGCCTGCCCGCGTTGACCATTCTCAACGCCGCGAACCGGCGTTCCCCTAGTCTCACGCAAGACGAGAATCGACGGGACGCGAAGCGTCCGTCCCCGGGAGCCCGATGGTCCGTTCCTTGCCTGCCGACGAATTGCTGCGCCGCGCGCGCGAGGCGGCCGGCACGCGGGACGTGCGCGTCGCGGTTCGCGACCTCACGCTCCACGCCTTGCGCAGCCGGCCGCTTTCCTCCGGGCACATCGCGACGGTCGCCCGCACCGTCGGCCAGGGCATCCGCAGCTGCCCGGTGACGCCGGTGGAGCCCGTGCGCCAGGCCCGGCGCGAGGCCTGGCGGGGTCTCGAGGACGCCGTCGGCGATGCGCTGCAGGCCGTCGAGGCCGCGGCGCGCGACTTCGCGCGGGAGCCCTCGCGGCTTTCGCCTGCGCAGCGCCGGGACGCCATCGAGGGGCTCGCGGGCGTCAGTCGCGCCCTCGACGAGGAGTGGGACCAGCCTCGATTCGTCCCGGAGGCGCTGCGCGCGAGGATCGCGACCGTCGCGACACTCCTCGGGGAGTCGCCGGCCGGCGCCCGGACCCCGGCATCCGCTGGCGAGGACGACGACGCGTTGTCGCGCGCCGCGAGCGAGGTCCTGCAGGAGCTTTCGGAACGGACCGGGGAGAACGCGTCCGGGACGCCGCCCCGCAAGGCCTAGCGCACGGTGAGCACCGCGGCGCCGTCGAAGGCGCCGCGCCGCAGGTCCTCCAGGGCCTCGTTGGCCCTTTCCAGCGTGTAGGGAACCGGGCGCGCGTCGAGCTTCGTTCGCGCCGCGATGTCCATGAACGCCTCGCCGTCCTCCCGGGTGAGGTTCGCGACGGAGCGCAGGATCCGTTCGCCCCACAGCAGCGCGTAGGGAAACGACGGGATGTCGCTCATGTGGATGCCCGCGCAGACGACCGTCGCGCCCTTGCGGCAGGCGGCGAGGGCCGCGGGCACGAGGCTGCCCACGGGCGCGAAGAGGAGGGCCGCGTCCAGCGGGGCGGGAGGGCGCTCGTCGGAACCGCCGGCCCAGTGGCAACCCAGGGACCGGGCGAAGTCCGCGGAGCGCGCGTCGCCGGGCCTCGTGAAGGCGAACACCTCGCGTCCCTGCGCGAGCGCGACCTGGGCGACGAGATGCGCGGCCGCACCGAAGCCGTAGAGGCCGAGGCGGGCGGCGCCGGGCGCCATCGCGTAGGCGCGGTAGCCGATGAGTCCCGCGCACAGGAGCGGCGCCGCGTGCAGGTCGTCGTACGCCTCCGGCAGCGCGAGGCAATAACGCTCGTCGGCCGTCGCGTAGCGCGCGAAGCCCCCGTCGCGGTGGTAGCCCGTGAAGACCGCCTCGTCGCAGAGGTTCTCGCGGCCGGAGACGCAGTGGGCGCAGTGTCCGCAGGTGCCGCCGAGCCAGGGGACGCCCACGCGGGCGCCCGGGGAGAACCGGGACGCGCCGGGGCCGCGCGCGACGACGCGCCCGACCACCTCGTGGCCCGGCACGACCGGCAGGGGAACGGGGGGCAGGTCGCCATCGCGCAGGTGCAGGTCCGTGCGGCAGACGCCGCAGGCGGCCACCTCGAGGAGGACTTCGCCGGGGCCGGGGCTCGGTGCCGGTCGTCGCTCGGGCACCAGCGCGGAGCCCGGAGCGCGCAGCGTCATCGCGAGGTCGTCCATCCCCCGAAGTTACGCTTGCCCCGCCGGAAAAAGAAGGAGGCGGCCGGGGCCGCCTCCGCGAGTCGCCGCGCGTTCGCGCGGCAAGGGGGGATTACGCGGCCACGCCGAGCATGTCGGCCCAGGTCACGTTGCGGTGCCTGGGACGGTCGCCGCGGCGGACGGCCGGACGGGCGCCGGACGGTCCGTGCAGCTTCTGCAGCAGGCGCAGCTGCTCCACGTCGTGCAGTTCCAGCTCGCGCTGCGCGACCTGCATGAGGCCGGCTTCGGCGAGCGCGGAGAAGGCGCGGCTCACCGTCTCGAGCGTGAGGCCGAGGTAGCTGCCGATCTCCTGGCGGGTCATCGGCAGGGTGAAGCGGGTCGCGGGCTGGCCCGCGCGTCCGCAGCGGTCGGCGAAGTTCGCGAGGAAGCGCGCGACGCGGGCCTCGGCGCCCAGCGTGCCGATGAGCGAGCGAAGGGCGTGGTCCGTCACGAGCTCGCGGCTGATGGCGCGGTAGATGATCTGCTCGAAGTCGTCCAGCGAGCGGCCGAGCTGGGCGATGCAGCGGAAGGGCACGACGACCACCTCGGCGTCGGTGAGGGCGACGGCGTAGGAGGCGTGGCGATGGTTGCACAGGCCGTCGGCGCCGACCAGGTCGCCGCGCAGCGGGAAGCCGAGCACGAGCTGGTTGCCCGTCTCGTCGGCCACGAAGGTCTTGAAGTAGCCTTCGGCGACGATGTAGAGCGCATCGAAGGGCTCGCCCTGCGACGTGAGCCGCTGGCCGGACTTCAGGCGCCGGTGGAGAAAGGTCGTCTCGACGCTGCGGGCGCCGGCGACTTCCGGCAGCCCGAGGAGGCGGCAGGCCTCCGGGAGGGTCGAACGATGGGCATCGGCGGGGCTCCTGGCTCGGACGGTGCTCATGGGTTTTTCCTTTCGTCTGGGCATGGCGATGTTCAGTGCAGGGCGGGTCCGTCCACCTCGTCGCGCCACCCGCTGAGGATGTCGCGAACGCGGTCGAACTCCGCGGACTTGTCGAGGAAGACTTCGGCCCCGGCGGCGAGCGCGGCCTTGCGGTAGGGCTCGGCGGCGAAGTTGGTCATGACGATCACGCGAAGGCGCGGCAGGAGCTCCCGCACCGCGCGCAGGACCTGCAGTCCGCTCCCGCTGGGGAGCTGGAGGTCGAGGATCAGGGCGTCCGGGGGGGAGCTCGTCAGGCCGTCGATCGCGGCCGGGACGTCCTCCGCGGTGCCGACGATGTCCAGGCCGGCGAGGCCCTCGAGGCTGCGCACGAGGCGCTCGCGGACGGGGATGGAGTCCTCGACGATGAAGAGGTCCATCACGGCCGGGGAAATGCGTTCGTCGGGTTCATGGACGCATTCTGGCCGGCACGCGCCGGCCCGCCTATCGGCGCCGGCTGATTCGCAGGGTAGGAATGCGCCCGCGGGCGCCGTAGGAATCGTCCTACGCGGCGTTCAGCCGGCCGGCGGCTCGCCCGGGGCGAGGCGGTGGCGGATCGCGTAGCGGACGAGGTCCGCCACGGAAGCCACGCTCATCTTCTGCAGGATCCGCGTCTTGTGCGTGCTCACGGTCTTCACGCTGAGGTGCAGCTGGGCGGCGATCTCGGAGATGCTGCGACCGCTCACGAGGAGCTGGAAGACCTCGAACTCGCGGTCGGAGAGGTGCCGGTGCGGCGCCTCGTCGTCGCGCGGCTGCACGTCGAGGGCCAGCTGCTCGGCGACGTTCGCGCTGATGTAGAGCCGGCCCTCGGCCAGCCGGCGCAGCGCCGAGACGAGCTGCCCCGGCGCGCTTTCCTTGGTGAGGTAGCCCGAGGCGCCGGCGCGGATGGCGCGCACCGCGTACTGGTCCTCCTCGTGCATGGTGAGCACCAGGACGCGCAGCTTCGGGCTCTCCTCCTTCACCTGCTTGATGAGGTCGATCCCGCTCTTGCCCGGCATCGAGAGGTCGAGCATGAGGATGTCGAAGCCGCCCTCTCGCACTTTCGCGAGGACCTCGTGGCCGTTCGTGGCCTCGCCCGCGACGTCGATGCCGTCCTGGCCCTCGAGGATGCGTTTCAGGCCTTCGCGGACGATGGCGTGGTCGTCGGCGACGAGCACGCGTGTCACGGTGCCTCCCCGTCGCCCGCGGGAATCGGCAGGCGCACCTGGATCGTCGTGCCGTGGCCCGCGTCGCCGCGAAATTCCACGGAGCCGGCCAGGATATAGACGCGCTCGCGGATGCCCACCAGCCCGAAGGAGCCCTTCTTCTGGAGGTTCTCGGGCGCGAGGCCGCGGCCGTCGTCCGTCAAGTCGAGGAGCACCTCGCGCCCGATGGTGCGCAGGCTCACCGTGACCTGGCTGGCCGCCGCGTGGCGGCCGGCGTTGGTGAGGCCCTCCTGGACGATGCGGTAGATGTGGGAGGCCAGGGGCTCGGCGAGGCTGCCGCTCGCCTCGTCCACGTCGAGCCTCACGAGGAAGCCGTGCCTGCGCGAAGTCTCCTCGACGAGCCACTCCAGCGCGGCGAGCAGGCCAAGGTCGTCGAGCATCAGCGGGCGAAGGTCCGCCGAGATGCGCCGCGTCGCGGCCACCGTGCTGTCGAGGACCGAGCGCATGGCGGTGAGCGTGCGCGCCACCTTGTCGTTGTCCTTCGCGGTGTTGGCCTCGAGCCAGGCGAGATCCATCTTGAGGGAGGTGAGGTTCTGCCCCAGCTCGTCGTGGAGCTCGCGCGAGATGCGGCTGTTCTCCTGCTCGCGGGCGGTCCGCGAGGCCACGGAGAGCTCGCGCAGGTCCTCGCGGGCCTGGGCGAGCTCCCGGCGCGTGCGCTCGCGCAGGGAGACGTCGCGCAGGATCACCGTGTAGAAGTGCTGGCCGCGGATCTCGTTCTGCGAGATCGAGGCGTCGATCGGGAATTCCTCGCCGCTCTTGCGAAGCGCCGTGACGATGCGCTGGGCCATCATCGGGCGGCTGGAGACGCCGGTGCGCCCGAAGGACTCCACGTGGTGGCGGTGGTCGCGGTGGAAGCGCGCCGGGATCAGCATGTCGAGCGGCTGGCCGAGCACCTCGCGCAGCTCGAAGCCGAAGATGCGTTCGGCGGCGCGGTTGAAGAGCGTGATGCGCTGCTCGGCATCCACGGAGATGATCGCGTCCATGGCCGAGTCGACGATGCCCTGCAGGCGCATCTGGCTCTCGCGGGCGAGGTCGCGACCCTTCCAGAGCGCGTCGATGTCCGTCACCGTGCCCACCACGCGCAGGGCGCGCCCGTCGTCGCCCGCGCTCACGACGCGGGCCCGCCAGCGCACCCAACGCCACTCCCCGGAGCGCTCGCGCATGCGCACTTCCAGCGTGGCGCGCTCCGCGGCGCCCGAGGCGAGGTCCGCCATCCGCCGCCGGATGGCGGGGTAGTCGTCGGGGTGCGCGACGAGGCGGACGTCGTCCACGCCTTCGTTGGGCCCTTCGGGGTAGTCCCAGGTGGAGAGCATCTCCGGCGAGCGGTAGATCCTCTGCGCCGGCACGTCCCAGTCGAACACGGCGAGGGCGGCGGTCAGGACGGCCTCCCGCCAGCGATCGCCGCTCTCGGGGGGCGAGGGGGAAGGGGTCGGGGCCATGGCGGGGAGATGCGTTACGGCGGTGGTTACACGAGCCACCGAAGCATAGCAGGAGCCCGGGGTCGCGTCAGTCCCGCCGCGCCTCAGCACTCCACCGTCTCGCCGGGCTCCGGCACCGTCGCGTTCCAGCCCGGCAGGGCCTGCACCGCGCCGGCGAAGGCTCGCGCGGCGGCTTCCTCCCCGTGCACGACGAAGGTCCGCGACGGTGGCCGCCGGAAGCCGCGGAGCCAGGCGAGGAGCGCGCGCCGGTCCGCGTGCGCGGACAGCCCGCCCAGCGTGTGGATGCCCGCGCGCACCGGCACCGTCTCCCCGAAGAGCCGGGCGCTTCGCGCGCCGTCCACGAGGCGCCGGCCCAGGGTGCCGGCCGCCTGGAAGCCCGTGAACAGGACGCCGCACTCCTCCCGCGCGAGGTTGTGGCGCAGGTGGTGGCGCACGCGGCCGGCCTCGCACATGCCGCTCGCGGCGATGATGATCGCGCCCGCGCGGATCCGGTTGATCGCCATCGATTCCTCCGGGCTGCGCGTGAAGTCCAGCCGGAAGGGCAGGCGCCGCCGGCGCAGCGCCCGGACGAAGCGGGAGACGACGGGATCGAGCGACTCCAGGTGCGCGAAGGTGACCGCCGTCGCCTTGCGCGCGAGGGGAGAGTCGACGAAGACGTTGAGCGCGGGAAGCTCGCCCCGCTCGCAAAGCTCGTAGAGGAGCACCAGGAGCTCCTGGGCGCGCCCGAGGGCGAACGCGGGGATGACGAGGTTGCCGCGGCGCTCTCCGACCGTGGCGCGAACGACCTCCACCAGTTCGCGAAGCGTCTCGTCCATCGACTTGTGGTCGCGGTCGCCGTAGGTGGACTCCACGACGAGGACGTCGGCCAGGGCGACGCTCTCGGGATCGCGCACGATGGGCCTCGCGGGTTGCCCGAGGTCCCCGGAGAACACCACCCGGCGCTCCCGGGCCCCGTCGCGCAGGCGCACCTCGACGATCGCGGAACCGAGGATGTGCCCGGCATCGAGGAAGCGCACGCGGGCCTCCGGATGGGGCCGGAACTCCACGCCGTAGGGAACGCCGTTCACGCTCCTCATGGCGCGCTCGACGTCCTTCGGCCCGTAGAGGGGCGGGGCGGCGGGCGCACGGGCACGCGCATCCCGCCGCCCTTCGCGCGACTGGATGTGCGCGCTGTCCTGCAGCATCACCGGCAGCAGGTCGGCGGTCGCGCGCGTGGCGTAGACGGGGAGCGAGGGCGAGCGCGCCGCGAGCACGGGCAGGAGCCCGCAGTGGTCGAGGTGCGCATGGGTGACGAGGGCGAAGTCGAGCTCCCCGGGGTCGAAGGCGGGAAAGGCGCGGTTTCGCGCGCCCGCCTCGCGCCCGCCCTGGAACATCCCGCAATCCACCGCGAAGCGCACGCGTCCCGTGTCCACCAGGAAGCACGAGCCCGTCACTTCGCGCGCCGCGCCGAGAAAGCGGATCCGCATGGACCCATTCTAGCCGCGCGGGCGATGCGTCGAGGCGCCCCGACCGGCCGGCCGCGCTTGACCCATATCAACATCGCATACCCCCCTCCGTGAGACCGTTGCGGGCGACGATGTCCAGCGCCAAATCCCCACCCGCGTCCGCCGGATGCGGGGCCCGGAATCCGGGCCGGGGGCAGCGGCAACCCGCGCCAGGAAACCCGAAGATGATCCGCGCAACGCTACGAGCCACCGCCCTTGCCCTGATGCTCGGCCTCGCTGCCGCGGCGGGCGCCAAGGAAACGGGCAGGAAGGCAGCCGATCCGAACGAGAAGTGCCTCGACTGCCACGCCGAGGCCGAGCCCGGCGACAAGAGCGCCGCGGGCAAGCCCGTGAAGGTCGAGCCGGAGAGCTTCCTCAAGTCCATGCACGGCCAGGCGAAGGTCGCCTGCGTCGAGTGCCACGCCGACGAAGGGGTCCGCAAGTACCCCCACAAGTCGCCCCAGCCCGCGCAGTGCTCGAGCTGCCACGAGACGGCGGTGAAGGACTACGCCGCCACGGCGCACGGCATGGCGCGCAAGGGCGGCAACGGCGTGGCCGCCACCTGCTCGAACTGCCACGGCACGCACGACATCAAGCCGGCCGCGGACGAGGCTTCGCTCGTGAACCGCGCCCACATCGAGTCGACCTGCGCGGCCTGCCACGGCAGCGAGGCCCTGGTGAAGCAGGGCAAGATGCCGGGCGGAAATGTCGCCGCCCTCTACCACGACAGCATCCACGGCCGGCTCCTGCGCTCGGAAGGCAAGGCGAAGGACCGGGTGCCGGTCTGCACCGACTGCCACGGCTCGCACGACATGCGCCCGAAGAAGGATCCGGAAAGCGCCGTCTCCCGCGCCAACATCCCCGACACCTGCGGGACCTGCCACGCCAAGGTGAAGAAAGTCTGGGCTGGCGGACAGCACGGCAAGATGCGGGCGAGCCACGTCATGACGGCGCCGGGATGCACCGACTGCCACGGCGCGCATACCATCTCCGACCCGAAGGCGCCCCAGTGGCAGGTAGCGGTGATCCGTGAGTGCGGCGGATGCCACACCGACTACATCAAGACCTACCGCGACACCTACCACGGGCAGGTCACCGACCTCGGCTTCACCGTCGTCGCCACCTGCGCGAGCTGCCACGGCGCGCACGACATGCTGCCCAAGTCGAACCCGCTCTCGAAGGTCTCCGACGAGCGCATCCTCTCGACCTGCCAGGCCTGCCACCCGAAGGCCAACGCGAACTTCGTGAAGTTCCAGCCGCACGCCAACAAGCACAGCAAGGAAAGCGGCCTGATCCTCTACTACACGACCAAGTTCATGCAGATCCTGCTCGCGGGCGTGTTCGCCTTCTTCGGCCTGCACACGGTCCTCTGGCTCTACCGTGGCCTCGCGGAAGTGCGGCGGCGGCGGGGCGAAGTCAACCAGGAGAAGCACTGATGTCCTCCCCCATGGACCCCGCGGGCGGCGCGGCTGCGCCGGCGAATCCCGGCGCCGGCGGGCGCTACTACAAGCGCTTCGACCGCATCGACCGGGTGATGCACGCCTCGCTGATGATCACCTTCATCGGCTGCGCCATCACCGGCATCCCGCCGCTCTTCTCGGACCACGGGTGGGCCGCGGGCCTCGCGCGCGCCCTCGGCGGCTACGCGGGCGCCGCGCTCATCCACCGCATCTGCGCAGCCGTCATGATCGTGGTCTTCGTCTCGCACGTGGCGCGCGTGTTCCTCGTCGCCGCCCGGCGCACCGGCCTCATGGCGATCCTCTGGGGGCCGAATTCCATGACCCCGCAGCCGCAGGACATCGTCGACATCTGGCGCCACGTGCTCTGGTTCGTGGGCAAGGGCGAGCGCCCGAAGTTCGACCGCTACACGTACTGGGAGAAGTTCGACTACTGGGCGGTCTTCTGGGGCATGTTCATCATAGGCGGCTCGGGTCTCATCCTCTGGTTCCCGGCGCAGTTCGCGGCGTTCCTCCCGGGCTGGATCTTCAACATCGCGACCGTCGTGCACGGCGAGGAGGCGCTGCTCGCCGTGGGCTTCATCTTCACCATCCACTTCTTCAACGGCCACCTGCGCCCGGAGAAGTTCCCGATGGACCTCGTGATCTTCACCGGCCGGATCCCGGAGCACGAGCTGAAGGACGAGCGCCCGATGGAGTACGAGCGCCTGCTGAAGGCGGGCGGGCTCGCGGCCGCGGAGACGACGCCGCCGTCGCGGCCGGCGATGTATTTCGGCTGGATCGTCGGCGGCACCGCCGTCGTCGTCGGCACGCTCACCGTCGTGGTCATCGTCTACAGCGTGATCACTTGACGCGCGAGCGCCCTACAATGGAACGCGCGGGGCCGGCTCGTCCGGCCCTGCGGCCATCCCGGCACGCGACGCAGCCGGATCCGGCGGCGTGCCGCAAAACGAGGAGGGGAGCGAGAACATGAAGATCCGAATGGGCCGAAGGACGCTGATGCTGGGGTCGATCACGTCGATCGTGGTGGTGCTGGTCGGGCTCGCCGTGGTCGGCGCCGCGGGCATCGCGGGCTGGGAGTACTCCAACAGCAACGCCTTCTGCGCGACCATGTGCCACGACGTCCACCCGGAGGAGATCGCCGCGCACAAGGTCGGCGCGCACGCCCGCGTGAACTGCGTCGAGTGCCACATGGGGCGCAACTCGACGCTGCACCTGATGGCCCTGAAGCCCACGCACGCGAAGGAGCTCTGGGGCATGATCGTCGGCTACGAGCGCCCGATCACCTCCGGCACCCTGCGCCCGTCCCGCGAGGCCTGCGAGAGCTGCCACTGGCCGTCCGTCGAGCACCACGACAGCATCGCGGTGAAGGTCCACTACGGGACCGACGCGGAGAGCAGCGAGTCGCGCACGAAGATCGTCCTGCACACGGGGATGGACGCGATCCGCGAGGGCTACACCAGGGGCATCCACTGGCACATCCAGAACGAGGTGCGCTTCGTGTCCCCCGACCCGCAGCGCCGCGAGATTCCCTGGGTCGAGGTGAGGAAGCCCGACGGCACCCGGGTGACCTACACCGACGGCGAGACCAAGCTCACGGCCCAGCAGATCTCCGCGCTCGAGCCGCGGACCATGGCCTGCTACGACTGCCACAACCAGGTGGGTCACCCGTTCGCCAATCCCGAGACGGTGGTGGACGAGGCCATCCGCAGCGGCGCCATCGACCGCGCGCTTCCCGAGGCCAAGGCCCGGTCCGTCGCCCTCATCGCCGCGCTGGGCGAAATCACCGGAGACCGGGCGCTGCGCGAGGCGAAGATCGACAAGCTGCTCGCGGAAGCCTCCGCCAAGGCCGCGGTGCCGGGAGAGTTGAAGGCGGCCGAGCAGAAGTTCAACAAGGCGATGCGCGCGATCCTCCTTGCCGCCTCCTTCCAGGAGAAGGGCTTCACCTGGAAGTCCTTCCCGAACCACACGGGACACGCCGATACCCCGGGCTGCTTCCGCTGCCACGACGGCAAGCACTACAACGACAAGGGCGAGGCGATCCGGCTGCAGTGCACCCTCTGCCATGCCCTGCCGCAGGTCACGCGCGAGAAGGGCAAGGGAAGCGTCGCCTCGCTCCTGCCCGACAAGACGGGCGAGCAGCAGCCCGAGAGCCACCAGAAGCCCAATTTCATGCACGTGCACAGCGACGAAGTCGGGCCCGACTGCGAGAAGTGCCACGGGACGCCCCTCAAGTTCGGCAAGCAGGGGGGCAATTTCTGCGCCAACCCCGCCTGCCACGGACGCCAGTGGCCCGCCGTCAACCTGATGGTGGAGCCGCCGAAGAAGGCCGCCGCCGAAGCGCCGACGAAGGCCGCCTCGGAGCCCGGGAAGAAGGGTTAGCGGCTGCACCCAGTGAACCGGGCGATGGCCGGGATGGTCCCGGCCCGCCCCTCAACCCAGGAGAAACCATGAAACGCATGTTGATCGTCCTCGCCGCGAGCGGCGGACTCCTCGCGGCCGCGATGCCCGCCTCGGCCGACGAGGCGCTCTTCAAGTCCAAGGGCTGCGTGAAATGCCACGACGCCGAGAAGAAGAAGAAGGGCCCCGCGGTTTCCGCGATGACCGCCAAGTACAAGGGCGACAAGGCGGCCGCCGGCAAGCTGGTGGCGATGCTCAAGGGCAAGGACCACCCCGAGGTCGACGCGACCGACGACGAGCTGAAGAAGCTCGTCGCCCACGCGATCGGCGCGAAGTAGGCCGGCGAAGGCCCAAAGGAAAACGCCGGCTCGCGCCGGCGTTTTTCATTCAGTGGTGACCTTGCCTACTGCGCGAGGACCCACTTGGCGAGCGTCGCCGCGGTGGCCGCGTCGCCGCCCTTGACGGTGGCGTGGTCGTCCTCCACGCCGTCGACCTTGATCTTTCCGCCCTTCGCGAGGAAGGCCGTGAGCTTCGCCTCGGCGTCGGCCTTGCCCTTGTACTTCTTCGCCACGTCCTTGAACGCGGGGCCGTCCTTCTTCTTGTCGACGGCGTGGCACTTGAGGCACTTGTTCGACTTGGCGAGGCCTTCGTCGGCCGACGCGAGGCCGGGCACGGCGAAGGCGGCGAGGACGAGGGGGATGAGCAGTCGCTTCATGGCGTTCTCCTGGGGATCGTAGGTGAGTCGGTGGGCCACCGTATTCTTCCACAGATGGCCGAATCCTTGTCCTCGTCCTTAACGCCCGATCGCCGCCTTTGGTTGACCCCTCGATCGCGGCCCGATTCCCCGATGCGCGAAACGCGGGCACCGGGTCGGGAGGACGCCAGGCCGTCATGACCAGCCGCCGCGGGCAGTTTGGGGACCGGCGCCTTTGTGCCCGTTAATCAGGGACTTGCCGCCACCCCGTGCAGGGCGGCGACGGCCCCGGCGCGGGCCTGTCGCGTGTATCGCCTTCCGTTACAGGAGCAACAGGAGATCCCTCGCCATGCGCTTGCCGCAAAACTACAATGCGGTCCATCACATTTTTGCCGGGCAATCGTCCATGAATACCAACCGCATCGCGAAGTGCATCCTGCCGGTGCTCGGTGCCATCGCACTGGCTGTTTCCCTGCAGGCCGCGGCATCCGAAAGGCCCATCAAGGGCGACCCGCCGGAGTTCCCGAGGGAGGCGCACCGTGCGGGCTACGAGGAAGGAAACCTCAAGGTCCGCATGAACGTCGATGGGAGCGGCGAGGTCAACCGCGTCGAAGTGGTGGAATCGAGGCCGCGGTACGTGTTCGACCGCGCCACGGTTCGCGCTCTCTCCCAGTGGCGCTATGCCGCCACCGGCAAGCCGCGCGTCCTCGAAATCGACGTCCACTACAAGCGCTGAGCCCATCCCGGCAAGCCGGCCACCCTGCCGGCAACCGGCCCGCCCGAGCCCAGGCGCTCGCGTCGGGCGTGCCGCCGCGCGCCGCGGCGGCCTTCCCGGAGTCCACGCCATGAAGGCATCAGGTCTGCAGTTCCGGTTCCTGCTCATCGTCGCGGGCTTCCTCGCGATCGCGATGGCGATCTCCATCTACTCGCTCTTCCGGGTCTTCGGCTCCATCGAGGACCTGGACCGGATCTCCCGCGAGGACTTCGACTCGCAGCAGTCGATCCTGATGGCCACCGTGCACTTCGAGCGGCAGGTCCAGGAGTTCGACCACGTGCTGCTGCGCGGCGACGATCCCGCGGCGCTGGACAGGCACTGGGCGTCCTTCGAGTCCTCCGAGAAGTCGGCCGAGGAGGAAGCGCGCCTCGCCCGCACCTCGTCGCCGCACCCGGCGGTCCGGGCCGCGATCGAGCGGTTCATGGCCGAGCACAAGTCCGCCGGCGAGGCCTATCGCCGCGGACTCGAGGCGTTCAAGGCGAGCAAGTTCGATCCGCGCGCGGGCGACAAGGCCGCTGCGGGCGCCGAGGTGCAGCCCACGCGGACCCTCCTCGAGGCGGGCAAGGAGGCGCGCGACCTCGGGGCGGACGCGGTGGCCCGCGCGGTGAAGACCGCCGAGTCCGCCTACCGCTTCGCGATCGGGATCACCGTCGTCGTGATCGTCCTCGTCATCGCGGCCGTCTGGTACTTCGTGCGCCGCGCGGTCCTGCTGCCGATCGACTCGGCCGTGGGCCACGCCGAGCGGATCGCCAAGGGAGACCTCACCGCGGAAATCCGGTCGGATTCGCGCGACGAGACCGGCCGCCTGCTGCGCTCCCTCGCGGCGATGAACGACGGCCTCGCCGGCGTCGTCGCCCGCGTGCGCGCGTCCGCGGAGGCCGTCGTCGCCTCGGCCCGCGTGGTCGCCGACGGCACCACGGACCTCTCGCAGCGCACCGAGGAGCAGGCGACCAGTCTCGAGCAGACCGCGGCGAGCATGGAAGAGCTGGCGAGCACCGTGAAGCAGAACGCGGAGAACGCGCAGCAGGCCGACGAGCTAGCCCGCACGGCCTCCGAGCGCGCCGAGCGGGGCGGATCGGAAGTCGTGCGCGTGGTGGGCACGATGTCCGAGATCAGCGACAGCGCCGCGCGCATCGCGGAGATCATCTCCGTCATCGACGCGATCGCCTTCCAGACCAACATCCTCGCGCTCAACGCCGCGGTCGAGGCGGCCCGGGCGGGGGAGCAGGGCCGCGGCTTCGCGGTCGTGGCCTCCGAGGTGCGCTCCCTCGCGCAGCGCAGCGCCCAGGCGGCGAAGGAGATCAAGGACCTCATCGCCGACTCGCTGCAGAAGGTCGACAAGGGCACCCACCTCGTCGAGCAGGCGGGAGACACCATCCAGGCGCTCGTCATCGACGTGAAGCGGGTGAGCGACCTCATGCGCTCGATCTCGGAGGCTTCCTCGGAGCAGAGCCGGGGCGTCCAGCAGGTCAACAAGACGGTGACGGAGATGGACAGGGTCGTGCAGCAGAATGCCTCCGCCGTCCAGGGGTCCAACGCGGCCGCGGAGTCGATGCGCGAGCAGGCGGGGCTGCTCCTGCAGGCGGTGGGCACGTTCCGGATCGCGCGCGAAGCGCACGATGGTCCGGCAATTGGGGAGGTCGGCAGCGAACGCCGTTCGACGACGGTGCCGCGCGCGCTGGCCTCGGGCGTTTCCCCGGCGAGCGATGCGGGCACGGCGCTGCGCGTGCGCCCGGCCTCCGGAGACGACGAGTGGGAGAGGTTCTGACGCGGAAGGCGCGAGGCGGCGCAAAAAACAGCGGGGCCGGGCGAATGCCCGGCCCCGTTTCTTCCTGGTGGGTGGTACTGGGATCGAACCAGTGACCCCTGCCGTGTGAAGGCAGTGCTCTACCGCTGAGCTAACCACCCGGGTCGGCGCGTATTTTACCCGAGTTCGCGCTCCCGAAACGGGGCGCGTCGACGCGAAGCCGTAGAATGGCGGCTTTCCCGCGCACGCCGACGCCATGATCCGAACCCGCTTCGCGCCCAGCCCCACGGGCTACCTCCACATCGGCGGCGCCCGCACCGCGCTCTTCTGCTGGGCCTTCGCGAGGCGCCACGGCGGCAAGTTCGTGCTTCGCGTCGAGGACACCGACCGGGAGCGCTCGACGCAGGCCTCGGTGCAGGCGATCCTCGAGGGGCTCTCCTGGCTCGGCATCGACTGGGACGAGGGGCCGCACTACCAGATGCAGCGCCTCGATCGCTACGGCGAGGTCGCGGAGCGGCTCCTGCGCGAAGGCAAGGCGTACCGCTGCTACTGCACGAAGGAGGAGCTCGACGCGATGCGCGAGGCGCAGGTCGCCCGCGGCGAGAAGCCCCGCTACGACCGGCGCTGGCGCGATTCCGTCGAGGCGCCGCCGCCGGGCCGGCCCTTCGTCATCCGCTTCAGGAACCCGCTCGAGGGCGCCGTCACCTGGGACGACCTCGTGAAGGGGCCGGTCACGGTGGCGAACGACGAGCTGGACGACCTGGTGCTCCTGCGCGGCGACGGCGTGCCCACCTACAACTTCGGCGTGGTCGTGGACGACCTGGACATGGCGATGACGCACGTGATCCGGGGCGACGACCACGTGAACAACACCCCGCGGCAGGTGAACCTCTACCGCGCCCTGGACGCGGCCGTCCCGCATTTCGCGCACGTGCCGATGATCCTCGGCGCCGACGGCCAGCGCCTGTCCAAGCGCCACGGCGCGGTGAGCGTGCTCCAGTACCGCGACGAAGGCTTCCTGCCGGACGCCCTGGTGAACTACCTCGCGCGACTGGGCTGGTCCCACGGCGACGAGGAGGTGTTCAGCCGCGCCCAGCTCGTGGAGTGGTTCGACCTGGAGCACGTGAGCCGCTCGCCGGCCCGCTGGGACCCGGAGAAGCTGCGCTGGCTCAATGGCGAGTACCTGAAGCGCATTCCCGCCGAGGAACTCGTGGAGGCGATCCGCAACCGCAACCCGGCCGTGCACGCCGAGATCGTGGCGGCGATGGACCCGGTCGCGATGACCGCGGTGGGGCAGGGCAGCTGGTCCGTCGTCTCCGAGCACGAGGCCTTCCTGCACGAACTCGCCTCGCCCGTGACGACCGACCGCGCGGTGGTCGAGCAGTACCTCGACGCGAAGGGGCGGGAAGTGGTGGGCGAGCTCGCCGTCGCGCTCGAGGGCGTGGACTGGACGGTCGCGGGCGTGAAGGCCGCGCTCCAGGCCTTCGTGAAGGGCCGCGGGCTCAAGATGCCGGAGGTGATGATGCCGCTTCGCGTGGCGGTCACGCGCAAGGCCCAGACCAAGGCGATCGACGCGATCGTGGCCGCCCTTCGCAAGGACGTCGTGCTCGAGCGCCTGCGTCACGCCGCGGCCGGCTGAGCGCGCCTTTGCATCGAGGCGCGGGCGTCGGTATAATCGCGGGCTCGGTTGGGGGTATAGCTCAGCTGGGAGAGCGCTTGCATGGCATGCAAGAGGTCAGCGGTTCGATCCCGCTTACCTCCACCAAACGAGTACGACTGCGAAACGGAAGGCCGCCCGGCTTTCCGTTTTCATGTCCCCATCGTCTAGAGGCCTAGGACACCGCCCTTTCACGGCGATAACCGGGGTTCGAATCCCCGTGGGGACGCCACAAAGCGAAAAGCCCGCCTCGCGCGGGCTTTTCCATTTCCGGCCCCGGTCCGGGCCGCGCCGCCGGCCTCGAAGGCGCGCTCGCGGGGCCCGATCCGGGGTGTTTTACCGCCCCTGCGCTCGGACAATCGGGGCGTCTGAAGCGCAAATTCCATATCAATTAGCGTGTTATCTACGATTCCTCATGTATTTTCGCCACACCGGGACGGGTTTTTTCCGTAGAATGGCGACCATGCGACTCTCGACAGCCTGCGCGACGGTGGCGCTTTGCGCGGCCACCCTGCTGGGGACCGAAGCGGCCCTGGCGGACATCTACTCGTTCACGGACGAGCGGGGCGTCAAGCACTTCACGAACATTCCCAGCCTGGACAGGCGCTACAAGCTCCTCTACCGGGAGGCGCGGCCCTCGGCGCGGTCGCAGGCCTACATGCCGACCGAGGCCGACATCCGCCGCTTCCAGGGAATCGTCGAGGCCGCCGCGCGCAGCCACGGCGTGGACGCCGCGCTCGTGCAGGCGGTGATCTCCGCCGAGTCGGGCTTCAACCCGAATGCCGTGTCGCGCAAGGGCGCCTCGGGCCTCATGCAGCTCATGCCGGACACGGCGCGGCGCTACGGGGTGCGGAACCTCTTTGATCCCGTGGAGAACGTCCACGGCGGCGTGCGCTACCTGAAGGATCTCCTCGCGCTCTTCAACGGCGACATGCACCTCGCGCTCGCCGGCTACAACGCGGGCGAGAACGCGGTGATCCGCGCGGGCAACCGCATCCCGCCCTATCCCGAGACGCAGAACTACGTCCCCAAGGTGATCGACTTCTACCAGCGCTTCCGCGCCCGCAAGGGCTGAGGCCGGGCCGGCGTTCAGTCGGCCGCCGAAGGCGAGCGTTCGCGCGAGGTCTTGAGCCGCTCCCGTTCCAGCCGCTGCTCGAAGGTCTCGTGGCGTTGTGCCGCCAGCGCATAGGCGGTGGGGACGACGAAGAGCGTGAAGAGCGTCCCCACGAACATGCCTCCCACGATCACCCAGCCGATCTGCTGGCGCGATTCCGCCCCCGCCCCGTAGGCGAACGCGAGGGGCAGGGCGCCCAGGATCATGGTCCCGGTGGTCATGAGGATCGGGCGCAGCCTGAGGGAAGCCGCCTCGATCACCGCGTCGTGGACCGAGCGGCCCGCCTCCTGGAGCTGGTTGGCGAATTCCACGATGAGGATGCCGTGCTTGGTGATGAGCCCGACCAGCGTCACCACCCCGATCTGGCTGTAGACGTTCCAGGTGCCGCCCGTGAGCATGAGCGCCCCGAAGGCGCCGGTCATCGACAGCGGCACCGTGAGCATGATGACGAAGGGGTCGCGGAAGCTCTCGAACTGCGCCGCGAGCACGAGGTAGATGAACACGAGCGCGAGGACGATGACGAGCGTGGTGCCGCCCGCGGACTCGCGGAACTCGCGCGACTGGCCGTCGAGATCCGTCGGCACGCCCGGGAGCACGCGCCGCGCGGTCTTCTCGAAGTAGTCGATGGCCTCCCCGAGGCTGTATCCCGGCGCGAGGCTCGCGGTCACCGTGGCCGCGCGAAGCTTCTGGAAATGGTTCAGGTTCTTGGGCGCCACGCCCTCGCTCACCATGAGGAGGTTCGAGAGCTGGATCATCTCGCCGTCGCGGCCGCGGACGTAGATGTCGTCGATGTCCTGCGGGGACGTGCGTTCCGCATCGGCCACCTGGACGATCACGTCGTACTGCTCGCCGTCGCGCTTGAATCGCGTGACGATGCGCCCGCCCAGGAGGGTCTCGAGCGTCCGGCCGACCGTGTCCACGGGCACGCCGACGTCGGCCAGCTTCTCGCGATTGACGCTCACCCGGAGCTCGGGCTGGTTGAGGCGAAGGTCCGTGTCCACCGAGACGAGGCCCGGGTTCTGGCGGGCTTCGGCCATGAGGCGCTCGACCATGCCCTGGAGCTCGTCCCAGGGCGCCTGCGTCATGACCACGAACCTCACGGCCGTGCCGCGCGCGCCGCCGAGCGAGGGCGGGCTCAGCGGAAACGCGAACACGCCTGGCAGCGCCTGGAACTTGGGGCCCAGGTCGCGCGCGATTTCCTGCTGGCTTCGCTCGCGATCCCGCCAGGACTTGAGGATCAGCACCGAGAAGCCCGCGTCGGGCGTGGGGTTGCCGGCGAGCGTGAAGTAGCGGCTGGTCTCCGGGATGCCGCGGAAGATCTCCTCGATCCGCTCCATGTATCCCGCCGTGTAGGTGACCGTCGAGCCCACGGGGGCCGTCACCGGCCCGAACAGCACGCCCCGGTCCTCGATGGGCGCGAGCTCGTGGCGAAGCTGCAGGAAGAGCGCCACGCTCGCCGCGCCCAGCGCGAGCATCACGCCGATCACGACCGCGCGGTGGTCGAGGGCGCGCAGGAGCCCCGCGCGGTAGCGCGCGTTGAGGTTGTCGAAGAAGCGCTCCGTCAGGTTGAAGAGACGGCCGTGCCGGGGCTGGTGCTTGAGGACCTGCGAGCACATCATCGGCGAGAGCGTGAGCGCCACGAAGCCCGAGACCACGACGGCGCCGGCGAGCGCGAGCGCGAACTCCGTGAAGAGGCGCCCCGTGCGCCCGCTCGCGAAGGCGAGCGGGGCGTAGACGGCCGCGAGCGTGAACGTCATCGCGACCACGGCGAAGGCGATCTCGCGGGTGCCCTTGAGCGCGGCGTCCAGCTTCGACATGCCGCTTTCCATGTAGCGATAGATGTTCTCCAGCACCACGATGGCGTCGTCGACCACCATGCCCACTGCGAGCACCATCGCGAGTAGCGTGAGGGTGTTGATCGAGAACCCCGCGGCGTAGAGGAGCACGCCCGCGCCGATGAGCGAGACGGGAATCGTCACGAGGGGGATCATCGTCGCCCGGACGTTGCGCAGGAAGACGAAGATCACGAGGGCGACGAGCGAGACCGCCTCCAGGATCGTCCAGAACACGGCCCGCATCGACTCCTCGATGAACACCGACGAGTCGAACGAGAGCTGCAGCTTCATCCCCTCCGGAAGCGTCCGGGAGATCTCGTCGATCTCGCGGCGGGCGGCCCGCGCGAGGTCGAGCGCGTTCGCCGTCGACTGGCGGATGACGCCCAGCGACACCGACGGGTCGCCGTTGAAGCGCGTGACGATGCGCTCCGAGGCCGGCGCGAGCGCGACCCGCGCAACGTCGCGCAGGCGGACCGCGTAGCCCCCGGTGTCGCGAACGACGATGGCGCCGAACTGCTCGGGGGTCGAGAGGTCGGTCTGGGACAGCACCGAGAACTCGCGCGCCCTCGACTCGATGCGCCCGGCCGGGATCTCCACGTTCTGCCGGCGGATGGCGTTCTCGACGTCCTGCGGCGTGAGCCGGTATCCCGCGAGCTTCGCGCGGTCGATCCAGATCCGCATGGAGGGCTGGCGCTCGCCGAAGACGCGCACGTCGGCGGCCCCGGGCAGCGTCTGCAGGCGCGGGCGGACCTTGCGCGCGGCGTAGTCCGAAACCTCGAGCCGCGAGTGGCTGCTGCTCGTGAACCCGATCCACATGATCGGCCAGGCATCGGCTTCCGTCTTCGAGATGACGGGTTCCTCGATGTCGGTGGGCAGCCGGCCCCTCACGCGGGCGACCTTGTCGCGAACGTCGGCGGCGGCCGCGTCCGAGTCGCGCGACAGGGAGAAGCGGATCGTGATGTCGCTTCGCTCGGCGCGCGACACCGAGGAGATCACGTCGACGCCCTCGATGCCGGAAAGGGAATCCTCGAGCACCTTGGTGACCTGGGACTCGATCACGTCGGAGGAGGCGCCCCGGTACTCCGTGGACACGCTCACGATCGGCTCGTCGATCTTCGGGTATTCGCGCACGGCGAGCCGCGAATAGGAAATGAGGCCCACGAGCAGGACGGTGAGCGAGAGCACCGTCGCGAAGACGGGCCGCTTGATGCAGATCTCGGGAAGCGTCATGGCCGGGGCGCTCGCGCCGTCGCGTTCAGGTCCGGCCCTTGGGCTCGGGCGAAGCCTCGGCCTTGCCCACGGAACCGGGGGCCGGGTCGCCGGCGACCCGGACGCTCGCGCCTTCGCGCAGCTTGATGTGGCCGGCGGTCACGACCCGGTCCGTGGCCGCGAGTCCCGAGGCGATCTCGACTTTCCCGCCCGCGCGCAGGCCCGTCTCGACCTTCCGGCGCTCGGCCCGGCCCTCGACGATGCGGTAGACGAACCGGTCCTCGCCGACCGTGAAGATGGACTCTTCCGGCACGACGAGGCTATCGACCGATTGTGCCGTGAGCAGGCGCACGCGCGCGAACATGCCCGGCCGAAGCTGCGCGCGCGGGTTGGGAACCCGGGCGCGGATGACGAGCGCGCGCCCGCTCGCGTCGAGCAGCGGGTTGATGGCGTACACGCGGCCCTCGAACAGGTGATCGGGCAACGCGTCCACCGTGAGCTGCAGGGACTGCCCGTCGCGGACGTCGGCGTGGCGGACCTCGGGAACGCGGAAGTCCATCTTCAGGGGATCGGTCTTCTCGAGGTTGACGAGGTCCTGGCCCTCCTTCACGTAGTCGCCGGGACTCACCTGGCGCAACCCGACGATGCCGTCGAACGGCGCGCGGATCCGGGTCTTCGCCAGGCGGGCGCGGGCGAGCTGCGCCTCGGCCTGGGCCACGCGGAGGTTGTTCTCCGCCTCGTCGATCGCCTGCACCGAGATGAATCCCTTGTCGCGCAGCTCGAGGGCCCGCTCGTGCTTGGTCCGGGACAACGCGAGGTTGGCTTCGGCGCGGGCAAGCTCGGCCCGCTGGACCGAATCGTCGAGCGAGAGCAGCACCGAATCCGCGGCGACCCGTTCTCCTTCCTTGAAGGCGATGCCGGCCACGCGGCCGGCGACTTCCGGCCGGACGACGATCGTCTCGTCGGAACGCAGGCTGCCCACGGTGGTGATGGATCGCGGCAGCTTCTGGACGCTGACGGCGGCCGCCTCCACCAGGATCTCGCGGGGCGCGACGGACTTCGCGGGCGCTGCGGCGGACGCAGGCGCCTTCGCCGGCGCCTGCGTCCGGGAACCCGCCCAATAGGAGATGCTGCCCACGGCGGCGAGGGCGAACAGACCCAGGATGGCGGTCAGCTTGCGCATGGTCGGGTTGCCGGAAGACTTTCCTGGCGGGGTATTTGCCAAGCGCGTGATTATGAACCAAATCGCGACGAAAACCCGTGACGGGGTTTCGATCGCCCCGACGGGTTCAGGGGAATTCCGGGGGCCTCGGCCCGGTCGGGCCGCGAGTCGGATCTAGGCGGGAATGTCGGGGACCAGCTGGCGCTGCAGCATGAAGATCTGGTCCTTGAGCATGAGCTTTCGCTTCTTGAGGCGCTTCAGTTGCAGTTCGTCGTGGAGGGGATTGAGTTCGAGGGCTTCGATTGCGCGGTCGAGATCGCGGTGCTCCAGGTTCAGTTCTCCGATGCGCCGCTTTATCTCTTCGGCATTCTCCGCGATGGTAGCCATGGGTGTTGATCCTCCGAAGATGTCCCGGAAACCTTACTCCCAAGCCCGGGGATTGGCTAGTCTTGACAGGCGGACTGGGGCTCTTGCGGCGACCCGGGAATCGACGCAGAATGCCTCGATTGCCTCGTGGCCAAAGGCAACAAAAACAACACGTTGCACACTTGGGGGGGCGCACGATGCAATTTCGCCGCAACGACTTCGACGTGAGCAACCGGATCAACACCACCGATCCGGTCTGCGTGAAGCTCGAAGTCTCCCGCATCCACCGTGCCTGCCATCCCAACGCCCGCGACCAGGCCTTCCTGCGGGCCTTCGACGACGTGGCCGCGCTCTACCGGGGCGAGAATCCCGACTTCGAGAAGTGCGACACCGCCTACCACGACCTGCAGCACGTCCTCGAGGTTTCGCTCGCCATGGCGCGGCTCCTGGACGGCTACGAGCGCTCCCGCGGCGACGGGCCGGCGATCGGCGAGCGGCTCTTCCAGTTCGGCGTCGTCTGCGCGCTATTCCACGACGTGGGCTACCTGCGCCGCCGCGGCGACCGGCGCCACCGCCGGGGCGCGGAATACACGCGCATCCATGTCTCGCGAGGCGCGCGCTTCATGCGCGAGTACCTCCCGACGATCGGCTTCGGGGACCTCGCGGCGGTGGCGGGTCCGGTCCTGCACTTCACGGGTTACGAGCGTGCCGTCGCGACGATCCGGCTGCCGAATCCGGTCTTCCGGCTGCTGGGGAGCCTCCTCGGGTCGGCCGACATCATCGCGCAGATGTCCGACCGCTGCTATCTCGAGAAATGCCACGATCGCCTCTATCCGGAGTTCGTGGACGGCGGCATCGCGCGCCGGGTGACCGGGGAGGGCGAGGTGACCCTCTTCGCTTCCGCCGACGACCTCATCCGCAAGACGCCGGGCTTCTTCGTGACCGCCTCGCGGCGGCTCGACGACGACCTCGGCGGCGCCTACCAGTACGCGAGGGAGCACTTCGGCGGCGCGAACCTCTACATGGAGGCCGTGACGCGCAACGTGAACTTCGCGGAGCGGCTGCGGGAAGGATCGACGCTCACGCTGCGGCGCGTGCCGCCGGTGACGATCAACTGAGGGTGCCGGCGCTCGCGGCGGGAAGACTGGCGCCCCGAAGACGAATCGAACGTCCGACCTGCCCCTTAGGAGGGGGCTGCTCTATCCACTGAGCTACCGGGGCGTTGCCGGTCGCGATTATCGCACGCGCGACGCCGGCTTCCGAGCGCGAGGCTAGGTCGGAATGTTCTCGCGCGCCTGCCGGAACAGGTAGCCCATGCGGCCGTCCGGCCCGGTCCCGAACAGCGGATCGCGATGGTCCCGGAACGCCGCGTCGATCGTCTCCCAGTCCGTGTCGGTGAGCGTCTCCCGGGCGATCGCCATCACCACGCCTTCCTCCTTGCGCATGTGCGCCTCCTGGACGGACACGTAGCGCTGCAGGAGTTGCGCGAAGGTCTCGACTTCGGCCTCGCTGCCGCCACGGGTCCGGGCGAGCGCCTCGTGGATCTCCCGGAGCATGGCGGGCCCGATGGCATGGTCGTGCTGGAGTTCGAGCAGCACCCCGTCGGCGCGATCGGTCCGGCCGCGCAGCGCGCGGAACAGGTGCTCGTCCTCCTTGGGATGGTGGAAGCGGTCCATGAAGGTGTCCACGTAGGACAGCACCGTCGCGAAGAGCTCCTGGTTGGGCCGGAAGCGGTGCTCGAGGACCGGCTTCAGGTAGCGCTGCAGGGCGTGGAGCGCGGTCGCGAACCCGCGGTGTTCCCCGCGGATGATCGCGATCGCCGAGCGCATGGCCGGCGAGCGGTCTTCGTCTGGTTGCCGGGGAACTTCCATGCAGGGGGCGCGCGCGAGAGGATATCGGTCCAGCGCACCGTTTTAGCGGCTTTGTGACGCGACGCCTTGCGCGAGATCAAGGCCAGGGGCCGCGGCCGTTTCCCCGCGGCGGATTTCCCGGTTTCGGGAAGGAATCAGGCCGCCTGGCGCAGCGACTCGGTCGCGGCCTCGATGGCGGAAGCCAGGCGCCGCACGATCTCGTCGAGGTCGGCTTCCGTCGAGACGAACGGCGGGGCGAGGAGCACGTGGTCGCCGTGGACGCCGTCGATCGTGCCGCCCATCGGATACACCATGAGGCCGCGCTCCATCGCGTTCGCCTTGATCTTCGCGTGCAGCCGGTGCTTCGGGTCGTAGGGCCGCTTGCTGGCCCGGTCCTCGACGAGTTCCACCGCCATGAGGAGGCCGCGCCCGCGGATGTCGCCGACGCTCGGGTTCTGCCCCAGCGCCTCGCGGAGCCGCTTCGCGAAGTGCGCGCCGAGGCGCCGGACGGCCGCGAGCAGGTCGTCGCGCCGGATCACGCGCTGCACCGCCAGCGCCGCGGCGGCGGCGACGGGGTGTCCGATGTAGGTGTGCCCGTGCTGGAAGAGGCCGCTGCCCTTGCGCAGCGCCTCCACGATCCTCGCCTGCGCGAGCACCGCGCCCACGGGCTGGTAGCCGCCCCCGAGCCCCTTGGCGATGGCCATGAGGTCGGGCGTGATCCCTTCCTGCTCGACGGCGTGCAGCGTGCCCGTGCGGCCCATGCCGCACATCACCTCGTCCGAGATGAGCAGGATGCCGTGGCGGTCGCAGATCTCGCGCACGCGCCGGAAGTAGCCGGGCGTCGGCGGCACCGCGCCCGCCGTCGCGCCGACGACGGTCTCCGCCACGAAGGCGATCACGCGCTTCGGCCCCACCTCCGCGATCTTCGCTTCCAGCTCCAGCGCGAGTCGTTCGCTGTAGGCCTCGGGCGTCTCGTCGTCGCGGCGGTCGCGGTACTCGTAGCAGGGCGAGACGCGCGCCACGTCCACGAGGAGGGGCGCGAACTGCCGGCGCCGCCACTCGTTGCCGCCGACCGCGAGCGCGCCGAGCGTGTTGCCGTGGTAGCTCTGGCGGCGTCCGATGAAGACGCTGCGCTCCGGCTCGCCCGTCTCGACGAAGTACTGGCGCGCCATCTTGAGCGCCGCCTCCATCGCCTCGGAGCCGCCGGAGACGAGGTAGACATGGGACATGCCCTCGGGCGCGCCGGCGACGAGGACGTCGGCGAGTTCCTCGGCCACCTGGGTGGTGAAGAAGCTCGTGTGCGCGTAGGCCACGCGGTCGATCTGAGCGTGCATCGCGGCGATCACGTCGGGGTGTCCGTGGCCGAGGCAGGACACGGCCGCGCCGCCGCAGGCGTCGATGTACTCGCGCCCTTCGCGGTCGACGAGGCGGATGCCGTGCGCCGAGACGGCGTAGGGCAGGGTGCCGCGCAGGTTCCGGTGGATGATTCGGGACATGGGGATCTGCGCCTAGGATAGCACCGCGACGGCGGGGCGGCGGGCGGGCGCTGCTACACTGCCGGGCGCTCCTTCACTCCCGCCTCCCATGGAATTCGTTCTCGTCGTGATGGTCGTCTTTTCCTTCGGCGTCGTGGCCTGGCTCGCCGTCGCCCAGGCCGGCGAGCCGCCCGCGCCCGGAAGGGCCGCCCCGGTGGTCCGCCTCGTGGCGCCCGGCGGTGCCGACCTCGAGGAGCCCGCGAGGGGAACACGCACGGCCCTCGTCTTCCACCCGCAGGACGAGACGCCGGAGTGCCTCGCGGTCGTCGGCCGGCTGGCGGCAGCGATGCCGGCCCTCGAGGCCGCGGGCGTCTCGGTCGCGACGGTGGTCGTGAGTTCCCCGGAGAAGGCCGAGGCGTACGCGAGCGCCCATGGCGCGGGACTGCGCGTGCTCTGCGATCCGCGGGGGCGCGCGGCGAAGGCCTACGGGGCGCTCGTGAATCTCGGCTTCCTCAAGTTCGCGCGCAAGCTCGTGGTCCTCGTCGACGCGCGCGGCAACGTGGAACGCGTGTGGCGCGATGCCGTCGGACCGCAGCACGTCGACGAGCTGCTCGCCTGGCTCGCGCCCCCGCCTCGCTGAATGGCGCAGGTCGAAATGCGCGCCCCGGTCCGCTATAATCGCGCCCTTCGACCCGGAGAGGTGGCAGAGTGGTCGATCGCGTCAGACTCGAAATCTGAAGTACCCTCCGGGGTACCGTGGGTTCGAATCCCACCCTCTCCGCCAG
>CALEJW010000058.1 GCA_937898635.1 uncultured Pseudomonadota bacterium | reverse complement strand
GCGGATGAAGTCCGCCATGAGCGCGACACCCTTCTCGATCGCCGCGTTGGAGGCGGCGTAGCTGAAGCGGATGTGCTGGCCCTCGTCGGGCACGCGCGGGCCGAAGTGGATGTCGGCGAGGACCGCCACGCCCGCCTCGTTCAGCAGGCGCACGCGGAACTCCTCGGAGTCCTTCGCGCCGATCATGCGGCAGGCTTCGGTCACGTTGGGCCAGGCGTAGAAGGCGCCGCCGGGGCTCTGGCAGGTGACGCCGGGCACCTGGTTCAGGAGGCCCACGATGAGGTCGCGCCGGGCGAGGAAGCTCGCGCGCATCCGGTCGGCGTCGTCCTGGGGCCCGGTGATCGCTTCCAGCGCGGCCCACTGGCTCACCTGCGAGGCGCAGGACTCGGTGTTGGTGACCCAGCGCGTGAAGACGGGCGCGAGCGCCTTGCTCACGGCGTAGCCCAGGCGCCAGCCGGTCATCGCCCAGGTCTTGGAGGCGCCGTCGCAGATGATGGTGCGCTCCTGCATGCCGGGGATGGAGGCGAGCGAGCAGAAGGCGCCGTCGTAGACGAGGCGCGAGTAGATCTCGTCGGCGTACACCCAGACCTGCGGGTGCTTCGCGAGGATGGCGGCGATGGCCTCCATGTCCTTCCTCGGGATCACGCCCCCCGTCGGGTTCTGCGGCGAGTTGAGGATGAGGAGCTTGGTGAGCGGCGAGATCCTCGCCTCGAGGTCCGCGGGGTCGAAGTTGAAGCCGCGCGACTCGCGCAGGTAGAGCGGCACGGGCACCGCGCCCATGGCGCGGATCTGCGACTCGTAGATCGGGAAGCCGGGGTTCGGGTAGATCACCTCGTCGCCGGTGCCGTGGTCGGTGACCGAGAGGATCGCGTAGGCGATGAAGGGCTTGGCGCCCGCGCCCACGACGACGTCCTCGGGGCTCACCGGGATGCCGCGCGTGGCCGCGACGTACTTCGCGATCGCCTCGCGCAGCTCCGCGATGCCGGCCGAAGGCGTGTAGCCGTGCTTTCCCTCGCGGATCGCCTTCACCGCCGCGTCCTGGATGTTCACGGGCGTGGGGAAGTCGGGCTGGCCGATGCAGAAGGAGACGATGTCCTTGCCGGTGGCCTGGAGCTTCGCCACCTCGGCGAGGACGACGAAGGCATTCTCGGTGCCGAGGTCGTCGGCTCGGCGGCTGGTGGTGGGCATGGGGGATCCGTGCGGAAGGGAGAGGGCGCGGCACCGGGCCGCGCCTTCCGGCAATGGTACTACGGGGAAACGGTCGCTCCGGGGCGCGCGGGCCGCCGGACCGCTAGGAGCTCCCCCGGCGGGCCTTGGCGATTTCCGCGCGAAGCCGCTGGCCCGTCTTCCAGGCGCTCAGCGCCGGCGGGATGCTGTCGAGGAGGGCGCTCGCCTCGGCGAGCAGCGCGCTTCGCCTCTCCGGCTCGGCGAGCGCGGCGACGACGACCGCCTGGGCGAGCTCGAAGCGCTGCAGGGCCGAATCGTGGCGGCGCGCGAACTGGTCGCGGTTGTGCTTGAGCGCGGGCCGCAGGATCTCGCGGGCCTCGGCCAGGCGTCCCTGCTTCGCGACGGCGGCGGCGAGCAGCGTCTCGAAGCCCGCGCGGTCGCGGTCGGTCCCGAAGGGCCCATCCCATTTCGGGAGACCCTTCTGGTCGGCGAGGATGGCGCGCGCCGCCGCCTCGGCCGCGGCGAAGTCGCCGAGCTCCAGTGAGGCCATCCCGATGACCTGGTTCGCCCGGATGCGCAAGCGGCGGTTCCATTCCCGCTCCCCCTGGCTCGCGGGCTTGAGCTCGCCGGCTCCCGCGAGGATGCCTTGCGCGTGCTGGAGAGCCTTTCGCGGGTCGCCCTGGTGCAACGCGATGCCCGCCTCGAAGCTCAGGAGCCACAGGCGGCTGAAGCCGACGACCAGCGGCGCCGAGGTCGGCTTGATCGACTGCTCCCACAGCCGGCGCGCCTCCGCGAGATGGGCCCTTGCCGAGGCGAACTCCCCGAGCTCGGCGTCGAAGTCCGCCGCGATCCCCAGCCAGATCATCGCGTTTCGCGCCTGGAAGGAGCCGACCTTCAGCATGCGCTCGCGCACCGAGGCGGCCTCCCGGTACTTGTCGCGCGCCTCGGCGATCCGGCCCGCCTCCAGCAGGGCGTTGGCCGTGTGCGTGCGCGCCACGCCGAGATTATTCAGGGACGCCGTGTTCGTCGCGGCGACCTTCACCATGCCGTCGTAGTGGACCTCGTTCTCCCGCGCCCGCGCGAGCGCCTTCCCGATCCGCAGGTCGACGATGTCCATCTCGGTGAGGCTGCTCAGGGCGAGGCCCTTCACGTGCATCGCCGTCGCGTGGCCCGGCATCGCGTCGAGGATCCGGTTGGACACCTCGAGGGCCTCCTCGTATTTCGCGCGCGCCTCGGCGCGCTGGTCGGCGCTGTCGAGCGCGCTCGCGAGCCAGGCCGTCGCGCTCGCGTAACCGGCGGCGATCGACAGGTCCGCGGTCTTCGGCGCGCCCAGCTTGCGGAAGACCTCCTGCGACTTCCGGAGGTACTCGGCGGACTTTTGCGGGTCGCCGAAGTTGGCGGTGGCGTAGCCCAGCCCGGTGAGCGTGTCGCCGTATTCGCGCAGCGCCCGGTTCGAGGGCGAGGTCGGGCCTTCCACCAGGGGCAGGAGCTCGGCCAGGGCGGCCTCCGCCATGCGAATGGACGCCTCGACCTTGAGCTGCCCGATGAGGATGGCCGCCTGGTAGCCCAGGGCGTTGGCGAGCCCCAGGCGGGTCGGCTCCGAGTCGTCTCCCCCGGCGCGAAGCTTCCGGAAGACGGCCTCGGCCTCCTTCAGGACGGCCATCCCCTCCTCGTTCTGGCCCTGCCGGCGCGCGACGGCGCCGTAGCGCACGAGCGCCATGGCGCGGTTGCGCTCGGTGTCGGGCGTGCGCAGCTCCGGCGGCAGGCCCTTGTAGTAGTCCAGCGCGCGCTTCGCGAGCGAGGCCACGATGTCGATCCGGCCGACGGGGTCGAGCTCGCGCACGAAGTCGTCCAGCAGGTAGACGAGGAGCTTCTCGGATTCGCCGCGCGCCGACTCGGCCATTTGCCGCGTCTGCTGCGCCTTCGCTTCGGCCTCCTTTGCGCGGTTCATGTTGACGTAGCCGAAGATCGCGCTCACCACCGCGCCCAGGGCGAGTACCGCGCAGACGGCGGCGACCTGGCGGGCGCGCACGAGCGCCTTGCGCGTGGCGGCCTCGCGGGCGCGCTGGGCCTCGAGCTGGGCTTCCGCGTTCTCGCGCGCCTCGCGGGCGAGGCGCGTCCCGCGGCTGGCGCGCACGACGCCGCACAGGACGTCGTGGGTGAGCTCCACGCGGCGCACGTCGAGGCGCTCCTCGATGCGCAGGAGCCTGCGGTTCACGAGCGTGGCGAGCGCGTCCGGAGCGGCGCCGGCCTCCGCGAAGGCCTTCACCATGCGCTCCTCCGCGAGGCTCTCGCGGTAGCCCGACTCCGTGAGGAGCTCGTCCTCGATCACCTTGCGCACCGCCGGCGGCTGGTCGGCGAGCGAGCGCTCGTAGAACTCGGCGAGGATCGTGTCGTGGGAGCCCGCCAGCAGGTCCGCGGAGATCTCGCCGCGCCCCTGGGCGAGGCGGGCGTTGTTGAGTTCCCGGCAGATGAGGGACAGGAGCGAGGGTTCCACCTCGGCGTTGCGAAGCTCGGAGCCCCCGGCGATGAAGCGCACGATCGACTCGGCGACCTCCTCGGAGACGAGCCGGCCGCCGGGCTTCATCACCGCGGCGAGCGCCTGCTGGCCGTTCATGCGGGCGAGCCGCATGCGGTTCTGCGTGATGGAGGGCATCGCGCCCTTGAGACCCTCGAGGTGGGCGAGGTAGTCCTCGCGCAGCGCGATGAGGATGCGGTAGTCCGCCCGGCCGAAGTCGAAGCGCTCCGTGACCGAATCGTCGGTCTCGAGCCGCGCCTCCAGCGCCTTGGGCGGGCGGTTCTCCACGAGATCGGCCAGGTCCTCCAGGAACTGCGCGGCGCGCGCCTTGCCCGCGTCGTCGGCCTGCGCGAGCGTGAAGATCTCCTCGAACTGGTCGAAGATGAGGAGCGGGATGACGGTCTTGCCGTTCGCGTCCTTCAGGATGTCGTCGCGGTGGTGCAGGAACTCCCACAGCGACTCGCCCTCGACCGCGGTGCCCGGCTGCGTCCACTGCCCGGACGACTCGGTCGCGCGGAAGATCGCCTGCTTGATCTGCTCCGTGGGCGGCGGCGACTCCGGCGAGTAGTCCACGCGCACGTAGACCGGGCAATAGCCCTCGGGGCGAAGCCGCGGGACGATGCCCGCGCGCAGGATCGAGGTCTTTCCCAGCCCCGACTGCCCGAAGAGGATCGTGAGGAGCTTTCGCTGCACGCGCCGGCCGAGCTCGGCCACTTCCTCCTCGCGGCCGTGGAAGTAGGCGCGCGACTCCTCGGTGAACGACGCGAGTCCCAGCCAGGGATGCTGCTCGTCGATCGCCGGCGCCGTGCCGGGCGAGCCCTCGGCGCTCAAGGCGCGCTCCCGTCGCCCCGGCCGCCGGCGGCGAGCAGCTCCTCCAGGCGGCGGACGAACTCCGCGGGCGGCTCGCCGCCCGGCGCGTGCGTGATGTGCACGGCCTTGAACCGGTCGGGCACGCGGGCGCCGCGCGGGTCCGTGGCGTCGATGCACACCGGCAGGATGAAGATCGCGTCGTCGGCCATGTTGCGGGTGCGGTCGAGCGCGTAGCTCCATTCGCGGCGGAAGTAGGCCTCGAGCCGGCGCTCGGTCGTCGCGGAGACGACCGGGACGAAGTAGGAGCAGCGCCCGATGTTCTTCTGGATCTTGCGGTCGTAGTCGTCGCCGCCTTCCAGCCGGTCCACGTCGAACCAGGTCGTGATGCCGGCGGCGTCCAGGGCGCCCTTGAACTTCTGCACGGCGGCGAGGTCCTCGCGCGCGTAGCTCACGAAGACGGCGTTGTCGGGCATCTCGCGCTCGGGCGGGAGCACGCGCTGCGGCGAGGCGCCCATGGGGATCACGTCCGCGCCCTTGCGCCGCGCCATCCAGCGCCGGTGCAGCTCGTCCACGAACTGCTCCGCGCCGGAATACACGCGCGTGCGCACGCTCACCTGCTGCAGGAAGGCCATCAGCCGCTCGTCGCTGTCGGAGTGGTCGTCGGCCAGCACCTCCCCCACGTCGCGCGGGTCCGAGAGCCGGCGGCGCTTGGCCATCCTCAGGAAGAGGCGCGCGAGCCAGTTGGAGAAGTTGCTGCCGATGAGGAGCAGGTGGTTGTGCTCGAGCTCGTAGAAGAGCTTCTCGGGCGTCAGGTGCTCGCTCTGCAGCGCGCACACGAACTCCAGCATGTCCTCGTCGGAAATGACGTACGTGGGCGAGGCCGAGCAGCGCCCGAGGAGGTGGTAGACCACCGGGCGCTGGAACTGCTCGCGCTCGCCGGGGAGGTCGGCGACGCGGTTCGGGGCATAGCCGACGACCTCGGTGGACTGCGCGCCCGCGAAGCGCTCGGCGTTGATGGCCTGCTCGAGGAAGGAGTCGAAGGTCGTCGTGACGAAGAGGTCGAAGTCGGTGATCTGCGCGAGCTGGCGCAGCGCCTTCGGCGGCTCGAAGCTCACCTCGCGAAGGATGCTGCGAAGGCGCGTGTAGGTGTCCTCGCGCCGCCCGCGCGAGGCGAGGAACCAGCACACCACGTCGTTCAGCGTATGCGGCTCGGGGAGCTTCGAGGTGTCCACCCCGAGCTTCGCGGCGAGCTTGTCGGCCATCCAGTCGTAGAAGAGGCGCGGGCCCGACTCCGTCTCCACCTTGAGGAGCTCGGGGCCGACGATGGGGATCACGCGGCGCTCCTCGATGAAGTTGAGGAGGTCCTCCCAGGCGTCCTCGTCCAGCGTCGGCAGTGGCGTCTCGAAGGCGACCACGTTGCTCATTGGCGCGAACCTTTCCTTGTTCCCGATTCCCGGGGCGCGGCACCCGCGAGGATTTCCGGGCCGGCGCGGGGTGGGCAAAGGGTAGGGCAATCTGCGCGGTTTGAACAGCCGGACTATCATCGCCAGCGTGCCGGCGAAGGGACGCGGGCGCGATGCCGCCGCCATCACCGGAGGAAACATGGAGATCGAGGAGTCCGCCGAGGAAGTCTGCGCCCAGGCGCAGCGGCTGCTCGACCGCGGCGAGCCGCTCCTCGCCTTCAACGCGCTCCAGGGCGGGCTCGACCGTTTCCCGGGACACGCGCGCCTGCGCCAGCTGCAGGCGCTCGCCCTCGCGCGCAGCGGCGACCTCGGGCGGGCGAACGCGCTCCTCGCCGCACTCGCCGCCGAGGGCCACGACGACGCCGAGACCCTCGGCCTGCTCGCGCGCACGCACAAGGATCTCGCGCTGCGCACGGGCGACACGGCCCGCCGGGCTTCGCATCTCGCGGCGGGCTTCGAGCTGTACGAACGCGCCTTCGGGGCGGCGAACGCGAAGGGGGCGAGCGCCGATGCCTGGTACACGGGCATCAACGCGGCCGCCATGGCGGCCTTCGCGGGCGACCTCGCGCGGGCCCGCCGCATCGCGCAGGAGGTCCGGATGGCCTGTGCCCGTGACGGCGCGGCAGCGGACGCCGGGGCCTCGGCCTACTGGCGGGAGGCCACGCTCGGCGAGGCGGCGCTCATCCTGGGCGACGCGCAGGCCGCCGCGAGGCACTACGAGAGCGCCCGCGCCCTCGCGGGCCGCCGCTACGGGGACCTCGGGACGACCCGCCTGCAGGCGCGCAGGCTCGCGGCGCACCTGCCGCCGGCGGCCGCGGACGCGACCGGGGCGCTCGCCCTCCCGCCCGTGCTGGCGTTCACCGGCCACATGATCGACCCGCCCGGGCGGGAAGGGGCGCGATTTCCCGCCGGCCTCGAGCCCGCGGTGCGCGAGGCCCTTCGCGCGCGGATCGCGGCGATCGCGCCGCTTGCGGCCTACGGCTCCGCGGCCTGCGGCGCCGACATCCTGTGCCTGGAGCTCGCGCGCGAGATGGGCGCGGAGACGCACGTGGTGCTGCCCTTCCCGCCCGCGGAGTTCCGGCGCTCGAGCGTCGATTTCGCGCAGGGCGACTGGGCCGGGAGGTTCGAGCGCGCGCTCGCGGCGGCCGACAGCGTGACGGTCGCGAGCGACCATCGCGCGAGCGGCAGCACCGCGACCTTCGAGTACGCGAACCTCATCCTCACCGGCCTCGCGACGCTGCGCGGCCAGGTGCTCGACACCCCGGTGCGCGCGGTGGCGGCCTGGGACCGCGGCGCGCC
>CALEJW010000057.1 GCA_937898635.1 uncultured Pseudomonadota bacterium | reverse complement strand
GCGCCGCCTCGTAGAGGTTGTCGAGCTCGAGCGCCTCGATGCGCGCGGTGTTGAAGACCTTCGACTTGTCGGTCACCTGCGTGCGCGCCACCCGCTCGCCGATCGCGCGGATCCGCTCCACGCCCTGCCGGAGCAGGTCGGGAAAGCGGAACACGCCGCAGTGCGCCTGCATGGCGCGCTGGATGTCGTCGCGCACAACCGATACGTCCTCGCCGCCCTTCTGGGCGTCGAGGCGCGCCAGGCGGGCCATCGAGGCCTCCCCGGCGTCCGCGCGGAGCGGGCCGTGCGCCGCGGGCTGCGCGCGGATGAACTCGGCCATGCTCATGCCGGCGCTCTTGCCCATCACCAGCAGGTCGGTGAGCGAGTTGGTTCCCAGGCGGTTGGCGCCGTGGATGGAGGCGCAGCCGCACTCGCCGGCCGCGTACAGGCCGGGCACGGGAGCGGCCGGGTTGCCGCCCGAGGGCACGACGACCTCGCCGCGGTAATTGGTGGGGATGCCGCCCATCTGGTAGTGCGCGGTCGGCACGACCGGGATCGGCTCCCTCGCGCAGTCGACGTTCGCGAACTTGAGCGCGATCTCGCGGATGCCGGGCAGGCGCTTGTCGATGACCTCCGGTCCGAGATGGTCGAGCTTGAGCAGGATGTGGTCGGCGTGTTCCCCGGCGCCGCGGCCCTCCTTGATCTCGGTGGCCATGGCGCGCGACACGACGTCACGCGAGGCGAGGTCCTTCATCGTGGGCGCGTAGCGCTCCATGAAGCGCTCGCCCGCCTTGTTGAGGAGGATTCCTCCCTCGCCGCGCACCGCCTCCGTGATGAGGATGCCTGCGCCATAGACGCCGGTGGGATGGAACTGGAAGAACTCCAGATCCTGGAGGGGGATGCCCGCGCGGGCCGCCATGCCCAGGCCGTCGCCCGTGTTGATGAAGGCATTGGTCGAGGAGGCGAACATGCGCCCGGATCCGCCGGTCGCGAAGAGCGTGGCCTTGCCCTGGAACAGGACAACGTCGCCCGTTTCCATCTCCAGGGCGGTCACCCCGAGCACGGCGCCCTCGGCGTCGCGCACGAGGTCGAGGGCCATCCATTCGACGAAGAACTGCGTCCTCGCCAGCACGTTCCTCTGGTAGAGGGTGTGCAGCATCGCGTGCCCGGTGCGGTCGGCGGCGCAGCAGGACCGCTGCACCGGGCGCTCGCCGAAGTTCTGCGTGTGCCCGCCGAAGGGTCGCTGGTAGATCGTGCCGTTCTCGTTGCGGTCGAATGGCATGCCGAAGTGCTCGAGCTCGATCACCACCTCCGGCGCCATGCGGCACATGAACTCGATCGCGTCCTGGTCGCCCAGCCAGTCGGAGCCCTTGACGGTGTCGTACATGTGCCAGTGCCAGCTGTCCTCGCCCATGTTGCCGAGCGCGGCGCCCACGCCGCCCTGCGCCGCCACCGTGTGCGAGCGCGTCGGGAAGACCTTGGAGAGGACCGCGACCTTGAGGCCCGCCAGGGAGAGCTCCAGCGCCGCGCGCAGGCCCGAGCCGCCCGCCCCCACGATCACCGCATCGAACTTGCGAACCGCGAGCGCCATGTCATCGGCCCCAGAGGATGGAAACGGACCACACGAGGTAGAAGACGAGCGCCGTGCCGACGAGCGCCTGCAGGCCCAGGCGAAGCCCCGTGGGCTTCACGTAGTCCATGACGATGTCGCGCACGCCCACCCACGCGTGGTAGAGGAGCGCGAGGAAGAAGAGCATCGTCGCGAGCCGCAGGAAGGGCCCGGAGAACATCGCCCGCCAGTCGGCCCAGCCCGCGGGCGGGCACCACAGCACGAGCGCGGCGAGATAGACGGTGTAGGCGGCCATCACCACCGCGGTGAGCCGCTGCAGGAGCCAGGCGCCGAGGCCGTAGTGCGCGCCGACGGGAACCTTCGCGAGCGCCTTCACCAGATCCTCCACGCGACGAGGAGCGTCGCCGCCGCGCCGAGCGCGAAGACGAGCTTCGCGCCGGCGCGCGCCGGCGCCTTCTCGATGCCCACGTGCACGTCGAGGAGCAGGTAGCGGATGCCGGCGAAGAAGTGGTGCGCGTAGAGCCAGACGAAGCCGAGCAGGATCGCCTTCACCGCCGGGAGCGAGAACACCGCCTGCCAGCGAAGCCACCCGGCCTCGGAGCCGAGGGTCGCCTGCATCAGGTAGAGCAGCGCCGGGATGACGGGGAAGAAGAGGAGCGCGCCGGAGATGCGGTGGAAGATCGACACGAGCCCCGGCACGGGCAGGTGCGCGAGGTTGAGATCGTAATACTTCGGTCTCTGCTTGGGCGCAGTTGTCATTTTTCGTTCCCGGGTGGCGGCGCGGCGGCCGGGCGATCGCGGTAGGCGGCACTGCGCGCGATCCCGCGACGCCGAAGCCCTGCGGATTCTACCGTGGAATTGCTGCGACCGCACAAACCGGGACGCGTTCCCCGCGAGGGCGCGCGCGGTGCCGCCGGGGCTCGCGCGCGGGCCCTCACGCGAGCTCGTTGAAGTACGAGAAGCCCTCCGTGAGGCACAGGCCGCGGCGCCATTCCACGGGCATGTCGCCATAGGTGAAGGCGATGCGGTCCACGCACAGCAGCGGCGTGCCCGGCGCGACGTTCAGGTGTCCCGCGGCGGGCTCGCGCGCGGCGACGGCGCGGATGCGCTCCTCGGCGCGGATCATGCGCAGGCCGTACACCTCCTCGTAGAAGCTGTACATCGAGCCCTTGTATTCCTCGAGCTTCGCGACCGTGAGCCCGGGGAAGCGGCTCGCGGCGAGCACCATCTCGTCCAGGATGAGCGGGCGCTCGCGGAACTCCAGCACGCGCTTGATCACGTGCACGGGGCTCGCCGCCTTCACCGCGAGGGCGCGCGCGACTTCCGCGCTCGCCTTGCCCTTCCTCAGCTCGATCAGCACGCTGCGCGGGTAGAGCTTCTCGCCGCTGTCGGGCATCACCCGCAGGAACCGGTACTGGTACGAGGGCTCGCTGTGGGAGGCGACGAAGGTGCCCTTGCCCTGGCGGCGCACGAGGATGTGCTCGCTCGCGAGCTCGTCGATCGCCTTCCTCACCGTGCCCTGGCTCACGCGGAAGCGCGCGGCGAGCTCCATCTCCGAGGGAATGGCCTCCCCGGGCTTCCACTCCCCGGCCACGAGGCTCTGGGTGAGCAGGATCTTGATCTGCTCGTAGAGCGGCCGGAAGGACGGCGACGGCAGGGGCTCGGTCATGCCGGAAATGCTAGCACAAGGCGGCGGCTCCTTTGTCTTATATAAGATAGAAGTCCTGTTGACACGCCTTCGCCCCGCGGCGTAGCATGCTGCGCAGCAGCAAGCGCTGCGGCGCCCCCGCCTTCCGGGCCCCGGACGAGCGCTTCCCACGCAGAATCAGAGGCTTGCCGCCATGAATCCCTATTTCCGACCGCGCCGCTCGATGCTCTACGTGCCCGGGTGCAGCACGCGCTACCTGCACAAGGCGCGCACCCTCAAGGTGGACTCGGTGATCCTCGACCTGGGCGACCCGATCCTGGTCGAGGCGAAGGTCGAGTCGCGCAAGAACGTGGTCGAGGCGGTGCTCGCCGGCGGCTTCGGGCGGCGCGAGGTCGTGGTGCGCGTGAACGACCTCGATTCCCCCTGGGGCGCCGAGGACGTGAAGGCGGTCGCCGCGATCGGCGCCGACGCGGTGCTCTTCCCCAACGTGGAGTCCCGCGAGGACGTCGCCCAGGCGCTCGCCGCGCTCGACGCCGCCGGGGGCAAGCACCTGCCGATCATGGTGATGGTCGAGAGCCCGATCGCGGTGCTGCGCGCCGAGGAGATCGCGAGCGCCTCCGACCGCATCGCCTGCATCGTGATGGCCACCTCCGACCTCATCACGCAGCTGCACGCGCGGCGCACGCCGGACCGCATCGCGCTGCACTATTCCCTGTCCCGCGTGGTGCTCGCCGGGCGCGCCTTCGACCGCTCCGTGGTGGACGGCATCTCCACGGACCTGAAGGACATGCAGTCCTTCGAGTACGCCTGCCGCCTCGCCCGCGACCTGGGCTTCGACGGCAAGAGCCTCGTGCACCCCTTCCAGCTGCCCTACTGCAACGACGCGTTCACGCCGAAGCCGCACGACCTCGCCGCCGCCACGGAACTGATCGAGGCGCTCGAGCACGCGCACCGCGAGGGGCGCGGCGTGGTGGTGGTGAACGGCCGGCTCATCGAGGGCCACCACCTGAAGGCCGCGCGGCGCCTCCTCGCCCTCGCGGACATGATCCAGCAGCTCGAGGCGGGCCAGTAGCGCCATGGTCCCCCGGCCGCCGTCCGGCTACTTCTTCGAGGACTACGCGGTCGGCGCCCGGCTCGCGCACGCGGTGCCGCGAACGCTCACGCAGGCCGACGCGGCGCTCTACCTCGCCCTCACCGGGTCGAGGAATCCCGTGCACTGCGCGGCCCCCGTCGCCGCGGCCCTCGGGCACCCGGCCGTGCCCTTCGACGATCTCCTGGTCTTCCACGTCGCCTTCGGCAAGACCGTGCACGACGTCTCCTACAACGCGGTCGCGAACCTGGGCTACGCCGACCTTCGCTTCCTCGCGCCCGTCTATCCCGGGGACACCCTCGCCGCCGAAAGCGAGGTGATCGGCCTCAAGGAGAACTCGAGCGGCAAGACGGGCGTGGTCTGGGTGCGCTCGCGCGCCTTCAACCAGCGCGGCGAGGAGGTCCTCGCCTGGGCGCGCTGGGTGATGGTCGCCCGCCGCGAGGCCGCGGCCGGCGCGCCGCCCGCGAACGCCTCCGCCCCCGCGCTGCCCGCCGAGGTGCCGGCGGCGCGCTTCGCCATCCCGGCCTTCCTCGCCCCCGGCGCGCTCGACCCGCGCGCCACCGGCGGCAGCCGCCTCTGGGAGGACTACGCCCCGGGGGAGACGATCGACCATCCCGGCGCGATGACGGTGGAGGAAGCCGACCACATGCTCGCCACGCGCCTGTACCAGAACACCGCGCGCGTGCACTTCGACGCCTTCGCCGCGAAGGACTCGGCCTTCGGCCGGCGGCTCGTCTACGGCGGGCACGTGATCTCGCTCTGCCGGGCGCTCGCCCACGACGGCCTGGAGAACGCCTTCGCGATCGCCGCGATCCACGGCGGCACGCACGCGAACCCGACCTTCGCCGGCGACACGCTCGCCGCGCGCTCCGTGATCCTCTCCCGCGACGCGATTCCCGGCCGCGACGACGTGGGGGCGCTGCGCGTGCGCCTGCTGGGCGCGAAGAACGCGAGGCTCGAGGCGCTGGCCACGCCCGCCCCCGGGGCGCGCGATCCCGCCGTGGTCCTCGACCTCGACCTGAGCTTCCTCGTGCCGCGCCGCGCGCAGCGCCTAAAATAGCCGTTTCCCCCGACCGAGAGCCCCCATGCCCGCTCCCCGCCACCCCAAGGACGCCCTCTTCGCCGGCGAGAAGCCCTTCCCGGTGATTCCCGCCTGCGAGCACTTCGCCGGCTCGGAGAAGCTCATCACCAAGGCGCTCGACCTGCAGGAGCGGCTCGGGGCCGTGTTCGACATCACCTGCGACTGCGAGGACGGGGCCGAGACCGGCCGCGAGAAGCAGCACGCGGAGATGATCGTCGACGTCCTGCACTCCCCCGCCAACCGCTTCGCCATGGCCGGGGCGCGCATCCACGACTTCACCCACCCGCACTGGAGGAAGGACGTGGAGATCCTCGTCGGCGGCGCCGGGCGGGTCCTCGCCTACGTGACGATCCCCAAGTGCACCTCCGTCGCCCAGGCCGAGGAGATGATCCTGCACATCCAGGCGGTCGCGCGGAAGAAGAAGGTGAAGCGCGACATCCCCGTGCACGTGCTGATCGAGACCCACGGCGCCCTGCACGACGCCTGGGAGATCGCGCAGCTGCCCGGCGTGCAGGTCCTCGACTTCGGGCTCATGGACTTCGTGAGCGGCCACCACGGCGCCATCCACGCGGCCAACATGCGCTCGCCGGGCCAGTTCGAGCACCCGCTCGTCGCCCGCGCGAAGACCGACGTGGTGGCCGCCGCGCTCGCCCACGGCGTGGTGCCCGCCCACAACGTCTCGCTGGACCTCAGGAACACCTACAACGTCTTCCGCGACGCCTGGCGCGCCCGCGCGGACTTCGGGTTCCTGCGCATGTGGAGCATCCACCCCTCGCAGGTGCAGCCCATCGTGGACGCCATGAAGCCCGACCTGAACGAGGTGGCGAGCGCGGGCGCGATCCTCCTCGAGGCCCGCAAGGCGAACTGGGGCCCCATCCAGTTCGAGGGCGAGCTGCACGACCGCGCCACCTACCGCTACTTCTGGGAGCTCCTGCAGAAGGCGCGGGTGACGGGCGTGGCCATCCCCGAGGACGTCGCGCGAGCCTTCTTCGACTAGAGCCCCTGCGCCGGAGACCCTTTCCCATGACCGCGAAGACCCCCGGCGAGCGCTTCCGCGCCGCGCTGAAGGAAGAAAGCCCCCTGCAGGTGCCGGGCGCCATCTGCGCCTACCACGCCACGCTCGCCAAGGCCTCGGGCTTCCGCGCGATCTACCTCTCGGGCGGGGGCGTGGCCGCGGGCTCCCTGGGGCTGCCCGACCTGGGCATCTCCAGCCTGGACGACGTGCTGACGGACGTGCGCCGCATCACGGACGTGTGCGACCTGCCGCTGCTCGTGGACGTGGACACCGGCTTCGGCGCGAGCGCCTTCAACGTCGCGCGAACCACGCGCTCGCTCGTCAAGGCCGGCGCCGCGGCGATGCACATCGAGGACCAGGTGGGCGCCAAGCGCTGCGGCCACCGCCCGAACAAGGAGCTGGTCTCCTCCCAGGAGATGGCCGACCGCGTGAAGAGCGCCGCCGACGCGAGGACCGACCCCGCCTTCTTCATCATGGCGCGCACCGACGCGCTCGCCGTCGAGGGCCTGCAGGCCGCCATCGACCGCGCCGGCGCCTGCGTCGAGGCCGGCGCCGACGCGATCTTTCCCGAGGCCATCACCGACCTCGACATGTACCGCAAGTTCGCCACCGCCGTGAAGGTGCCGATCCTCGCCAACATCACGGAATTCGGGAAGACCCCGCTCTTCACCGTCGACGAGCTCGCCGGCGCCGGCGTGGCCATCGCGCTCTACCCGCTCTCCGCCTTCCGCGCCATGAACAAGGCCGCGCTCGGCGTGTACGAGGCGCTGCGCGGGGAAGGCACGCAGAAGTCGGTCGTCGGCGAGATGCAGACGCGCGAGGAGCTCTACCGCTACCTGGGCTACCACGAGTACGAGCGCAAGCTCGACGCCCTCTTCGCCAAGGGCCGGTAGGACGCACGCCCGCGTCGCCCTTCCCCCATCCGAGACCGGAGAATTCCCATGACCGATGCCGCCGCCCCCGCCGTCACGCCGAAACCGAAGAAGTCCGTCGCCCTCTCCGGCGTCACCGCCGGCAACACCGCGCTGTGCACGGTCGGGCGGACCGGCAACGACCTGCACTACTGCGGCTACGACATCCTCGACCTCGCCGGGAAGTGCGAGTTCGAGGAGGTCGCCCACCTGCTGGTGCACGGCAAGCTCCCCACGGCGGCCGAGCTCAAGGCCTACAAGGGCAAGCTCCGGGCGCTTCGCGGCATCCCCGCCGCCGTGCAGGACATCCTCGAGATGATCCCCGCCTCGACGCACCCCATGGACGTGATGCGCACGGGCTGCTCCGCCCTCGGCGCGGTGCTCCCGGAGGGCGAGGACCACAAGCTCGCGCCGTCGCGCGACATCGCCGACCGGATGATGGCCTCCTTCGGCTCGATGCTCATGTACTGGCACCACTTCTCCCACTCCGGCCGGCGCATCGACGTCGAGACCGACGACGACTCCATCGGCGGGCACCTGCTGCACCTGCTGCACGGCCGCCGTCCCCCGGAGAGCTGGGTGCGCGCGATGCACACCTCCCTCATCCTCTACGCCGAGCACGAGTTCAACGCCTCCACCTTCACCGCGCGCGTCGTGGCCGGCACGGGGGCCGACATGTACTCGGCCATCACCGCGGCGATCGGGGCGCTGAAGGGCCCGAAGCACGGCGGGGCCAACGAGTTCGCCTTCGACACCATCGGCCGCTACGACAACCCCGACGAGGCGGAGGCCGACATCGTGAAGCGCGTGGCCGAGAAGCAGGTGATCATCGGCTTCGGCCACCCGGTCTACACGATCTCCGACCCGCGCAACGAGGTCATCAAGGAGGTCGCCCGGAGCCTGTCGAAGGAGGCGGGCAACATGAAGCTCTTCGACATCTCCGCGCGCGTCGAGGAGGTGATGTGGCGCGAGAAGAAGATGTTCCCGAACCTCGACTGGTACAGCGCGACCAGCTACCACATGATGGGGGTGCCCACCTCGATGTTCACCCCGCTCTTCGTGATCTCGCGCACCTCCGGCTGGTGCGCCCATGTGATCGAGCAGCGCATCGACGGCAAGATCATCCGCCCGAGCGCCAACTACACCGGTCCCGAGGATCTCGCCTTCGTTCCGATCGACAAGCGCAAGTAGTTGCCGAAAGACGGGGAACGCCGATGAACGCAGATGATTACGCCGATGAACGCCGATAAAGCTGTCGGGACGTGCATGCCCGGGCATGACGGATCCGGTCCCATGCCGCGGGCCGTGTCCCAGGCAAGGATGTCATCGGCGTTCATCGGCGTAATCATCTGCGTTCATCGGCGTTCCCCGCACTAACCCGCAAGGAAAGCAAAAGTGTCAGCACACATCTCCAACGTCCGCCCCAAGCCCGACAAGGTCCTCGTCGACATCGCCGACTACGTGATGAAGTACAAGGTGAAGAGCGCGCAGGCCTACGAGACCGCCCGCTACTGCCTGATGGACACGCTCGGCTGCGGCTTCGAGGCCCTCGAGTACCCCGCCTGCACGAAGCTCCTCGGTCCCGTCGTCCCCGGCACCGTCGTGCCCCACGGGGCGAAGGTGCCGGGCACGCCGTTCCAGATGGACCCGGTGAAGGCCGCGTTCGACATCGGCGCGATGATCCGCTGGCTCGACTTCAACGACACCTGGCTCGCCGCGGAGTGGGGGCACCCCTCCGACAACCTCGGCGGCATCCTCGCCACCGCCGACTGGCTCTCGCGGAATGCCGTGGCCGCCGGGAAGAAGCCCCTCGTGGTGAAGGACGTCCTCACCGCGATGATCAAGGCGCACGAGATCCAGGGCTGCATCGCGCTCGAGAACAGCTTTAACAAGGTGGGGCTGGACCACGTGGTGCTGGTGAAGGTCGCCTCCACCGCCGTGGTCGCGCAGATGCTGGGCCTCACGCGCGACGAGATCATCAATGCCGTCTCCCTCGCCTGGGTGGACGGGCAGTCGCTTCGCACCTACCGGCATTCGCCCAACACGGGCTCCCGCAAGAGCTGGGCCGCGGGCGACGCCACGAGCCGCGCGGTGCGCCTCGCGCTCATCGCGGGCACGGGCGAGATGGGCTACCCGTCGGTCCTCACGGCCAAGACCTGGGGCTTCTACGACGTGCTCTTCAAGGGCAACGCCTTCCGGTTCCAGCGGCCCTACGGCAGCTACGTGATGGAGAACGTGCTCTTCAAGATCTCCTTCCCCGCGGAGTTCCACTCGCAGACGGCGGTGGAGGCGGCGATGACGATCCACGGCGAGCTCGCGAAGGCCGGCCGGAAGCCCGAGGACATCAAGCGCATCACCATCCGCACCCACGAGGCCTGCATCCGCATCATCGACAAGAAGGGGCCGCTCGACAACCCGGCCGACCGCGACCACTGCATCCAGTACATGGTGGCCGTGCCCATCCTCTTCGGCCGCCTCACCGCCGCCGACTACGAGGACGAGGTGGCGAAGGACCCGCGCATCGACGCGCTGCGCGAGAAAATCGCGTGCGTGGAGGACCCGAAGTTCACGAAGGACTACCACGACCCCGACAAGCGCTCCATCGCCAACGCGCTCACGGTGGAGTTCGCCGACGGCAGGAAGATGAAGGAGATCGTGGTCGAGTACCCCATCGGCCACAAGCGCCGCCGCAAGGAAGGCATGCCGGTGCTGGTGGAGAAGTTCCGGACGAACCTCGCGCGCCGCTTCCCGGAAAAGCAGAGGAAGGCGATCCTGGAGCTCTGCCTGGACGCGAAGCGCCTCGAGGCCACGCCGGTGAACGAGTTCGTCGACCTGATGGCGACCTGATCACGACCCGAGGGCGCCCGGGCGCCGCGCCCGGCGCCGCCGACCCGTCCGGGGTCAATGCCGCGGCCCGCGAAAGGGTGCTCCAATCGTCCCTTCGACGCCGCAGGAAGGAGGCCAGATGAAGAAGCACCTCGCACTCCTCGCGACCGCCCTCGCGGCGGGCGCGTGCGCCACCCCCTACCAGCTCACCCTCATGCCGCGCGACAGCGGCAAGCTCTACTACGGCGAGGCTTCGGCCTCGAGCGGCGGCGAGGGCAGCATCGCCGTGACGATCGAGGGCCGCCGCTACGAGGGCACCTGGGTCGAGGTCGTTCCCGACCGCGCCTCGGGCTACTACTCCGCGGGCGTCGGCCACCGCCGCGGAGGCGTCGCCTTCGGCGGCTTCTTCTCCCTGGACTCGCCGCTCGCCGGCGAGGTGAAGGCGCTGCTGCGCTCGGCCGACGGCGCCGGCCTGAGGTGCGACCTGCGCGGCGGCGCGGGATTCGCGGGCGGCGGCGTCTGCCGCGACGACCGCGGCCTCGAGTACGACGTGCAGGTCCGCAACGCCCCGAAACCCTAGCCCCGA
>CALEJW010000056.1 GCA_937898635.1 uncultured Pseudomonadota bacterium | reverse complement strand
AGGTCGAGTCGCACTGCCGCGGCCGGTAGGTGTAGACGCGCACCTGCCGGTCCGCGTGGCCGCGCTTGTCGTTGAAGACGAAGCTCCACTTGCCCGAGGGCACGGGCGTGGCCGCCTGCGCCGGGAGCATGGTCGCCAGGCCCAGGAGCGCGGCGCCCAGGGCCTTCCCCTGCAGCGCCATCGTGCGTCTATCTGCGTTCATCTGCGGTTTCCTCGCCTTCCGCCATCGCTGGCCTCTAGCTGTAGTCGAGGCCCATCGCCTCGCGAACATCCCTCATCGTCTCGTCGGCGAGGTCCGAGGCCTTCTCGCACCCGTCCTGGATGATCGAGCGCACGAGCGCCGGATCCTCCTCGTAGCCCGCCGCGCGCTCGCGCATGGGCTTCAGTTCCGCGTTCACGGCGTCGATCACCGGCTGCTTGCACTCCAGGCAGCCGATGCCCGCGCTGGTGCAGCCCTTCACCACCCAGTCGCGCGTGTCCTGGCCGGAATACACCTCGTGCAGCTTCCACACGGGGCACTTCGCGGGGTCTCCCGGGTCCGTGCGGCGCACGCGCGCGGGGTCGGTCGGCATCGTGCGCAGCTTCCGGGCGACCTCGTCGGGCTTGTCGCGCAGCAGGATCGCGTTGCCGTAGCTCTTGCTCATCTTCTGCCCGTCGAGCCCGGGCAGGCGCGGCGTGTCCGTGAGGAGCGCCTCGGGTTCCGAGAGGATCATGCGCCCGCCGCCCTCGATGTAGCCGAAGAGCCGCTCCTTGTCGCCGAGCGAGAGGTTCTGCACGTCGTCCACGAGGCTCCTCGCCCGCTCGAGCGCCTCGCCGTCGCCCTTCTCCTGGAAGCGCGCGCGCAGGTCCCGGTAGAGCTTCGCCTTCTTCGGGCCCATCTTCTTCACCGCGGCCTCCGCCTTCTGCTCGAAGCCCTTCTCGCGGCCGAAGAGGTGGTTGAAGCGGCGGGCGATCTCGCGCGTGATCTCCACGTGCGCGACCTGGTCCTCGCCCACCGGCACGGCGGTGGCGCGGTAGATGAGGATGTCGGCGGCCTGCATGAGCGGGTAGCCGAGGAAGCCGTAGGTGGTGAGGTCGCGCCCGTGCTCGGCGTGCTTCTCGACCGCGTCCTTGTAGGTCGGCACGCGCTCCAGCCAGGAGAGCGGCGTGAAGAAGGAGAGCAGCAGCGTGAGCTCCGCGTGCTGCGGCACCCGCGACTGCACGAAGATCGTCGCCCGCGACGGGTCGATGCCGGCGGCGAGCCAGTCCACGAACATGTCCCACACCGTCTCCTCGATCACCGAGGGGTCCTCGTAGTGCGAGGTGAGCGCGTGCCAGTCCGCCGCGAAGAAGAGGCAGGGGTGCTCGTTCTGCAGGCGCACCCAGTTCTTGAGCGCCCCGTGGTAGTGGCCGAGGTGCATCGCCCCCGTGGGGCGCATGCCGGAAAGGACGCGGTCCTGGAACATGTTCTTCTTCCTAGAATCCGAGGAGCGAGTAGAGATTCTTCAGGAGCGCGGCCATCACCGGCCCCAGCATCCACCAGAGCGCGCCGGAGACGATGAGGAGCACGAGGATCACCATGCCGAAGGGCTCGAGGCGCGAGTACTGGTAGGCGAGGCGGTTGGGCAGCAGGCTCACGAGGATGCGGCCGCCGTCGAGCGGCAGCAGCGGGAAGAGGTTGAGGACCGCGAGCCCCACGTTCACCTTGATGCCGGCGTCGGCCACGCGGATCCAGAACTCGAAGGCGATGCCGCTGCCGCCGGTCATGAGCAGCAGCTTGGCCACGAGCGCCCACCCGAGGGCCATGGCGAGGTTCGCGCCCGGCCCCGCGGCGGCCACCCAGAGCATGTCGCGCTTGGGGTCGCGCAGGTTCTCGAAGTTGACCGGCACGGGCTTGGCCCAGCCGAAGACGAAGCCGGCGAAGGCGGTGACGATGGGCACGGCGATGGTGCCGATGGGATCGATGTGGCGCGCGGGATTGAGGCTCGTGCGCCCGAGCATCCACGCGGTCTTGTCGCCGAAGTGCTTGGCGGCGTAGGCGTGCCCGGCCTCGTGCAGGGTGATCGCGAAGACCACGGGGATCGCGTAGATCGCGACGTAGAGGATGATCTGCTGGAAGTCCATCAGGAACCCTCACCCGAACCCTCTCCCAGGGGAGAGGGGCCGAACGTGGGA
>CALEJW010000055.1 GCA_937898635.1 uncultured Pseudomonadota bacterium | reverse complement strand
GAAACAAGGGCTCCCCTCGCCCGCTTCGCGGGAGAGGGGCCGGGGGTGAGGGAAACAAGGGCTCCCCTCGCCCGCTTCGCGGGAGAGGGGCCGGGGGTGAGGGAAAAGAACGTTCATGCCAGGCTTCCGCTACCACGCCTACAACCTCGAGGGCCGCCTGCACAAGGGCGTGCTCGAGGCCGACAGCGCGCGCCAGGCGCGCTCGCTCCTGCGCGAGCGCGGCCTCACGCCGTGGCGCGTCGAGGTCATCGCCGCCAACGACCCGGCCGGGGGCTCGCGCTTCCGCCGCATCTCGCTTTCCTCCGCGGAGCTCGCGCGCCTCACCCGCAGCCTCGCCTCCCTCATCGAGGCCGGGCTCACCGTGGAGCAGTCCTTCAACGCGCTGATCGAGCAGGCCGAGAACGAGCGCGAGCGCCAGGTGCTCGCGGCGCTGCGCGGCGAGGTGATGGCGGGCTCGACCATCGCGCGCGCCCTCGGCGCCTTCCCCGGCGTCTTCCCCGAGCTCTACCGCACGCTCGTCGCCGCGGGCGAGACCTCCGGGCAGCTCACGCGCGTGCTCGCGCGCCTCGCGGACTACCTCGAGGAGCGCCAGGCGCTGCGCAGCCGCCTCGCGCTCGCCCTCGTGTACCCGGCCATCGTGACCGGCGTGTCCCTCCTGGTGATGGGCGCGCTCCTCGTCTACGTCGTGCCGCAGGTGGTGCAGGTGTACAGCCACGCGAAGGAGGCGCTGCCCTTCCTCACCCGGGCGCTCATCGCGCTCTCCGCATTTCTCGCCGCGACCTGGCCCGCGTGGATCGCGCTCGCCGTCGCGGCGGTCGTGGGGCTGCGCCTGGCGCTCGCGCGCCCCGGCCCGCGGCGGCGCATCCACGGCTTCCTCTTCCGCGCGCCGCTTGCTGGCAAGGTGCTTCGCCACCTCGACAGCGCCCGCCTCGCCGCCACGCTCGCGATCCTCGTCGGCAGCCGCGTGCCGATCCTCGCCGCGCTCGAGGCTGGCGGCGGCGTGATGACGCTCCTGCCGATGCGAGAGGCGCTCGAGGCCGCCGCCCGCGGCGTGCGCGAGGGCATGCCGCTCTCCCGGGCGCTCGCCGGCTCGGGCGCCTTTCCGCCGGTGATGGTCCACCTCATCGCGGGCGGCGAGGCCACGGGCAAGCTCGACGAGGCGCTCGAACGCGCCGCGCGCTCGCAGCAGGCGAACCTCTCGACGCGGCTCGCCGCGGCGGTGGCGGTTTTCGAGCCCGCCCTCATCGTGGTGATGGGCGCGCTCGTGCTCGCGATCGTCCTCGCGATCCTCCTGCCCATCTTCAACCTGAACCAGCTCGTGGGCCGCTAGGCCCTTCGCCGGAGCAACGCGCAACCATGAAACGCCAGTCCGCCTTCACCCTCATCGAGGTCCTCGTGGTCGTCGCGATCCTCGGCATCCTCGCGGCGATCGTCGTGCCGCGCATCATGGACCGCCCCGACGAGGCGAAACGCGTGGCGGCCAAGGCCGACATCGCGGCGATCGTGCAGTCGCTCAAGCTCTACCGCCTCGACAACGGCTTCTACCCGGCCACCGACCAGGGCCTCGCCGCGCTGGTGCAGAAGCCCGCCTCGCAGCCCGTGCCGGGCAACTGGAAGCAGGGCGGCTACCTCGAGCGGCTTCCCAAGGACCCCTGGGGCAGCGACTACCAGTACCTGCAACCGGGCCTGCGAGGCGAGATCGACGTCTTCAGCCTCGGGGCCGACCGGGCGCGCGGGGGCGAAGGCAGTGGCGCGGACATCGGCAACTGGGACTAGGCGCTCGCGCCACGCGCCCGCCGAGCACGCCGGGGGCTTCACCCTCGTCGAGATCCTCGTGGTGGTCGCGATCGCCGGCATCGTCCTCGCGGTGGCGGCGGTGAACCTCTTCCCGAGCGACGTGGAAGTGGCGCGGCGCGAGACCGCCCTCCTCGCCCTGGACCTCGAAGCCGCCCGCGACGACGCGTGGTTCGGCGGGCGCCCCACCGCCGTGTCGCTCGCCGAGGGGCGCCTTCGCGTGCTGCGCCTCGCCTCCGACCGGACCTGGGCGCCGGTCGCCGGGCGCGAGCGGCGCCTGCCCGACGCGCTGCGGATCGAGTCCCTCGCGATCGACGGGCGTCCCGCGGACCCGCGCGAGGTCCTCGTCTTCCTCCCCGACGGGCTCGGCGTGCCCTTCCGCGTGGCGCTCACCGTGCGCGGCCTCGCCGCCGCCGTCGAGGGCGACGCCGCGGGCACCGTGCGGGCGGTGTCGCGATGAGGCGCCCGCGCGGCTTCACGCTGGTGGAGATCCTGGTCGCCATGGCGATCCTCGCCATCGCGCTCGCCGCCACCACGCGCGCCGCGAGCCTCGCCACCGACGGCGCCTCGGAGACCCGGGCGCGGATCGTCGCCACCTGGGCCGCCGCCAACCGCGTGGCGGAGATGCGCGCGCGCGGGCTCTTTCCCGCCGCGGCCGTCACCACGTCCTCCGTCGAGCAGGGCGGGCTCTCCCTCGTGCTCACGGAGACCGTGGCCGACACGCCCAACCCGACCATCCGCCGCGTCGATCTCGCGGTCTCGGAAGCGCGCTCTCCCGGGCGCGTGCTCCTCGTGCACACCGCCTTCCTGGTGCGGCCGTGATGCGCGGCCAGCGCGCCTTCACCCTGGTCGAGCTCCTCATCGCGCTCGCGATCTTCGCGCTCCTCTCGGCCTTCGCCTACCGCGGCCTCGCCGTGCTGCTCGACAGCCGCGAGGCGCTGGAGCGCGACTCGCGCAAGTGGCGCGACCTCGCGCTCTTCGTGGGCCGCTTCGAGCGCGACGTGCAGGCCGCGCTGGACCGGCCCGCGGTGGGCGCCTCCGGCACGCCCCTCGGCGCGGTCTCGTCGTTGCTCGAGCCCGGCGGCGCGGGCGCGACCGGCCTCGCCCTCACCCGCGCGGGCGCCGCGCTCTACGCGAACGAGCTCGCCGCGCCCCAGCGCGTGGGCTACCGCTTCGCCGCGGGCCGCGTCGAGCGCCTCGCCTGGCCCGCCGTGGACGCCGATCCCCGCGCCGCCGTCGCCGCGACCCCCGTGCTCGAGGGCGTGCGCGCGCTCTCCTTCCGCTTCCTCGACCGCAACCTCGAGTGGCGCCGCGACTGGGCGCTGCCCGCCGCGCCGGGCCGCCCGCTCGCGGTGGAACTCACGCTCGAGCTGGAAAGCGGCGAGCGCATCGTGCGCCTGGTGGACATCCCGCGATGAGGCGCGCGGCCCAGCGCGGCGTGGCCGTGGTGACCGCGATCCTCGTGGTGGCGGTGGCCGCCTCGACCGCGGCGTACATGCTGGCGCAGCAGTCGGCCACCCTCAACCAGACCGCGCTCGTGGCCGCGCGCGCGCAGGCCGACGCCTTCGCCCAGGCCGGCCTCGACTGGGCGCGCGGCATCCTCGCCGAGGACGCGCGCGCGAACGCGATCGACACGCTGGAGGAGGACTGGGCCCGCCCCCTCGCCGGTCTTCCCGTCGAGCGCGCGATCGTGAGCGGCGCCATCTCCGACCAGGAGTCGCGCTTCAACCTGAACAACGTCGCGAAGGACGGGCGGCGAAGCGACGCGGACGTGCGCATCCTCACGCGCCTGCTCGAGTCCCTGGGCCTCGACCCGGCGCTCGCCCTCGCCGTGCTCGACTGGGTGGACGCCGACTTCGACCTCGCGGGCCCGGGCGGCGCCGAGGACGCCTACTATCTCTCGACCCCGCGCCCGCGCCGCGCCGCGAACCGGCCCCTGGTGCAGGTGGACGAGCTCTACGCCATCCGCGGGTTCGACGCGGCGGCGGTCGCGAAGCTCAAGCCCTTCGTGACCGCGCTGCCCGTGCGCACCACGGTCAACGCCAACACCGCCCCGCCGGAAGTGCTCGCCGCGATCCTGCCCGCGCTTTCCCGCGACGAGATCCGCGACCTCGTCGCCGCGCGCCGCGCGAAGCCCTTCCGCGACAAGGCCGACCTCAGGACCCGCGCGCCGACGGCGCCCCCGGGGTCGATCGACACCGACCTCGACGTGAGGAGCGCCCACTTCCTGGTGCAGGTCGGGGTCTCGCAGGACGACGTGCAGGTCGCGGGCGAGGCGCTCGTCGCGCGCGCCGCGCCGGGCGCGGTCCCCGCGACGGCTATAATCTGGCGCCGTCCGCTGTACTAGCGGCGACCGCGGAGCCGATCCGGCCCCGCCCGGCGCACCCCTGCCCCCCATGATCCTTCGCCTCCTCCTTCCCGCCGTCGACCGCCTCGACGCGGCCACGCCGGTCGCGTGGTCGCTCTCCGACGGGCGCGGGCGCGTGCTGCGCGAGGCCACGACACCCCTCGCGGAGGCGCCGCGCGCCGAGCGCGTGGAAGCGGTGCTGCCCGCCTCGCGCGTGCTCTCGGCGCGCCTGAAGCTGCCGAAGGTGAATGCGGCCACCATCCGGGAGCTGCTGCCCTTCGCGGTGGAGGACCGGCTCCTCGCCGACCCCGCGCAGATCCACGCCGTGCCGGGCCCGGCCAACGCGCTCGGCGAGACGCCGGTGGCGGTGGTGGACCGCGCCTGGTTCGGCGAGGCGCTCGCGGCCCTCGCCGGCGCGGGCCTCGCGCCCACGCGGGCGATCTGCGAGAGCGCGCTCCTGCCCGCGCGCCCCGGCGCCTGGCACGCGGTGCTCGGCGCCGCGCGCAGCTTCCTCGTCGAGGACGACGGCCACGCCGTCGCCTTCGACCGTCCCGCGGGCGCCGAGCCGCCGCTCGCGCTTCGCATCGCCGCCGACGAGGCCTCGCAGCGCGGGCTTCGCCCGGCACGGCTGGAAGTCCTGGTGGAGCCCGGCCTCGCGATGCCCGACGCCGCGCTCTGGGGCGAGGTGACCGGCGTGGAAGTCGCCGTCGCCGAGGCCCGCCCGCCGCTCGCGGCGCCCGCGGCCGCGACGGCGATCGATCTCCTCGCCGGCGACTTCGCGCCGCGCTCGGCGCGCGCGGCCGCCCTGCGCCTGCCGCGCCTCGCCTGGGCCCTCGCCGCCGCGATCGTGGTCCTGCAGTTCGGTCTCACGCTCGCCGACTGGTGGCGCCTGGAGCGCGAGCGCCGCGGCCTCGAGGCCGAGCGCGAGGCGATCTTCCGCGCCGCCTTCCCGGAGGCGAAGACCGTGGTGGACCCGGCGCTGCAGCTTCGCCGCAACCTCGCCGACCTGCAGCGCACGCGCGGGCGCGCCGCGGCCAACGATTTCCTCAGCCTCGCCACCGATGCGGCGAGAAGTGACGCCACGCCCGCCCGGCGCATGACCTACGCGGCGGGCCGGCTGGAGATCACGCGCGCGGAGGCCGCGAAGTGAGGGCGCCCGCGTTCTGGCGCGCGAGGAGCGAGCGCGAGCGGACCATCCTCGGGTGGGCGGGCGCCGGCGTCGCGTTCCTGCTCGTCGTGGCTTTCGCGTGGCTGCCGCTCGAGCGCGAGCGCACGCGCATCGCCGCGGCGCTTCCCGCGCTTCGCGCCTCGGTGGCGACGATGCGCGCCGAGGCGGCGGAAGTGAAATCGCTCAGGGAAATGCCGGCGCGAGGCGCGGGCACCGCCGCGCCCGTCGCGACGCTGGTCGCCTCCGGCGCGCTCGCGCAGGGCCTGCCCGGCGCGAGGTTCACCGCGCTCGACGCGCGCCGGATCCGCGTGGCCGCCGACGACGCCTCCTGGACCCGCCTCGTCGAGTGGATCGCGGCGGCGGGGCCGGCCCACGGACTCTCGGTCGAGGAAGCGACGGTCGAGGCCTTGCCGGCCGCGGGCCGCGTGCGCGCCGACCTCGTGCTCGCGGCGCCGTGAGGCCCCTGCGCGCCCTCCTCCTCGGCGCCGTCGCCTACGGGATCTTTCTCCTGGCGACGCTTCCCGCGAGCGTCGTCGCTTCCCTCGCAGCCTCCGCCACGGAAGGCCGCATCCGCCTCCTGGAGGCGCGCGGCACCGCCTGGCACGGCTCGGCGCGCGTCGAGGCGAGCCTGCCTGGCGCCACCATTGCCCTCGACGAGCTGCGCTGGCGCTGGCTCGCCTCGCGGCTCGCCACGGGCCGCGTGGCCTTCGCGATCGAGGCGCGCCTCGGAACGCTCCACGCCGAGGCCGAGGCCGCGCGCAGCCCCACGGCCTGGCACCTCGCGGACCTGCGCGCGAAAGGCGACGGCTCGGCGATCGCGGCCCTGCACCCGCTCGCGGCGGCGTGGCAGCCCGCCGGCGCCGTGGCGATCGAGGCGAAGGCGCTTTCCTGGGACGGCCGCAACGCCGAGGGCGGCGCGACGCTCGAATGGCGCGACGCGGCCCTCGCGCTCTCGCCCGCGCGTCCCCTGGGAAGCTGGCGCGCGCAGGCCGTGGCCGAGGGCCCGGCCTTCCGGATCGCGGTGACGACCCTCGCGGGACCATTGCGGATCACGGGCCAGGGCACGCTCCCGATCCGGGGCCGCCTCGCCTTCACCGGGGAGGCGAGCGCGGAACCGTCCCGGGCGCGCGAGCTGCAGGGCCTGCTCGACCTCCTCGGCCCGCGCCGCGCCGACGGCGCGCACGCGCTCTCGATCCGCTGATGGCCGCGCCCGCCTACGACGCGCCCTGGTGGCTCGCGAACGCGCACCTGCACACGATCTACGCCTCCCTCCTCGCGCCGCGGCCCGCGGTCGCCTACCGCCGCGAGCGCTGGGAGACGCCCGACGGCGACTTCGTGGACACCGACCACGTGGACGCGGCGCCCGGCCGCCCCTGGGTCGTGCTCTTCCACGGGCTCGAGGGCTCCTCGGATTCGCCCTACGCGCGAAGCCTCATGCACCGCGTGGCCGAGCGGGGCTGGCGCGGCACGGTGGTGAACTTCCGCGGCTGCGGCGGCGAGCCCAACCGCCTGCCGCGCGCCTACCATTCCGGCGACTCGGCGGAAGTGGACTGGATCGTGCGGCGCCTGGAGCCGCTCGCGCACGGCGCGCCCCTCTTCGTGGCCGGCGTCTCGCTGGGCGGCAACGCGCTCCTCAAGTGGCTGGGCGAGCGCGGCGACGAAGCCCGCGACCTCGTCGCGGCCGCCGCCGCGGTCTCCGCCCCCCTGGACCTCATGGCCGCCGGCGAGGCCCTGGGCCGCGGCATTTCCCTCCTCTACGCGAAGCACTTCCTCGCCACGATGAAGGCGCGCGCGGCGGCCAAGCACGCGCGCTTCCCCGGCAGCTTCGACCTCGAGCGCATGCGCCGCTCGCGCACGCTGCGCGAGTTCGACGACGTGGTGACCGCGCCCCTGCACGGCTACCGCGACACCGACGACTACTGGACGCGCGCGAGCTCGAAGCCGCTCCTCGGCCGGATCGCCGTGCCCACCCTCGTCCTCAACGCCCGCGACGATCCCTTCCTGCCGGGCGAGGCGCTGCCCGGTCCCGGCGAGGTCTCGGCGGCGGTCACGGTAGAATTCCCTTTCCGCGGCGGCCACGTCGGCTTCGTCTCCGGTCCCTTCCCCGGCCGCATCGACTGGCTGCCCGCGCGCCTCCTGCACTTCTTCGATCACCAGGAATAGCCCCATGGCCTCCCCCATCGCCCCCGAGATCTTCAAGGCCTACGACATCCGCGGCATCGTGGACAAGACCCTCACGGAGGACGCCGTCGAGGCGATCGGCCGCGGCCTCGGCACCCTGGGCGCGAAGAAGGGCGTGAAGCGCTTCGTGGTCGGGCGCGACGGGCGCCTCTCGGGCCCGCGCCTCGTGGCGGCGCTCACGCGCGGGCTCACCGCCACGGGCATGGACGTCACGGACGTGGGCGTCGTCGCCACGCCCGTCGTGTACTACGCCACCCACGAGCTCGGCACGGGCAGCGGCGTCATGGTGACCGGCAGCCACAATCCCCCCGAGTACAACGGCCTGAAGATGATGGTGGCGGGCGACACCCTCGCCGCCGAGGCGATCCAGTCCCTGCGGAAGCTCGTCGAGGCCGGCAAGTTCGCCGCCGGGCAGGGAGTGGCGGAAGAAAAGGACATGACCGCGGCCTACGTCGCGCGCATCGTCGGCGACGTGAAGCTCGGCCGACTCGTGCGCGTGGCGATCGACTGCGGCAACGGCTCGCCCGGGGCCATCGCCCCCGCCCTCTACCGCAAGCTCGGCTGCGAGGTGCAGGAGCTCTACTGCGAGGTGGACGGCACCTTCCCCAACCACCACCCCGATCCCTCCAAGCCCGAGAACCTCGCCGACCTGATCCGCGCCGTGAAGGAAGGACACGCGGAACTGGGCCTCGCCTTCGACGGCGACGGCGACCGGCTGGGCGTGGTGACCAAGAGCGGCAAGATCGTCTACGCCGACCGCCAGCTCATGCTCTTCGCCGCCGACGTCCTGCAGCGCAATCCCGGCGCGAAGGTGATCTTCGACGTGAAGTGCACGCGAAACCTCTTCTCCTGGATCCGCGACCACGGCGGCGAGCCGGTGCTGTGGAAGACCGGGCACTCGCTCATCAAGGCGAAGCTCAAGGAGACCGGCGCGCCGCTGGCCGGCGAGATGAGCGGGCACATCTTCTTCAAGGAGCGCTGGTACGGCTTCGACGACGGGCTCTACGCGGGCGCGCGGCTGCTGGAGATCCTCTCGCGGGCGCCGAACCTCACCCAGGCCCTCGAGGGCCTGCCGGACTCGATCGCCACGCCCGAGCTCAACGTCGCGCTCGCGAAGGAAGGCGAGAACCACGCCCTCATCGCGAGGCTGCAGAAGAGCGCCCGCTTCACCGGTGCCGACAGCGTCATCACCCTCGACGGCCTGCGCGTGGAATATCCCGACGGCTTCGGGCTCATGCGCGCCTCCAACACCACGCCCGTCGTCGTCCTGCGCTTCGAGGCCGACACCGACGAGGCCCTCGCCCGCATCCAGGCCGACTTCCGCCGCGTCCTCGCCGA
>CALEJW010000054.1 GCA_937898635.1 uncultured Pseudomonadota bacterium | reverse complement strand
GATCATCTACTACGGCGACGAGATCGGCATGGGCGACAACATCTACCTCGGCGACAGGAACGGCGTGCGCACGCCCATGCAGTGGAGCCCGGACCGCAACGCCGGCTTCTCGCGCGCCGACCCGCAGCGCCTCTTCCTGCCGCCGATCATGGACGCGATCTACGGCTACGAGGCGGTGAACGTCGAGGCGCAGTCGCGCGAGCCCAATTCGCTCCTGAACTGGATGCGGCGCACGCTCGCCGTGCGCGGCCTGAGCAAGGCCTTCGGCCGCGGGCGGCTGCGCTTCCTCAAGCCCGGCAACCCGAAGATCCTCGCCTACCTGCGCGAGCACGGCGAGGAGGCGATCCTGTGCGTGGCGAACCTCGGCCGCTCGGCCCAGCCCGTCGAGCTCGACCTCGCCGACTATCGCGGGCGGGTGCCCGTGGAGCTCATGGGCCGCACCGCCTTCCCCCCGATCGGCGAGCTGCCCTACCTCCTCACGCTGCCCGCCTGCGGCTTCTACTGGTTCCGCCTGGCGACCGACGTCGAGGTGCCGCGCTGGCACGAGGAGCGCATGGCGCGCGAGGACCTCCCGGTGCTCGTCCTCTTCGACGGCTGGACCAGCTTCTTCCGCGACCGGGTGGTGCCGTGGCGCATCGGCATGGCCCAGAAGGTGCGCGCGCAGCTCGAGGAGACGGCCCTGCCGCGCTACATCGAGGCGCAGCGCTGGTACGCCGCCAAGGGCGAGACGCTCAAGCGCGCGACGGTCGCGGACCCCGTGCTGTGGACGGTCGGGCCGAACACCTGGATGGTCGCGCAGCTCGACACCGAGGGCGCGGGCGAACCGGCGAGCTACTTCGTCCCGCTCGCGCTCGCCTGGGAGGGCCAGGACGAGGGCGAGGCCCGCGCGATGGCGCCCCTCACCGTCGCCAAGGTCCGCCAGCAGGCGAGCGTCGGCACGCTCGCCGACGCCTTCGCCGACGAGGCCTTCTGCCACGCGGTGGTCGCCGCGATCGCCGAGGGGCGGGAGGTGGCCACGGCCCGGGGCAAGCTGCGCTTTGCGCCGACTTCCGCCTTCCGCGAGATCGCCGGGGATGACCCGGGGCGCCTCGCGGTCAACCGGCCCATCGCGCAGAGCAGCAACACCATCGTCGCCCTCGGCGACCGCCTGTTCCTCAAGGGCTACCGGCGCCTGCGCCCGGGCGTGAATCCGGAGCTCGAGATCGGCCGCCACCTCACCGAGGCCGCGCGTTTCGCCCACTGCGCCTCCCTCGCCGGCTCGCTCGAGTTCGTGGCCGCCGACGGCACGCCCACGACGCTCGCGCTGCTGCAGGCCTTCGTGCCCAACCAGGGCGACGGCTGGAACCACACGCTGGGCTACCTCGAGCGCTACCTCGAGAGCGTGCGCGACGCCACCGACACGCCGATCGAGGAGCCGCACGGCGCCTACCTGGAGCTCGCGCGCACGCTGGGCACGCGCACGGCGGAACTGCACGCGGCCCTCGCGATGCGCACGGGCGACGCGTCCTTCGACCCGGAGCCGGCGACGGATCGCGACCTCTCCGCCTGGAAGAAGCGCGTGCGCGACGAGGCGGAGGCGACCTTCGCCCTCCTCGAGCGGCGGATGGAGTCCCTCCCCCCCGAGGCCCGCGAGGAAGCTCTCGCCCTCCTCGCCCGCAGGACGGACCTCCTCGCGCGCATCGAGGCCGCCCGCGCGGGCGCCGGCGCGTTGAAGACCCGCTTCCACGGCGACTTCCACCTCGGCCAGGTGCTCCTCGCGAAGAACGACTTCCTCATCGTCGACTTCGAGGGCGAGCCGAGCCGGCCCCTCGCCGAGCGGCGCGCCAAGTCCTCGCCGCTTCGCGACGTGGCGGGGATGCTGCGCTCCTTCGACTACGCGCGCTGGAGCGCGCTCGAGCGCGCCTCGCGCAACGACGCCGAGCGCGCGCGCCTGGGCGGGCTCGCGAAGCGCTGGCTCGAGGAGACGCGGCTCGCCTACCTCGAGGCCTACCAGGCGCGATCCGGACCGGCCGAGCCGGGCCTGCTCGCGCTCTTCGAGGCCGAGAAGGCGCTCTACGAGCTGCGCTACGAGATCGGCAACCGTCCCGCCTGGGTCCGCATCCCGCTCCAGGGCATTTCCGCGCTGCTGGCCTGAGGGCCGCCGGCGTCCGCACAACGAGAGGAGACAGCAAACATGAACGTCGAGATCCTGCTCGAGCCCGTGAGGGCGCTGCTCGCCCAGGTCGGCGCCTTCGCGCCCCGCCTGGCGCTGGCGCTCCTGGTGCTCGTCATCGGCTGGCTGTTCGCCAAGGCGGCCCGCTTCGCGGTCGAGAAGGGCCTGCGGGCGATCAACTTCAACGTGCTCACCGAGCGCGCGGGCGTCGACGGCTTCCTCGCCCAGGGCGGGGTCGGCGTGGACACCACCGCCATCTTCGGGATCCTCGCCTACTGGCTCGTCATCCTCGCGGCCCTGGTGATCTCCTTCAACAGCCTGGGGCTCACCTACATCACCGACCTCCTCGGCCAGGTCGTCCTCTTCGTGCCCAAGGTGATCGTGGCCCTCCTGGTGCTGGTCTTCGGCGCCTACTTCGCGCGATTCGTGAGCGGCACCGTGATCACCTACTGCAGGAACGTCGGCGTGAGCGACGCGGAACTCCTCGGCCGGCTCGCCCAGTACGCGATCATCGTCTTCGTGGTCCTCATCGCGCTCGACCAGGTGAGCGTCGGCGGGACGATCATCCGCGAGACCTTCCTGATCCTGCTGGCCGGCATCGTGCTCGCGCTCGCCCTCGCCTTCGGGCTCGGGGGCCGGGACTGGGCCGCGGGACTCCTCGAGCGCTGGTGGCCGAAGTCGCGCAAGGACGACTCGTGAGGCGTCCCGCGGCGGCGGCCGTCCGCCCTCCGGGGCGGCCGGCGTGAAGCGCGGCCCGGCAACCGTCCCGATCACGGCGATCTGGGCCGGCCGCCCCTATCCGCGCGGCGCCACCTGGGACGGCGAAGGCGTCAACTTCGCGCTCTTCTCGGAGAACGCGGAGCGGGTCGAGCTCTGCATCTTCGACGCCAACGGCCGGCGCGAGCTGCAGCGGATCGAGCTGCGCGAGCGCACCGACGAGGTGTGGCACGGCTACCTTCCCGAGGCGCGCCCCGGGCTCACCTACGGCTACCGGGTGCACGGCCCCTACAAGCCGGAGGCCGGCCACCGCTTCAACCCCAACAAGCTCCTCGTCGACCCGTACGCGAGGAACATCGTCGGCCCGCTCCTCTGGAGCGACGCGCTGCACGGCTACTCGGTCGGCCACCGCCGCGAGGACCTCTCCTTCGACCGGCGCGACAGCGCGGCGGGGATGCCCAAGTGCAAGGTGATCGACCCTTCCTTCACCTGGGGCGACGACCGCCGCCCGGACATCCCCTGGCACGAGATGGTGATCTACGAGGCCCACGTGGGCGGCCTCACCATGCGCCACCCGGAAGTGCCGCCGCCGCTGCGCGGCACCTACGCCGGGCTCGCCTGCGCCCCCGTGATCGAGCACCTGAAGCGCCTCGGGGTCACCAGTGTCGAGCTCCTGCCGGTGCACGCCATCGTCGACGACCGGCGGCTCGCCGACATGAAGCTGCGCAACTACTGGGGCTACAACACGCTCGGCTACTTCGCGCCCGACGGCCGCTACTCGGCCTCGGGCAAGGTGAGCGAGTTCAAGACGATGGTGAAGACGCTGCACTCGGCGGGCATCGAGGTGATCCTCGACGTGGTCTACAACCACACGGCCGAGGGCAACCAGATGGGGCCCACCCTGAGCCTGCGGGGCATCGACAACGCCTCCTACTACCGGCTGAGCCCGGAGAACCCGCGCTACTACGTGGACTACACGGGCTGCGGCAACACCCTGAACATGGTGCACCCGCGCGTGCTGCAGCTCATCATGGACAGCCTGCGCTACTGGGTGACCGAGATGCACGTCGACGGCTTCCGCTTCGACCTCGCCTCGGCGCTCGCGCGCGAGCTGCACGAGGTCGACCGCCTCGGGGCCTTCTTCGACGTGATCCGCCAGGACCCGGTGCTCAACCGCGTGAAGCTCATCGCCGAGCCCTGGGACCTCGGCGAGGGCGGCTACCAGGTCGGCGGCTTCCCGCCGGGCTGGGCCGAGTGGAACGACAAGTACCGCGACACCATGCGCGCCTACTGGAAGGGCGACGGCGGCCAGATCGGGGAGTTCGCGGTGCGCCTCACCGGATCGAGCGACCTCTACAACCGCTCGAGCCGCCGGCCCTACGCGAGCATCAACTTCATCACCGCGCACGACGGGTTCTCGCTCCACGACCTCGTCTCCTACAACGACAAGCACAACGAGGCCAACGGCGAGGAAAACCGCGACGGCCACAACCACAACCTCTCCTGGAACTGCGGCGCGGAGGGCCCCACGGACGATCCCGCCATCCTCGCCCTGCGCGAGCGGCAGAAGCGCAATTTCCTCGCCACCCTCTTCCTCTCCCAGGGCGTGCCGATGCTCCTCGCCGGCGACGAGTCCGGCCGCACGCAGGGCGGCAACAACAACGCCTACTGCCAGGACAACGGGATCTCCTGGCTCGACTGGGACCGGGACGAGCCGCGCGAGGCGCTCCTCGTCTTCACGCGGCGGCTCATCGCGCTGCGCCGGGCGCACCCCGTCTTCCGGCGCCGGGACTTCTTCCAGGGCCGCCCGATCCACGGCGGCGGCGTGAAGGACATCGTCTGGTTCAAGCCCGACGGCACCGAGATGACGGAAGAGGAATGGCAGCACGCGCACGCGCGCGGCCTCGGCGTGTACCTCTCCGGGGCGGGCATCACCGAGACCGACGGGCGCGGCAGGCCCGTGCGCGACGACGACTTCCTGGTGCTCTTCAACGCGCACCACGAGGCGATCGAGTTCCGCCTGGCCGCGCCGGGCGGGGAGGCGCACTGGCTCGCCCTCCTCGACACCTCGCTCGCCCAGGGCCTGCCGGCGCTGCGCGCCTTCAAGCCCGGCGACGCCTACACCCTCGAGGCGCGTTCGCTCGCGCTGCTCCTGCACGAGCGCCTTCCGGCGGAGTCCGCGGGGGGGTCGTGAAACGCCGCCACGAAATGCCCTTCGGCGCCGAGGTTCGCGGCGACGGAGCCACGCGCTTCCGGCTCTGGGCGCCGGG
>CALEJW010000053.1 GCA_937898635.1 uncultured Pseudomonadota bacterium | reverse complement strand
TCGGCGAGCGGCGCCGGCGGGGCGACGAGCTTGCGGGCTTCGAGGTCGAGCCAGCCGCCCAGGGAGGTGACCCGGGCGGCGAGTTCCCCGTCCGGGCGGCGGATCTCGTTCACGAGGCGGAAGCGCGAGGCGTCCGGGGCGAGGCCCGAGATCGCGAGGTTCACGCGCGCCTGCTGCATGAAGTGCATCTCGCGGTAGTAGTCGAGCTCGTCGTGGCGCACGGCGGGGCCGATGCGCCACCTGGCGAAGTCGGCCGGGGCCACGCCCCGGGAGGCGAAGTAGTGGAAGCGGCAGTCGATGGCGATCAGCATGTAGGCGGTGTTCGCCATGTGCCCGTTGCCGTCGAGGTGCGACCAGGCGACCGCGAAGGATTCCTCGAAGGCCATCAGAGGAAGACGAGCCAGGCGACGGCGAGGGTGAGGAGCATCCCCGCGCCGATGCCCCCGAAGATCGTGACGAGCACGCGGCCGTCGGCCGCGCGCTCGGCTTCGAGGTCGCCTGCCCGGATGGCGCGCGCGAGCCGGCGCTCGCGGAACGCCATCCAGATCACGGCCGCCAGCACCGCCACGAAGGCGATGAACACGGCGACGAGCTTTTCACTGAGGGTATCCACCGGGCGGGTCGTCGGCGCTGGAGGGCGTGGCGAGCGTGCAGACGGAGACGGGGTTGGCGAAGATCTGCCGCGTGATGGCCTTGGACTGGGAGACGCCGAACACATTGTAGGCGAAAGTGCCGTTGTTGCCGTCGGTGAAGGTGAGGGTGCCCGTGCCCACCTGGGTCACGGTGACCTGCGCGGGATTGAAAGGCACGGCGTTGAAGGCGGGCCCCGTGGTGCGGTAGATCGCGCCGGCGTAGGTGTTGGGCGCGGAGCGGCGGGCGTCGGACATGGTGAGCCACAACCCGCTGCCGTCGGCGTTGTAGGTGAACCAGGTGACGAAGAGGATGTCGGCCTGCTGCACGAGATTTATGCCCCAGCCGGACTCGCTGCCCGCCGGCGAGCGCCACCAGAGGCCCTGCACGTTGAAGTCGGCGGCGGCCTCGACCGTGCCCGTGGCCCCGGCGAAGTTGCGGGGGCTGTTGACCGCCGTGGAGCCGTTGCGGCTGAGGGAGAGGTTGCCCGCGGGCAGCGCCGGATGGGCCCAGATGTCCGCGCTTTCGGCGAAGTTGATCGCGCCGCCCCCGGGGCTCAGGAAGCCGTCGGGCACGACGTAGTCCGGGGTGACGACGCCGAGCGCGGCGAAGCTCGTCGTGCCCACGAGGAAGCGGTGCCCGGCGGTGTCGCCCGGGAGGTCGGCCGGGAAGGTGTAGGAACGGGACGCCCCCGACCCGCCCGAGGCGGTCAGGGTGTGGCCGGCGAGGAACTGCTGGCCGCCGGTGAGCGCGCGGAATTCGATGAACTGCACCTTCCCGTCGGGGGAGGAGTAGATCTCGTCGATGGCCCACAGGTGGAAGAGGGCGCGGGCCGGCAGGGCGGCCGCGAGCGCGAGCAGGAAGACGGCGAGGCGAAGGGCGGCGGGACGCATGGGATGGCCTCCTCGGGAAGGCGCGGGGGGAATCCCCGCGCTACGGGGTGAACAGCCCCGCCCGACCCGCCATTCCCGCCGGCGGCTACTCCTCGAGCGGTTCCCGGGGCGGGCGCCCGTCGTACACGTGGCTGCGGCGGCGCTGCAGCCACGCGTCGCGCGTGAAGCTGTAGCGGTCGAGCGCGGCCTCGTCGAGGATGCGCTCGCTCTTGAGCAGCGCCGCGCGGAACTGCACGACGTCGAGCGCGAAGAGCCCGGCGGTGGCGAGGGAGTCGTCCAGGCGCCGGTTGTAGTAGAGGCTCGGGTCCACGAAGCGGGCGGGGGCGTCGCGCAGCGTCGAGGGCCCCATGAGGGGCATCACGAAATAGGGACCCGGGGGCACGCCCCAGCGGCCGAGGGTCTGGCCGAAGTCCTCCTCGTGCTTCGCCAGGCCCATGGGCGTGGCCACGTCCCAGAGGCCGGCGATGCCGACCACGCTGTTCACCGCGAAGCGGCCGAGGTCCCCGGCGCCGTCGAGCAACTTGCCCTGGAGGAGGTTGTTGAGCCCCGTGCCCACGTCGGCGAGGTTCGCGAAGAAGTTGGAGACGCCCTCGCGGACGAAGCCGGGCGCGCCCTCCTGGTAGGACAGGGCCGCGGGCTTGAGGACCTCGCGGTCCACGGCCTCGTTCACCGCGTGCATGCGCCGGTTGTAGCCCTCCCAGGGATCGTCGGGGTTGCCCGTTCCGGGCGTCGAGGCGCAGCCGCCGGCGAGCGCCAGCACGGCCGCGAGGAGCATGGATTTCATGGAGTCCCGGGATGGAGGATTCGAAGCGACAGGTCGACGGCTTTCACGTCCTTGGTGAGGGAGCCCACGGAGATGCGCTGCACGCCGGTCTCGGCGATCTCGCGGACGGTGGCGAAATCGACGCCGCCGGAGGCTTCCAGTTCCGCGCGGCCCGCCGCGACCCGCACCGCCTCGCGCAGGCGCGGCAGCGTGAAGTTGTCCAGCAGGACGAGCGTCGCCCCGGCCCCGAGCGCTTCCTCGAGCTGCTCCAGGGTCTCGACTTCCACCTGCACCATCGTCCCGGGCGTCGCGGCCTGGCGCGCGGCGCGGAAGGCGGCCGCGAGGCTCCCGGCGGCCGCGATGTGGTTCTCCTTGAGCAGGATGCCGTCGTGCAGGCCCATGCGGTGGTTGGTCCCGCCGCCTGCGCGAACCGCGTATTTCTGCGCGAGGCGAAGCCCCGGCAGCGTCTTCCTCGTGTCGAGGATCTTCGCGCCCGTTCCCTGCACCAGCCTCACGAAGGTGCGCGTGCGCGTGGCGACCGCGGAGAGGAGCTGCACGAAGTTGAGCGCGGTGCGCTCCGCGGTGAGCAGCGCCCGCGTCTCGCATTCCAGCTCGCACAGGGAGGTGCCCGCCACGACGTCGTCGCCGTCGGCGTGGTGCCAGAAGATCTCCGCCTCGGGGTCGAGCGTCTCCACGGTCCGGTCGAACCAGGCCGTGCCGCAGAGCACGGCGTCCTGGCGGGTGAGGAGCCGGGCGCGCACCGTCCGGCCGGGGGGCAGGAGGGCGGCCGTGAGGTCCCCGGGGCCCACGTCCTCGGCGAGGGCGCGGCGGACATCGGTGGTGATCGCTTCTTCGAGGGCGTGGAAGGAGTCGGGCATGGGGGGCGGGAATGGCTTGAAACGGGCCGGACTTGCCCCATTTCGGGGGGAGAACCCGCGATTTCCGGGCAATTCCCGAGCAAATCCGTTGGAAAAAAGGATACCACCGATGCGCATCGACCGGCTCACCACCAAGTTCCAGCAGGCGCTCGCCGACGCCCAGAGCGCGGCCCTCGCCCGCGACGCCGGCTTCATCGAGCCGGTGCACCTGCTGCTCGCGCTCCTGGGCCAGGACGACGGCGGCGCCGCCTCGCTCCTGCAGCGCGCGGGCGTCAACGTGGCTTCCCTGCGCAAGGCGCTGGAGGAGGCCGCGGCGCGCATCCCGAAGGTCGAGGGACAGGGCGGCGAGATCTCCGTCTCGCGGGAGCTGAACGGGCTCCTCAACCTCACCGACAAGGAGGCCACGAAGCGGGGCGACCAGTACATCGCCTCCGAGCTCTTCCTCCTCGCGGCCGTCCAGGACAAGGGCGAGACGGGCCGGCTGCTTCGCGAGCACGGGGCCACCGCCGCGGCGCTGGAAGCCGCGATCCGCACGGTGCGCGGCGGGCAGGGCGTGGAGAGCCCCGAGGCGGAGGCGAGCCGCGAGGCCCTGAAGAAGTACACGCTCGACCTCACGGAGCGGGCCCGCCAGGGCAAGCTCGACCCCGTCATCGGCCGCGACGACGAGATCCGCCGCACGATCCAGATCCTGCAGCGGCGCACCAAGAACAACCCGGTGCTCATCGGGGAGCCCGGCGTGGGCAAGACCGCGATCGTCGAGGGCCTCGCGCAGCGCATCGTGAACGGCGAGGTGCCCGAGACGCTCAAGGACAAGCGCGTGCTCTCCCTCGACATGGCGGGTCTCCTCGCGGGCGCCAAGTACCGCGGCGAGTTCGAGGAGCG
>CALEJW010000052.1 GCA_937898635.1 uncultured Pseudomonadota bacterium | reverse complement strand
CGCCCCCCAGGAACCGCAGGAAATCGAGCCGGTCCGCGTCGTCGCGGAACATCACGCAGCGGTTGTTGCCCCGCACGACGAGATGCTGGGGCATTCCGGGGACGTCGATTCGCGCGAGCCGCGCCATGAGGGAACAACGCGCGGGGCCCCGATTGGCCGACAGGGCGGGAAATGGGGACAGATCGAAAAATTAACCTGACCCCAAAAAAAACGGCCCGCCGAGGCGGGCCGTTCGGGGGAGGCCGGGAGCCGTCAGAACGTGTAGCAGACGGTGTAGGAGGTCGCGTCGTCGATCGCGTTGGTTGCCGTCGCGGCGGTTCCGAGGGCCGAGCCGCCGGGCACCGCGCGCATCGAGCCGCCGGCCGTGTTGCCGTCGTCCATCTGCGTGTCGAGCTGCTTCACGAACTTGCCCAGGATGCCTTCCGAGCAGATCTGGTAGGTGCCCGACATGGTGGAGATCTGCAGCTGCGCGGCCGCGGCGCTGCTCAGGCCGATCTTGCCGCCGACGCCGTTCTTCGGGATGTAGTCGCTCTGCGTGACGTCCGTCGCGCCGGCCGCGAGGTTCGCGAGGCGCACGTGCTGCCAGAAGAGGTAGCTCTCGTCGGTCTGCGTGGCCGAGTTCCAGTTGCCCTCGATCACGCCGTTGCCGACCGTGCCGCCGGTCGTCGCGACGGTCCCGCCGCTCACGTGGGTGTTGGCGGCCGCGTCGTCGCCCGGCAGGGACTTGAACTTGTCCTGGTAGCCGTAGATGTAGGTCGGGATGGTGCGGAAGTCGTTGGCGAGGTTCTTCACCTTCGCGCTGTTGATGAGCTCCTGGCCCTTGAGGATGCCCCCGAGGAGGAGCCCGATGATCACGAGGACGATCGCGATCTCGACGAGCGTGAAGCCGGATTGCTGGGATCTCATTGTCTTTCTCCTGGATCGGTAGGCGGCGGTTCAGAAGCCGAAGAGCCCGGCCAGCGGGCGCGAGGACTCGACGAGTCTCGCGACGAGGCCGAGAAGCAGTCCGGCGCCGAGGACGGCGACGGCGGCATCGAGCGGCTTCAGTTTCAGGGTCTTCATGGTTGGCTCCTGTGGGTTGTGCACCCAGTACAGTGCAACCCCCGTGCCAATTGTTGCAAGCATATGAATATCAAGGAATATCAGCCAATCCGGCCGTTCGATAGCCGCGGGAGATGGCAAACAACTGTCGAAAACCCGGACACCCAGGCCGGGGCTGTTCCGCATCCGGACAACCCCCTTGCCGGAAAGCCGCGCCGATAGCCCGCACGCTCCTGTGCGATTATCGTCCCGCCACCGTCGCCTTCCGCCACCTTGTCCTCCGTCGCCTTTTCCTCCACCCGCCTCGGCGGCTTCCTGCTCCGCTCGCGCCGCTGGGTGGTGCTCGCGATGCTGCTCGCGCTGCACGAGGCGCTCATCGTGGACCCGGGAAGCGACTTCCAGCGCATCTGGCTGCTCGTCCACTTCGGCCTCTTCCTCATGTGGCAGCCCTTCTTCGCGAGCGACCAGGAGGTGAGCCGCTTCGCGATCGTGCTCCTCGTCGCGATCACGGGGACCGTTCTCTTCTTCCTGCCCGGCTGGCTCATCGGCGCCTGGATCTGCGTGCTCATGGGGATCCTCGGGGGCAAGGTCTTCACCGCGCAGGCGGCACGGCGCGGCCGCTTCTACCTGGTCGCCTTCTTCTACCTCGCGGCGATGATGCTGCTGTGGACCGTGCCGCGGCTGGTGCTGAAGGAGCCCGGCATTCCCGAGCCGGTCGCGGTCTTCTGCCAGCTCGTGCTCCCGGTCTCGCTCCTCGCGCTCGCCTTCCTGCCCTTCGATCCGATGGACGACGACTCGCGCCAGGTCTTCGACTTCTTCTACGCGGTGCTCGTCTTCCAGCTGGTGGTGGTGCTGGTGCTGGGGTCCATCGCGCTCATGCGCTACACGGAGGGCGGCTACTTCCGGTCCGCGGGTCTCACGGTGATCGGCTTCGGCGCGACGCTCTTCGTGCTGGCCGTGTTCTGGGGCCCGCGCGAGGGCTACGGGGGGCTGCGCACCTACCTCTCCCGGTACCTGATGTCGGTGGGCATGCCCTTCGAGATCTGGGTGCGGCGCGTGGCGGAGCTCGCGGAGCACGAGCCCGACCCGCAGCGCTTCCTCGGCCAGGCGCTCGCGCAGGTGAACGAGCTGCCCTGGGTGAAGGGCGGGCGCTGGAAGACCGCGGAAGGCGAGGGAGAGTTCGGCGTGGCGTCGAAGGAGGTCGTGCGCTTCGGCTTCCACGGTCTCGAGCTCACCTTCCACACGGAGATCGCGCTCTCGCCCGCGCTCTTCCTGCACATGCGGCTCCTCGCCCAGGTGGTCGGGGAGTTCTACGAGAGCAAGCGCCGCGAGTCCGCCATGCGGCGCAACGCCTACCTGCAGGCGGTGCACGAGACCGGCGCGCGCCTCACCCACGACATCAAGAACCTCCTGCAGTCGCTCTTCGCCCTGACCTCCGCGGCGCCGCGCGGGGGGGAGCGGGACCCGGCCTACGGCGACCTCCTGCAGCGCCAGCTCCCGCAGCTCACGAGGCGACTGCAGTCCACGCTCGACCAGTTGCGCTCGCCGCAGGTGGAGACGCGCGAGTCCTCGCGCCCCGCGCGGGCGTGGTGGCACGACGTCGAGCGCCGGCACGCGGCCGACGGTCTCGACTTCGAGGCGGCGATCGAGGGCGAGGCGACGATTCCGGCCAACCTCTTCGACGCCTTCCTCGAGAACTGCCTGGACAACGCGCGCAAGAAGGGCGGCGAGGGCGTGCGCATGAAGGTGTCGCTCGAGGTCGCCGCCGGCCGCGTCGAGCTTTCCTTCGAGAATTCCGGCCCGGCGCTCCCCGAGAGCGTGTCGCGCAACCTCTTCCACGAGCCCGTCGTGGATCCCTCCGCCGGGGGGCTGGGCATCGGCCTCTACCAGGTGGCGAGGCTCGCGGCGCAGTCGGCCTACGCGGTGGAACTCGCGGCGAACGAGCCCGGGCGCGTCGTCTTCCGCCTGCATCCCGCCTGAACCTCGCGCCTCAGGGCAGGCGTCCGGCGGCCACCAGGCGGCCGGCGAGGACGCTCACGGGAACCCAGGTGAGGAAGTCGTCGAACTCGTTGCCCGGCTCGACCGAGGGCTCGCGGGACACGAAGACGCCGCTCGCGTCGAGGTTGCGGGATTCCTCGCGGCCCGGCGCCGGACGCAGGGCGGCCGAGGGCCCCGTCGACAGGAGCACGAAGGCCGCGCGGCGCGTGAGCTGGTTCGCGGCGGGGCCGCAGCCCGCCCCGCCCGTCGAGGCGCCGGCCCCGCAGACCACGAGGAAGGCGGGCGCGTCGCCCAGCGCCGCGAGCGTCGCCTCGCGCATGCCGTCCACGCGGGTGAGCGGGTTGGCCACGCCGCCCACGCTGCGCCCGGCGCCGAAGACGGCGTAGCGGATGCGGTTGGCGGGCGAGCCCCAGCCGTCGCGCAGGAATCCCTCCTCGTCGAGCGGCGCGAGCCCGATCGCGGCCGCGGGCAGGAAGCCGTCGTGGAAGTTCGAGCAGTCGCCGGCGCGGGCATCGCCGCCGGGCGCGAAGCTCTCCTCGCCGCGGCTCGCGGCCGTGGCCGGGCAGGGAAGCCGGCCGTGCGTGGCGGCGAAGCCGAGCAGCGCCTCGCGCGCTTCCTCGAGGATGCGCCGCGTGTCCTCCTGGCGGCGCATCGCGACCTGGGTGGAAAGCGGGATGGCGAGCCCCGCGGCGAGAATCGCGAGGACCAGCATCGCGAAGAGGACCTCGAGGAGCGTGAACGCGGCGCCTGCGCGCCGGCGCTTGCCGACGGGGCGCACGCCTACCTTCCCGCGACCACGACGTCGTTGCGCTCGCGTTCCGGTCGCGTCGCCACGCGATTGAAGGCCACGGCGCCCGGTCCCGCGGGATAGCTCGGGTCCGCGGGGCAGTCGGGCGCCGCGGGGTTGGCGTTGAGGCGCCTCAGGTCCGCGTTGGCGCCTTCGAGCCAGTGGCGCGTATCGGCGTCGGCCGTGTCCGTGCGCGACTGGCGTCCGGCGTCGAAGATGAGCGGCGGGCCCGCGACCAGCACGGCGAAGCGGTATCCCGCCGGCGCCGGTCCCGCAGACTCGCCGGAGAGGAAGAGGCAGCTCAGGGAATCGCAGGGTGGCGGTCTTCCCGGCGCCGGGCGGTTCGCGCGCGCCACGGAGTAGAAGACATGCCGCTTCCAGGCGCTCCACCAGGTGAAGCCCGCGATGCCCGCGGTTTCGCCGTTGGCGTCCGCGATGCGGCATCCCGGGACCCAGCGGGCGAGCATCGTGGTGCCGCTGTCCTTCAGCGTTGCGAGGAAGGGCGTGTCCGGGACGCGCCCGAAGAGCGCGCCGGTCGCATCCGCCCCGCGAATCGTCGCATCCGGCATCCGGCTGCGGCACAAGGGAGCGGCCCAGGGAAGGCGGCCGCCGTTCTCGCCGCGTGCCGCGTACTGCCCGAGACAGGCGGCGACTTCCTGCGCGACCCGCCACATCACGCGCGGCATCAGGTCGTCGTAGGTCACGACCGCGAGGCGGTCGTTCACCCAGGTCGCGCCTTCGCGGTCCCGGACCGGCCCGTGAATGAAGCCGTCGCGGTTTCCCGCCCGGCCGGCGGCGTCGTTGCGGTCGTGGAAGCGGGCGTTGTCCTCGTCCGCGTAGGCGGGGCCGGGCGAGCGGTCGAGGTAGTTCGCGGGATCGCACTTCGGCGTTCGCGTCGGGGGCTCGGTGAGGCAGCGACCCGCGGCGTTGCAGCGCCCGCCCTCGCAGGATCGCACCTGCGCGACGGGCTGCGCTTGCGCGCCGGCCCACCGCGCGATCGGCGGCCCGGGCGCGATCACCACGGCGGCGGCGCCGCCGCGGCCCGGCTCGTAGGGGCTGTCGGTGGTGCCGTCGTGGAGCACGGTCCCCGCGGCGTCGCGCACGGTGATCGTGCCCAGCGCCGACTCGGGGCCCATGTCGAGGCAGGCCGGGCTCACCGTGCAGTTGAGGAGCCCCTTGTGCTTGCTCGACACCGCGTACCACAGGCGCTCGCCGTGCCCGTCGCGCAAGTCCGGCAGGCCCAGGGTCTTCCACGGCAGCCGCCCGAGGCGCTGCCACTGGCCCGTTTCGCCCGTCATCGAGCCGCAGGTGGGCTCCGCCCAGCCATCGTCGTCGAGGTCCGGGCAGGGAAGGTAGCCGGGGCCGACGATCTCGTCCGCGGGCCGTCCGGAGGCGTAGGCGACCAGCGCCTCGCGCGCCGTGGCGAGGCTGCGCTCCGTCGCCTTGGCACGGGCCGGGGCGCCCGCCATCCGCGCGAGCGCGACGGAAAATGCGGTTGCCGTGGCGATCGCGAGCAGCGCGGCGAGGAGGATCGGAAGGGCGCCTCTTTCGCGCGAGGCAGGGAGCATGGCGGGAACTCCGGATGCGGCGGGCATGGCCGGAGTTCTACGCGCGGCGTTCGCGCGCGGCGAGCCGAAATCGCGGAAGCTCGCGCGGGATTTACCGCGTCACCGCCGGGGCGGGGACGGGTCAGGGACAGGGCGCGGTGGTGAACGCCACGTCGCCGGCCGTCGTCGTGCCGGCGGCGCTCACCGCGCGGACGCGGTAGTGGTAGCGCGTGTTGCAGGTGAGGCCGGTGAGGGGGGCGGAGACCGCCGTCGCGCCGGCGCCGTTGGCGACCGTGCCGGGCACGGCGGGGAGGCTCGCTCCGTAGCAGTTGGAAAAGCCCACGTCGAACGTCACCGCGGTATCGGCCCCGTTGTCGTCGACGGTGGCCTTCAGCGTCGCGCTCGTCTGCGTGATGTCCGTCGCGGCGTTCGACGTCGCGATGGGGCTGGGCGTGCCGCAGGAGGCCGTCGTGAACATGGCGTCGTTGCCAGCGGTCGTTCCCCCGGCGCTCACGGCCTTCGTGCGGAAGTAGTAGCTCGTGTTGCAGGCGAGGCCGGTGATCGCCGCGGAAACCATCGTGTCGCCGTCACCGGCCGCGAGGTTCGCGGGCGAGGCCGCGGCGCTCGAGGGGTAGGCGCAGGTCGTGCCGTAGTCGAAGGAGACCGTGGTGCTCGCGCCGTTGTCGTGGACCCTGCCCTTCAGGGTCGCGGCCGTCGTGGCGATGCCCTGCGCGGCGGTCGAGGCGGCGCTGGGCGGCCGGGCGGGGCAGTCTTCGGCATTCGGGACCGCCGTGGTGCAGACCGCCGTGGCCTCCGGGCAGGCCTGGACCGCGGCGACGGTGAAGGTCGTCTGGTCCCCGTCCCCGGTCCGGGGAAGCGGCCTCACGTCCACGCGGTCGAAGACCGCGGAGGGAACGAGCCCGAACAGGCAGCGGGCGGGCCGAATGTCCTCGACCCAGCTCGTGGCGACCGAGGCCTGGAGCAGATCCCCGCCGCGCCAGAACGAGACCTCGGCGCGCTCCTCGAGACGGGGAGGTCCGAGCCCCACGACCCGGAAGCGGTTGAAGGCTATGTCCATCTTCTGGAGCTCGCTGCTGCCGCCAAACAGGAAGAGCAAGCGCTCGCCGAGCGAGGAGTTGAGGTCGCCGGCCGACGAGCCGCCACCGATGACGCCGAGTCCGGTGACGCCGTCCTCGGTGCGGATGCCGATATTGCGCAAGGCGAAGCTGGAATCGATGCCCAGCACCAGGAAGCCGCCCATGGCGAGATAGGCTTGCCTCGTGTCCTCTCCAGAGAGTCCCGGCGCCGCCGCCGACACCGCCGGCAGCGTGAACGCGGCGCCGAGCGAATAGGGACGTGCGGCGAGCTTCGCGCGGGTCACGAGGTCCGACGCGCTCATGTAGGACACGACGTCGTCGAAGTGGGCGGCGACGCCCGGGTCCGTGCCCGGGGCGCTTCGCGGCTGGATCCAATAGGTGCCGCCCGCCTGGGTGTTCGTGTACTCGCGGCCGGCGTTGTGGGGCGAGGGAAGGCGGCCCGTCCCCCCGTCGGCCGGATAGGCGCCGAGGCCGGTCTCGCCGTGGCTCACGAGCACGAAGGCATTGCCGTTGCGGGTCGTCCCGATCTCGTCGACGGCCAGCATGTTGCCGCGCGCGGCGAAGAACTGCGGCGCCATGTTGGGCGGCGGGGCGCCGGGCTTGCAGAGGCCGCCGGGGCCGAGGGCGGGGTCAAGCGGATAGAAGAGGGAGCTGTTGCAGTTGGTCATGTTCACTCCGCCGGCCTGGGTGAGGCCGGTGGCGCCCTCGAACACGCGATAGGAGATGCGCCGACCCCAGCCGTCCAGCGCGTCCTCGCGGTCCAGGGCGAGGGAGCGCCAGGGCACGACGCCGTCGGGCTCCGTGCAGTTCACGCTCGGGGCATCGGGCACGGCGTCGCCGGCGTTCGCGTTGCCGCTCGCGGGGCAGGGCAGGCGGCCGCTGAGCACGGCATAGGCGACGAGCGCGTCCCGGATCTTGCGCATCCGCGCGTCCGTCGCCTCTCGCTGGTCGAGGATCGTCGCCTCGCGCCGGAAGGCCCCGCGGTCCAGGGCCAGCGCGACCAGCGCGAGGATGATCACGATCACCACCGTGGCGGCGGCCAGACCTCTTTGCCGGTTCCGGGGCGCCAAGGCGGAACTCTCAGTGCGCACGGGGGCCGAGTTGCGCCTTGGTCGCGACGGTGAGGATCGACGGCCTCAGGACGAAGTCGTCGAAGTGGACCGCGCCGCTGTCGATGAAGAAGTCGTCCACGAAATGCACGGCAAGCGCGAGGCTCGCGTCGTTCTTGCGCTCCTCGTTCTCGGCGGGCGCGGCCCACGCCCCGCCCTGGAGCACGCCTTGGTTGTTGTAGGCGCCCTTGCCGTTCTCGCCGTGGCTCACCACCACGTAAGCCGCGCCGGTGGAAGGAGTGGCACCCGGGTTCATGATCGGCGAGCCGGCGAGGTTGCGGACTTCGAGGCCGCGGCCTGCGGTAACTGCCGAGGGCAATGTGCAGCTCACCGGGAAGGTCGCGGATGTGCACGCGGAGTCGCAATACCCGCCGGGCGACGCGAGCAGTTCCGGCGTGTTGTCGGTTCCGCCGGGATCGCAGTAGGTCATGTTCATGGCCGGCGCGGTGATGAAGGCCCCCGCGGCCCGGTACGTGAGGCGGTTGCCCCAGCCGTCGGTCGCATCCTGCTCGGAGAGACCCAGCGAGCGCCAGGGAAGGACCCCGTGCTGCTGGCTGTTCGCCACGCCCGCGACGGTGCAGGTGTTCGGGGTGCCGACGGTGAGCTGCTCCAGCCCCGCGTTGGCGTCGGTGCCGACGAGCTGGCCGTTGGCCGGGCAGGGCAGGCGCTGGTGCTGGGAGACGAAAAGGGCGAGCGCGGTCTCCACGCCCGCGAGCCGCTGCCGCGTCGCCTCCCGGCGCTGCTGGCCCAGCATCGCGGTGCCGATCCCCGCGATCATCGCGAGGAGGAGCGAGAGCACCACGATCACCACGGCGATCTCGATCAGCGTGAACCCGCGCGGGCGCGCGCCCCGACGCCCGGCGGCCGGCCGGCGCATG
>CALEJW010000051.1 GCA_937898635.1 uncultured Pseudomonadota bacterium | reverse complement strand
GGCGGCGCGGGCGAGGTGATCGCGGTGCCCTCCTCGGCCGTGATCGACTCCGGCGTGCGGCGAGTGGTCATCGTGCAGGTGGGCGAGGGCCGGTTCGACCCGCGCGAGGTGGAGACGGGCGCGAGGAGCGACGACTGGATCGAAGTGCGCTCCGGCGTGAAGGAAGGCGACGTCGTGGTCGTGGCCGCCAACTTCCTCATCGACGCCGAGAGCAACCTGCGCGCGGCGCTGGGCGGCATGGCGGGCTCGCCCAAGGCGGGCGAGGGGGGCGCGAAGTCCGTGACCCACCGCGCCGACGGCACGCTGGACGCGATCGACGCGAAGGCGGGCACGGTCACCGTCTCGCACCAGCCGGTGGCGAGCCTCAAGTGGCCGGCGATGACCATGGATTTCGCGCTGGCGAACGAGGCCCTCGTCGCGGGCGTGAAGCCGGGCGCGGCGATCGGCTTCGAATTCGTCGAGAGGAAGCCCGGCGAATGGGTGATCACCGCGGTGAAGCCCGCGAAGGGGAAGTGAGATGCTGAACGCCCTCATCGCCTGGTCGGCGAGGAACCGCTTCCTCGTCCTCCTGGCGACTTTCGCCATCACGCTGGGCGGCATCTACGCGGTCCTGAAGACGCCGCTCGACGCCCTGCCCGACCTTTCCGACGTGCAGGTCATCATCTACACGGAGGTGCCGGGCCAGGCGCCGCAGGTGGTGGAGGACCAGGTCACCTACCCGCTCACGACGGCGATGCTCTCCGTGCCCAAGTCGAAGGTGGTGCGCGGCTTCTCCTTCTTCGGCGCGTCCTTCATCTACGTGATCTTCGAGGACGGCACCGACATCTACTGGGCGCGCTCGCGGGTGCTCGAGTACCTGAACTTCGCCGCCGGGAAGCTGCCGCGCGGGATCACGCCGCAGCTCGGCCCCGACGCGACGGGCGTGGGCTGGGTCTTCCAGTACGCGGTGCTCGCGAAGAACCGCAGCCTCGCGGAGCTGAGGACGATCCAGGACTGGTACCTGCGCTACCAGCTCACCAAGGCGCCGGGCGTGTCCGAGGTGGCCTCCGTCGGCGGCTTCGTGCAGCAGTACCACGTGATCGTGGACCCGGTGAAGCTCAGGAGCTACGGCGTGCCGCTCATGAAGGTCTCCCAGGTGATCCGCGACTCCAACCGCGACGTGGGCGGGCGCGTGGTCGAGATGGCCGAGACCGAGTACATGGTGCGCGGCCGCGGCTACCTGCGCGGCAAGGACGACATCGAGGGCCTCGTCCTCAAGAGCGAGAAGGGCACGCCCGTGCTGGTGCGCGACGTCGCGCGGGTGGAGATGGGCCCCGACGAGCGCCGCGGCATGGCCGACCTGAACGGCGAGGGCGAGATGGTCTCGGGGATCGTGGTGGCCCGATACGGCCAGAACGCGCTCGACGTGATCGCCAACGTGAAGCAGAAGCTCGCCGAGATCGCCCCGGGGCTCCCCGAGGGCGTGACGGTGGAGACCGTCTACGACCGCTCGGACCTCATCCACCGCGCCATCGACACGCTGAAAGTAACGCTCCTCGAGGAGAGCCTCATCGTGGCCCTGGTATGCATCGTGTTCCTGCTGCACGTGAGGAGCGCGCTGGTGGCGATCATCATGCTGCCCGTGGGCGTCCTCATGGCGTTCATGGCCATGCGGGCGCTGGGCATCAACTCCAACATCATGAGCCTGGGCGGGATCGCCATCGCCATCGGCGCCATGGTGGACGCGGCGATCGTGATGATCGAGAACGCCCACAAGCACCTCGAGCGCCTGAAGCCGGGGGAATCCCGGACGGAAGCGATGATCGCCGCGTGCAAGGAAGTGGGCCCGGCGCTCTTCTTTTCCCTCCTCATCATCACGGTGTCCTTCCTGCCGGTCTTCACCCTGGAGGCCCAGGAGGGCCGGCTCTTTTCCCCGCTCGCCTACACGAAGACCTTCGCCATGGCGGGGGCGGCGATCCTCTCGGTCACGCTGGTGCCGGTGCTCATGATGATGTTCATCCGCGGGCGGATCATCGCCGAGGCGAGGAACCCCGTGAACCGCTTCCTCATCGCGGTCTACCGGCCGGTGATCGCGGGCGTCATGCGCTGGAAGAAGACGACGCTCCTCCTCGCCGTGCTCGCCCTCGCGGCCACCTGGATCCCGGCGAGCCGGCTCGGCGCGGAGTTCATGCCGAGGCTGAACGAGGGCACGATCCTCTACATGCCCTCCTCGCTCCCGGCCATGTCGATCACCAAGGCCGCCGAGCTCCTGCAGGTGCAGGACCGGATCCTCAAGAGCTTCCCCGAGGTGGCGAGCGTGGCGGGCAAGGCGGGCCGCGCGGCGACCGCGACGGACCCGGCGCCCATCGAGATGTTCGAGACCGTGGTGAACCTGAAGCCCGAGAGCGAGTGGCGCCCCGGGATGACGGTCGACACGCTCATCTCGGAGATGGACAAGGCGATGCAGTTCCCGGGCATCTCGAACGCCTGGACGATGCCCATCAGCGCGCGCATCGACATGCTCTCCACGGGCATCCGCACGCCCATCGGCATCAAGGTCTTCGGCAAGGACCTCTCGGAGATGGAACGGGTCGCCCGCGACATCGAGAGCGTGGTGAAGGACGTGCCCGGCACCACTAGCGCCTACGCCGAGCGGATCACCGGCGGCTACTACCTCGACATCGAGCCCGACCGCGCGGCGCTCGCCCGCTACGGCCTCGCCGTGGGTGAGCTACAGGACGTCATCATGACGGCGCTGGGCGGCGAGATGGTGACCACCACCGTCGAGGGCCGCGAGCGCTTCGGCGTGATCGTGCGCTACCCGCGGGAGCTGCGCGCGGACCCGCAGGCGATCGCCGCCAACGTGCTGGTGCCCACGATGGCGGAGATGGGGCAGGCCCCGGCGCAGGTGCCCCTGGGCCAGGTGGCGAAGGTGCGCGTGACCAAGGGCGCGCCCGCGATCCGCACGGAGAACGCGCTCCTCTCGGCCTACATCTACGTGGACATCCGAGACCGCGACATCGGGCGCTACGTGGCGGATGCGAAGAAAGCGGTGGCGGAGAAGGTGGACTTCCCGCCCGGCTACTACATCGCCTGGAGCGGGCAGTTCGAGTACATGGAGCGCGCGATCCAGAAGCTGAAGATCGTGGTGCCCCTCACGCTGCTCGCGATCGTCGTGCTCCTCTACCTCAACTTCCGGCGCATGACGGAGACCCTGATCGTCATGCTCTCGGTGCCCTTCGCGCTCGTGGGCGGCGTGTGGCTCATCTGGTGGCTCGGCTACAACATGAGCGTCGCGGTCGCGGTGGGCTTCATCGCGCTCGCGGGCGTGGCCGCCGAGACGGGCGTGGTGATGCTCATCTACCTCGAGCACGCCTGGGAGAAGATCCGCACCGAGCACGGCGCGTACGCCTCCACGGGCGACCTGTACCGGGCGGTGATGGAAGGCGCGGTCGAGCGCGTGCGGCCGAAGATGATGACGGTGGTCGCGATCATGGCGGGGCTCCTGCCCATCATGTGGAGCACCGGGACGGGCTCCGAGGTGATGCGCCGCATCGCCGCGCCGATGGTGGGCGGGATGATCTCCTCGACGATCCTCACGCTGGTGGTGATCCCGGCGATCTACGCGCTCGTGAAGGGCCGGGGGCTGCCG
>CALEJW010000050.1 GCA_937898635.1 uncultured Pseudomonadota bacterium | reverse complement strand
AGCCTCCCGAGACGAAGTCGCGAAGGCGCTCGCCGAGCCGCTCGAGCGAGGGCCCGTGCACGTACATCATGTGCCCCGCTTCGTAGTGGTCGACGGTGAAGGCCTCGCGCGCCGCCGGCTTCGCGCCCAGGTGGTCCAGGGTGTACTCGCTCGCGAAGTAGGGCGTGGCGAAGTCGTAGTAGCCGTTGGCGACCAGCACGCGCATGTGCGGGTTCATCGCGAGCGCCTTGCGCAGCGTCTCGCCCACCGAGGCGTAGCGGTTGGAGAAGTCCTTCCAGCCCCAGTTGAGGTAGAGCCCCTTGAGCACCTCGTAGGGCGCGTCCGCCTCGAAGCGCAGCGTGCGCCGCACGTAGTCGTTCATCGTCGAGGCGTAGGCGCCGAAGATCTCGGCGAAGCCCGGGTCGAACTCGAAGCGCTCCCCCGCGGAGTCCCGGTCCACGCCGGTGAAGCGGCTGTCCAGGCGCCCGACGGTGAGCCTCTCGGCGCGCAGGAGTTCCTTGCAGAAGCGGAAGATCTCCACGCGCAGCCCCGCGCGCTCGACGTAGTCCGCGGAGAGCCCCGTGTAGCGCGCGACCTTGCCGGCGATCGACGCGCGCTCGGCGGGCGCGAGCCGGTCCCCCCGGAAGAGCGCCGCGGCGTACTCCCCGGCCGCGAAGGCCTCGACCTCGTCGAGCACCTCGCGAAGGGGTTTCGCCTGCAGGTCCGCGGGCAGGCGGCGGTGGTACCAGGCGGTTGCCGCGTAGGTCGGCAGGAAGAGCACCGGCGGCAGGTCGTTGTTCGCCTCGAAGCGCAGCACCGTGAAGTCGAGCGCGCAGGAGACGAGCATCAGCCCGTTCAGGTACATCCCGTGGCGCTCGAGCAGGTGCCCGGACAGCCCCGCGGCGCGCGTGGTGCCGTAGGACTCGCCGATGAGGTACTTCGGGCTCGCCCAGCGCGCGTAGCGCGTGGTCCAGAGGCGGATGAACTCGCCCACGCTCTCCAGGTCGCGCTTGTAGTCGTGGAACTCGGCGGTCTTCTCCCCGGCGACCATGCGGCTGTAGCCGGTGCCCACGGGGTCGATGAAGACGAGGTCGGAGCGGTCGAGGAGCGAGTGCTCGTTGTCCACGAGCCGGCCGGGCGGCGGCGGCGCGCGGCCCTCCCGGTCGAGCTCCACCCGGCGCGGGCCGAGCAGCCCGAGGTGCAGCCACACGGAGCTCGATCCCGGCCCCCCGTTGAAGGAGAAGGTGACCGGCCGCGTCTCGGGCTCGGCGCCGTCGAGGACGTAGGCCACGAAGAAGACGCTCGCCCTCGCCTTGTCGGTCTCGGCCTTGCCGTCCTTCTCGCTCTCCTCCTTCAGCACCAGGGTGCCGCAGGTGACCGTGTAGTCCAGGTCGCGGCCGCCGATGCGCGCCCGGTGGCGCGTCACCACCAGCCTGTCCTCGGGTGGCGGGTCCTGCGCGGGCTTCTTCGTTTCCTCGCTGCCGTTCTCCTGCATCGGTCTCTCCCCGGGGTTCGCTGATTAACGGTGATCGCATCCGGGGCGCCGCCGGCGCCCGGACACTTAACGTTTATCGTACCCGAAGCCGGACGCACCCCTCCGCGAACCTCGCCAGCCGCGCCCGGGGCGACTAGGATGGCGCTAGCCGCCCTCCCCCGATGAATCCCGCCCGTTCCCTGCCGCGCACCGTCTGGGTCCTCGGCTTCGTGAGCCTGCTGATGGACATCTCCTCGGAGATGATCCACAGCCTGCTGCCGCTCTACCTCACCGTGGGTCTCGGCGCGAGCGCGCTGGCGGTCGGCGTGATCGAGGGCGTCGCGGAGGCGACGGCGCTCGCCGTGAAGGTGTTCTCGGGAACGCTCTCCGACGCGCTCGGCCGGCGCAAGGCGCTCGCCGTCGCGGGCTACGGGCTCGGCGCCGCGGCGAAGCCGCTCTTCGCGCTCGCCACCGGTCCCGGGCTCGTCTTCGCCGCGCGCTTCCTCGACCGCATCGGCAAGGGCATCCGCGGCGCGCCCCGGGACGCCCTCGTCGCGGACGTGACGCCGCTCGCCTCGCGGGGCGCGGCCTACGGCCTGCGCCAGTCCCTCGACACCGTGGGCGCGCTCGCCGGCCCGCTGCTCGCGATGGGACTGATGATCGCCTGGTCGAACGACTTCCGCGCGGTGTTCTGGGTGGCGGTGATTCCCGCCGCCGCCGCCGTGCTGCTGCTCCTCGCGGCCGTGCGCGAGCCGCCGCGTCCGGCGCGGACGGCGGCCCCGCCCTTCTCGCCGGGCGCCGCGCGCGGCCTGGGCCGCGCCTTCTGGGGCGTGACGGCCGCCGGCGCGGCGCTCTCGCTCGCGCGCTTCAGCGAGGCCTTCCTCGTGCTCCGCGCCGAGCACGTCGGCGTCGCCCTCGCGTGGGCGCCCCTGGTCATGGCCGGCATGAACGCGGTCTACGCCGCGGTCGCCTTTCCCGCCGGCAGGCTCGCGGACCGCGTGGGCCCCCGCGGCCTGCTCGCGGCGGGCACCGCCGTGCTCGTCGCCGCGGACCTCGTGCTGGCGGCGGCCGGGGGAGCGCTCGCGCTCGCCGCGGGCGTGGCGCTCTGGGGCCTGCACATGGGACTCACCCAGGGCCTGCTCGCGGCGATGGTCGCGGCGAGCGCGCCGCCGGAGCGCCGCGGCACCGCCTTCGGGATCTTCAACCTCGCCTGCGGCCTCGCGCTCCTCGCGGCGAGCGTCCTGGCGGGGGCGCTGTGGCACTTCGCGGGGCCCGCCGCCACCTTCGTCGCGGGCGCGGCGCTCGCCGCGGCGGCGATCGTCGCGATCGGCCTCGCGCCCCGCTAGCGGCCCTCAGGCCTCCTTCGAGTACTCCCGGAAAGTGCCGCGCCCGCATTCCTTGGCCTTGTACATCGCGGCATCGGCGTTCTTGATGAGCTCGTCGGCCGTCTCGCCGTCGCGGGGAAACTGCGCGACGCCGATCGAGGCGCTCGCGACGAGCTTGTGCCCGTCCACCATGGCGGGCTGGGCGAGGGCCGCGAGGAGCTTTTCCGCCACCGTGGTGGCGGAATCCTCGTTTTCCAGGTCGGGCAGGACCACGAGGAACTCGTCGCCGCCCAGGCGGGCGACCACGTCCACGGAGCGCACCGTCGCCTCGATGCGCGCGGCCACCAGGCGCAGCAGGGCGTCGCCCGCGGCGTGGCCCAGGGAGTCGTTCACGCCCTTGAAGTCGTCGAGGTCCATGAAGAGGACCCCCACGCGCGACTCGCGCCGCTTCGCGGAGGCGAGGATGAAGCCGAGGCGGTCCATGAGGAGCACCCGGTTCGGCAGCCCCGTGAGCGTGTCGTGGTGGGCGAGGAACTGGATGCGGGCCTGCGCCTCCTTGCGGTCGCGGATGTCGCGGATCACGGTCATCCGCACCTGGGTGCCCCGGTAGGGCATCACCTTGCCGGTGAACTCCACGTCGATGCGGTGCCCGTCCTTGTGCTGGATGGCGCCCTCGTAGGCGCGCTCGTAGCCCAGGCGGATGTTGGAGAGCACCGCGTCGCGCGCGTCCGGCGTCACGAAGTCGAGCACGGGCCGGCCCACCAGCTCGTCATAGCGGTAGCCGATGAGGCGCAGCACCGCGTCGTTCGCGTCGGTGAGCACGCCGTTCTCGTGGAAGACGATGCCCTCGTGCGTCGCGGCGGCGAACTTCTTCAGCCGCTCCTCGCTCTCGCGCACCGATTGCTCGGCGAGGCGGTGGCGGGTGATGTCGGAGATCATCACGAAGGCCGCCAGGACCTCGCCGCTGTCGCCCAGGCGCGGCAGCAGGTTCACCTCGATCACGCGCTCGCCGCCTTCCGCCCCGCGCAGCGTGCGCTCGTAGTGGGCCGACGCCCCCGCGAGCACCCGGCGGATGTGCGGCTCGATCTCGGCGAACCCGGCGGCGCCGATGATCTCCTCGACGCTCCTGCCGATCACCGACTCGACGTCGAAGCCCCAGGTCTTCGCGTAGGCCCGGTTCGCGAAGCGGCAGCGCAGGTCCGGGCCGAAGTGGGCGATGAGCACGGGCACGTTGTCGGCGAGCAGCCTCATCTCCGCGGCCCGCGCTCGCGCCTCGAGCTCGGCGTTGCGGCGCTCGCTGATGTCGTGGCAGGTGCCGAGGTAGCCCGCGAGCCGTCCCGTCTCGTCGGAGACGGGCTTCGCCGAGTGGTGCACCCAGCCGTACTCGCCGTCGGCCCGGCGAAGGCGGTACTCCGCCTCCAGCCCGGCGCGCAGGCCGAAGGCCTCCGACCAGACCCGGCCCAGCGCTTCGCGGTCCTCGGCATGGACGGCGTCGAGCCAGCCCGCGCCGCGCTCGGCTGCGATCCCGCGGCCGGTGAAGTCCTCCCAGGCCTGGTTCACGAAGCTGCAGCCGCCCTCGCCGTCGGCGCACCAGACGAGGCTGGGGAAGGCATCGAAGAGCGCCGAGTGCGCGACGGGGTCGTCGAGGAACCTCGCGATGTCGCGGCTTTGCAAATCGTTCGGGGAAACGGCCATGCGGGACGGTGGCGATCGGGTCGCCAGGACTGTGGTACGCGCAGGCTAGCACCGCGCCCGGGCGGGGGTTGTGCTGCACCGCACAAGGCCCGTTTCAGGCGAAACCGAGCACCACGCGGCGGTTGCGCGCGCCTTCGCTGCGGATCTTCACCACCGCGAGCCGGCCGACCTCGCGCGTGTTGGCCACGTGGGTGCCGCCGCAGGGCTGCAGGTCCGCGCCCACGATCTCGAGGACGCGCACGCCCCCCTGCCCGCGCGGCGGCTGGACCGACATCGTGCGCACGAGCTCCGGCTTCGCGTCGAGCTCCTCGTCCGGGATCCAGCGCGCCCTCACCTCCCGGGCCTCGTCCACGAGGCGGTTCAGCCCCTCCTCGATCGCCTCCTTCACGAGGCGGTCCATGTCGATGTCGAAGTCGAGCCGCGCCTTGTCGCGCGCCACCTGCCCGCCGGTCACGGGCGCGGGAACCACGGCGCACAGCAGGTGCAACGCGGTATGGAAGCGCATGTGGCAGTAGCGCCGCTCCCAGTCGAGGACCGCTTCCACCTCCTCGCCCGGCTGCGGCAGGGGCTCTCCGGGCGCGGCCTGGTGCCAGACCTCGTCGGCGCCCTCGCCCTTCACCGCCCCGGCGATGGACGTCGCGGTGCCGTCGGCGCGCAGGAGCCGGCCGCTGTCGCCCGGCTGGCCGCCGCCCGTGGGATAGAACACCGTCCGGTCGAGGGCGATGCCCGCCGGCGTCACGGCCA
>CALEJW010000049.1 GCA_937898635.1 uncultured Pseudomonadota bacterium | reverse complement strand
GAGCCCTTGCCGCCGTGGTGGCCGTCCTCGATGTACTTCTTGGCATTGTCCCAGGCGCCGCCGCCCGTGCACATCGAGATCGCGACGAAAAGGCCCGTCACGATGGTGCCCATGAGCATCCCGCCGAGCGCCTGCACGCCCGCGTCCCTGCCCATGAGGAAGCCGACGATGAGCGCCACCGCCACCGGCGAGAGCACCGGCAGGAGCGACGGGATCATCATCTCCTTGATGGCGCCGCGCGTGAGCATGTCGACGGCGCGCGAGTAGTCGGGCTTGGCCGTCCCCTCCATGATCCCCTTGATCTCGCGGAACTGGCGGCGCACCTCCTCCACCACGGAGCCCGCGCAGCGGCCCACCGCCTCCATCGCCATGGCGCCGAAGAGGTACGGGATGAGGCCGCCCACGAAGAGGCCGATGATGACGGCGGGATTGGACAGGTCGAAGCTGATGTGCCGGCCCATCTCCTCGAGCTTGTGCGTGTAGTCGGCGAAGAGCACGAGGGCCGCGAGGCCCGCCGAGCCGATCGCGTAGCCCTTGGTCACGGCCTTCGTGGTGTTGCCCACGGCGTCCAGCGGGTCGGTGACGTTTCTCACCTCCTTGGGCAGCTCCGCCATCTCCGCGATGCCGCCCGCGTTGTCCGTGATCGGGCCGTAGGCGTCGAGCGCCACGATGATGCCGGCCATGGAGAGCATCGAGGTCGCGGCGATCGCGATGCCGTAGAGGCCCGCGAGGGCATAGGCCGCCCAGATCGCGAGGCACACCGAGAGCACGGGCCAGGCCGTCGAGCGCATGGACACGCCGATGCCGGCGATGATGTTGGTCGCGTGGCCCTTGGTCGAGGCTTCCGCCACGTGGCGCACCGGCCCGAAGTCGGTGCCGGTGTAGTACTCGGTGATGATCACCATGAGCGCGGTGAGGACCAGGCCCACGACGGAGGCGCCCCAGAGGTTCACCACGGTGAGATGCGGGTAGGCGGCCGCCACGTCCTTCATCATCCAGCCGGTGACGAAGTAGAAGGCCACCAGCGAGATGAGGCCCGCGACGACGAGCCCGCGGTAGAGCGCGGACATGATCTTGCCGCCTTCCGTCGTCTTCACGAAGAACACGCCGATGATCGAGGCGATGATCGACACGCCGCCGAGCACCAGCGGGTAGGTGACGGCGTTGCCCACGACCGCGGGGCTCGGCAGCAGGAGCGCGCCCAGCACCATGGTCGCGATGATGGTCACCGCGTAGGTCTCGAAGAGGTCCGCGGCCATGCCGGCGCAGTCGCCCACGTTGTCGCCCACGTTGTCGGCGATCACCGCGGGGTTGCGGGGGTCGTCCTCGGGAATGCCGGCCTCGACCTTGCCCACGAGGTCGGCGCCCACGTCGGCGCCCTTGGTGAAGATGCCGCCGCCCAGCCGCGCGAAGATGGAGATGAGGGAGGAGCCGAAGGCGAGCCCGATGAGGGGCTTGGCGACGTCGCTCATCTTCGCGTCATGGCCCGCCGCGCCCTGCAGCAGCAGGAAGAAGGCGGTCACCGAGAGCAGTCCCAGTCCCACCACCAGCAGGCCCGTGACGGCGCCGCCCTTGAAGGCGATGTCGAGCGCCGGGCCGATGCCGCGACGGGCGGCTTCGGCCGTGCGCACGTTGGCGCGCACGGAGACGTTCATGCCGATGTAGCCGGCCGCGCCGGAGGCGATCGCCCCGATGGCGAAGCCGAGCGCGGTCAGCCAGCCCAGCACGAGCCAGATCACCGCGAAGAGCGCGACGCCCACCATGCCGATGGTCGCGTACTGCCGGTTGAGGTAGGCCTTGGCGCCGGACTGGATCGCCGCGGCGATCTCGCGCATGCGGTCGTTGCCGTCCGGCTGCGAGAGGATCCACTTGGCCGACCAGGCGCCGTAGAGCAGCGCGAGGGCGGCGCAGGCGAGCGCAAGGATCATTGCTGTGTTCAACATCGTGCTTCTCCCTTTGGCTTCGGTTGTGTGCGACGGGTGCTTCGCGGACCGCGCCCGCTAGAGCTTGAAGGCGGTCCTCGTTTTCCGGGGGACGGCGTGGTTCCTGAGCCTCACGTACCGCGGCAGGCCCTTCTCGAAGGGCGGGAAGGCCTCGCCCCCGATGAGCGGCTCGAGGTAGCGGCGGCACTTGGGCGTGATGTGGAAGCCGTCCGGCGTGATGAAGTCGCGCGGCATCTTCTTCTCGACGTTGGCGACGTCCTCCAGCTTCGCCACGCCGATCTTCCAGCGGTAGGGCCGGCTCGAGACGCGCACGATCGTCGGCATCACGCCGGACTTGCCCTTCACCGCCAGTTCAACGGCCGCCTTGCCCACGGCGTAGGACTGCTCGAGGTCGGTCTTCGAGGCGATGTGGCGGGCGGCGCGCTGCAGGTAGTCGGCCACGGCCCAGTGGTACTTGTAGCCGAGCTTCGCCTGCACGAGGCCGGCGATCACGGGGGCGACTCCCCCCAGCTGGGCGTGCCCGAAGGCGTCCTTCAGGCCCGATTCCGAGAGGAACTTGCCGTCCTTGCCGTGGAGCCCCTCGGAGACGCCGATGGTGCAGTAGCCATGGCGCTTCACGGTCGCGTCCACCTTCGCGAGGAAGGCCGCCTCGTCGAAGACGATCTCCGGGAAGAGCAGGACGTGCGGCCCCTCGTCCGGGCGGGACCGCGCGAGCCCCAGCGCGGCCGTGATCCAGCCCGCGTGCCGCCCCATCACCTCCAGGACGAACACCTTGGTCGAGGTCCTCGCCATCGAGGCCACGTCGTATCCGGCCTCGAGCATGCTGGTGGCGACGTACTTGGCCACCGAGCCGAAGCCCGGGCAGTTGTCGGTGATCGGCAGGTCGTTGTCGATCGTCTTGGGCACGTGCACCGCGACGAGCGGGTAGCCCCTCTCGGCGGCGATGCGCGAGACCTTGAGGCAGGTGTCGGCCGAGTCGTTGCCGCCGTTGTAGAAGAAGTAGCCGATGTCGTGGGCCTGGAAGACCTCGAGCAGCCGCTCGTACTCGTGGCCGCCCTTCTCCACCCCCTTCAGCTTGTAGCGGCAGGAGCCGAAGGCGCCGCCGGGCGTGTGCAGGAGCGCGCGGATGGAGGCGGCGGGCTCGCGGCTCGTATCGATGAGGTCCTCGGTGAGCGCGCCGATGATGCCGTCCCGGCCGGCGTAGACCTTGCCGATCTTCGCGCGATGCTTGCGCGCGGTCTCGATCACGCCTGCGGCGCTCGCGTTGATGACGGCGGTCACGCCGCCCGATTGTGCATAGAAGGCGTTGCGGGGCATGGCGGGCTACTCCAGGACCGCGAGGAGGCGGTCGCGGACTTCCTCGACCGTCCCGTCGCCGGGGACGCGGTGGCAGCGGGGCGCGCGCGGGTCGCCCGTGGCGGCCCACTTCGCGTAGTACTCGACGAGCGGCACCGTCTGCCGGTGGTAGATGCCGAGGCGCTTCCTCACGGTCTCCTCCAGGTCGTCTTCGCGCTGGACGAGCGGCTCGCCGGTCACGTCGTCGCGGCCGGCCACCTTCGGCGGGTTGTACTTCACGTGGTAGGTGCGCCCCGAGGGCAGGTGCACGCGCCGGCCCGACATGCGCTCGATGATGGCGGCGTCGTCCACGGCGATCTCCACCACGAAGTCGAAGTCGATCGCCGAATCCTTCATCGCCTGGGCCTGCGGGATCGTGCGCGGGAAGCCGTCGAAGAGGAAGCCGTTCACGCAGTCGGGGGCCTTGATGCGCTCCTTCACGAGGGCGACGATGATCTCGTCGGCGACCAGCTCGCCCCGGTCCATCACCGCCTTGGCGGCGAGCCCGTGCGCGGACCCCGCCTTCACCGCCGCGCGAAGCATGTCGCCCGTCGAGATCTGCGGAATGGAGAACTTCTTCGTGATGAAGCCGGCCTGGGTGCCCTTTCCGGCTCCCGGTCCGCCCAGCAAGATCAGGCGCATGGGCCTGCCTCCCTCAACGGGGTATCCGTACGGAAAAATCGGTCGATTATCGCCGCCCCGGGGGAACCGGGTCAAACCCGGGCAAACCCGGGGAGGGGGGTATCTAGCCCGGCGAGCGCGCGAGAACGCGTCGCACGCGCGCGAGATCCGCGGGCGTGTCCACGCCGGGCTCCACCGGCTCGTTCCAGAAGGCGACGGCGATGCGGTGGCCGTGGCCCAGGGCGCGAAGCTGTTCCAGCGCCTCGAAGCGCTCGGCGGGCGTCTGCGAGAGCGCCGAGAAGCGCCGCAGGTAGCTCACGCGGTAGGCGTAGAGGCCGATGTGGCGCAGCGCCGGGAAGCCCGGCGGGAGCTTCCCCTTCGAGGCGGCGAAGGCGTCGCGCGCGTAGGGAATGGGCGCGCGCGAGAAGTAGGTCGCGTAGCCGTCGGTGTCGTGGACCACCTTCACCACGTTCGGGTCGAAGAACGCCTTGGCGGTCGCGATCGGGTGCACCGCCGTCGCGATGGAGGCCTTGGGCCGCAGGGCGAGCTCGCGGGCGACGGCGCGGATGAGGCGCGGGTCCACGAGCGGCTCGTCGCCCTGCACGTTCACGACGATCTCGCCGTCGTCGAGCCCGAGGAGGTCCACGGCTTCCGCGAGCCGGTCGGTGCCGGTGGGGTGCGCGCTCGAGGTGGTGCACACGCGCCAGCCGAGGGCGGCCATCGCGTCGGCGATGTCGGCGTGGTCCGTGGCGATCACCACTTCCTCGGCGCCGCTCTCCTCGGCCCGCTCGGCGACCCGGGCGACCATGGGCTTGCCCGCGATGTCGGCGAGCATCTTCCCCGGCAGGCGCGTCGAGCGCAGCCGCGCCGGGATGATGACCTTGAAGGTGAGGGTCTTCACGGCGGGCCTCCCGCGCGCCTCAGGCTTCCTCGTCGGGCGGGAGCTTCCTCGCCTCCTCCTCGAGCATGACCGGGATGTCGTCGCGCACCGGGAAGGCGAGCCGGTCGGCGCGGCAGACGAGCTCGTGCGCCTCGCGGCGATGCACGAGCGGACCCTTGCAGATGGGGCAGACGAGGATTTCGAGGAGCTTCGGATCCATCAGGGGCGTCTTCCGGCGGCGAGGCGTTCGAGGAGGAAGGCGTCGAACTCCGGCGGCAGCGCCGCCTCGACGCGAAGGAACCACATCCGCGCATCCGCGAATGCCGCGCATTTTACGGCATCCTTCTCGGTCATGACGACGAGCTCGCGGCCCGGCAGGCGCAGCTCCTGCGGCTGGAAGTGGTGGTGGTCGGCGAACGCGTGGCGCTCGGCCGCCACGCCCAGCCGCGCGAGGTGCGCGAAGAAGCGATCCGGGTGGCCGATGCCCGCCACCGCCGCGACGCGCCGGCCGCGGCTCGCGGCGGCGAATTCCGCGGGGGCGAGCTCCTCGCCCGCGAACGAGACGAACCGCTCGCCGGCCAGGCGCATCGCGAATTGCCGGGGCGCGGGCACGAGGTCGGAATGGCCGCCGTTCACCACCGCCGCGTCCACCTCGCGCAGGCGCGACACGGGCTCGCGAAGCGGCCCCGAGGGCAGCGGCAGGCCGTTGCCGAACCCGCGCTCCCCGTCGACCACGGCGATCTCGACGTCCCGCGCGAGGGCGTAGTGCTGCAGCCCGTCGTCGCTCACCAGGACGTCGGTCTCCGGGTGGGCCGCGAGGAGCGCGCGCGCGGCCGCCGGCCGGTCGGGCGAGAGGTACACCGGCACGCCCGTGCGCCGCGCGATGAGCACCGGCTCGTCGCCGAAGTGCTCCGGCGTGGCCACGCCCGGCAGGACGCGGACCACGCCGTGCGGATCGGCGTCCGTGGGCGGCACGCGGCCGTAGCCGCGCGAGACCACGCCGGGGCGGCGCCCCGCCAGGCGCAGTGCCTCGACGATCGCGATGACGAGCGGGGTCTTGCCGGTGCCGCCGGCGGTGATGTTGCCGACCACGATCACGGGCACCGGCGCCTTCCAGGCCGGGAGGAGCCGGGCGCGGTAGAGCGCGCGGCGCAGGGCGACCAGGAGCCGGAAGGCGAGCGCGAGCGGCAGGAAGACGAGCGCTCCGCCGCCGAGGCGCTGCCATTCCCCCTCGAGCCAGGCGCGCATTCCTCGGTTCTCCGGGCCCCGTCCGGCCCTACTTGCGGGTCTGGGTGGTGAAGGAGATGTGGTTGTAGCCGGCGATGCGCGCCGCTTCCATCACGTTCACCACAGACTGGTGCGTCGCGGCGGCGTCGGCGCTGATCGCGACGACGGGCTCCTTCGCGCCCTTCGCGGCGTCCTGCAGGCGGCTCGCGAGCCCGGCCGGGTTGTCGTAGGCGACCGCGGTGCCGTTGATCGCGTAGCGGCCGTTGGCGTCCACCGCCACCGCGAGCACCTGGGGCCGGTCCGGCGACTTGTCGGCCGCGGACTCCGGCAGGTTGATCTGCAGCTCCGCGAAGCGGCTGTAGGTGGTGGTGAGGAAGAGGAAGATCAGGACGACGATGAGGATGTCGATCAGGGGGATCAGGTTGATCTCCGGCTCCTCGCGCGCCCTGCCCCGGCGGAAGTTCATGCGCGCCGTTCGCCCCGCAGGATCTCGGCGAGCTTCACCGCCTGGCCTTCCATCTCGACCACGAGCACGTCCACCCGGTTGCGGAAGTGGCGGTAGAAGATCACCGCCGGGATGGCCACGCCGATGCCGAAGAGCGTGTTGTAGAGCGCCACCGAGATGCCGTGGGCGAGCTGCGCGGGATTGCCCCCGGAGGGCGTCTGCGAGCCGAAGATCTCGATCATGCCGACGATCGTGCCGAAGAGCCCCAGCAGCGTGGACACCGTGGCGACGGTGCCGAGGGTGTTGAGGAAGCGCTCGAGCTCCAGGGCGACCGCGCGGCCCGAGTCCTCGATCGCGTCCTTGATCACCTCGCGCGGGCTCTTCTCGTTCACGAGCGCCGCGGCGAAGATCCGCCCGATGAGGGGGCCGTGGTGCAGGCGGTTCAGGAGATCCTGCGTGACGCCCTTGGCCTGGTACTCGCGGATCGTCGCGGCCAGGAGGTCGCGCGGCGCGACGAGCGGGGTGCGCAGCGACCAGAATCTCTCGATGATGATGGCGAGCGCGACGACGGAGGTGAAGATGATGAACCAGATCGGCCAGCCGGCCGCTTCGATGATCGACAGCACGCTTGGAGGTCCTCCGCGGGAAATCGCACGGCATTTTCGCCCGCCGCCACGGGTTCCACAAGCCCTAGTGCCCGTGGAGCCCGCCATCCACAAGAGCGTTCGAGCATCACTTTAAGTGCGTTCGGGCCCGCCGGCCGCGGATCGAGCAACGGCGCGACTTTGCGGCCGAAATCGCCCGGAAAGTCGCGTCGATTCTCGCGTGTCACCGGAGCGCGACAGGCGCATGGCGAGGGTGTGTCGAATCATCCACAGAGCCTGTGGATAAGCCTGTGGGCGCTTCGCGGGGGGCATCGGCAAGTGGCCTTCACATAAGGCTTTTTTTTCCTCCGCTCATTTTTTGAGCGCCAAGGCTTATCCCAGGATAATCAAACACTTGGAGTTTTTTTCGCCTGTCAAGGGGGGGTGCGGGGCGCGAGGGCGCATTTCAGCGCGATGACCGCCCCGTGACGGTGGATAGAGCCCCTCCCGCGAGGGCCCGATTTCCCTCCGGGAGAACCCCGCTTTCCCTCTTGGGGAAGGCTGTCCGGGCACTTTTCCGGACGGGGCGCGCGCCGGATTTCCCGGAAATGGGCCTAGGATTCGGTCCATGGCCACCCTCCCCGCCGGCGCACCCCTCACCGTGAGCGAGCTGAACCGGCGCTCGCGCCAGCTCCTCGAGAACCAGTTCGGCCTCGTGTGGGTGACGGGCGAGATCTCGCGCGCCACCCAGGCCGGCTCCGGCCACTGGTACTTCGTGCTGAAGGACGAGTCCGCGGCGATCGACTGCGCGATGTTCAAGGGCCGCGCCCAGTACCTCGACTTCCGGCCGGAGAACGGCCTGAAGGTGGAAGTGCGCGCTCGCGTCACCGTCTACGAGCCGCGGGGCGCCTACCAGCTCGCGGTGGAGCAGATGCGCCACGCCGGGCTGGGAGCCCTCTTCGAGGCCTTCGAGAAGCTCAAGGCGAAGCTCGCCGCCGAGGGGCTCTTCGACGAGTCGCGCCGCCGGCCCCTGCCCGCCTTCGCCCGCGCGATCGGCCTCGTCACCTCGCCCGCCGCCGCGGCGCTTCGCGACATCCTCACCACGCTCGCGCGGCGCGCGCCGATGGTGCCGGTGATCCTCTACCCCACGCCGGTCCAGGGCGAGGGCGCGGCGGCGCAGGTGGCCCGCGCGATCGAGACCGCCAACGCGCGCGGCGAATGCGACGTGCTCATCGTCGCGCGCGGCGGCGGCAGCCTCGAGGACCTGTGGGCGTTCAACGAGGAGGTCGTCGCGCGCGCCATCGCCGCCTCGCGCATCCCGGTGGTGAGCGGCGTGGGCCACGAGACCGACGTCACCATCGCGGACTTCGTGGCGGACCTTCGCGCGGCCACGCCCACCGCCGCGGCGGTCGCGGCGAGCCCGGACCGGGAGGCGCTCTCCCTGCAGCTCGGCCGTGCCCGCGCCCGCCTCGCCCGCGCGGCCACCCGCGCCCTCGACGCCGCGACGCAGCGCCTGGACCTCTGCGCGCGCCGCCTCCTCACGCCCGCGGAACGCCTCGCGCGCGGGCGCGCGGAGCTCGCCTCGCTCGCGCGCCGCCTGGTCCTGCAGGCACGCCAGGCGGCGGGCCTTCGCGCCGCGACGCTTCGCGGCCTCGCGCCCCGCCTGCGCGGTTGCGCGCCGGACCCCGGTCCCGCCTCGCGCGAGCTCGCCCGCCTCGCGGGCCGCCTCGCGGCAGGCGCGGCGCGAGCGCTGCGCGAACGCCGCCTGCGGCTCGCGGGCGCGGCCTCCTCGCTCGCGCACCTCGACCCGGCGCAGGTGCTCTCCCGCGGCTACGCGATCGTCCGCGCGGCCGACGGGACGGTGGTGCGCTCCGGCGCGACGCTCTCGCGCGGCGACGCCCTCGACCTCACCTTCGCCGAGGGCGGCGCCACGGCCACGGTGGATGCGCCGCGCCCGCCGGGGGTATAGTGGATCGGCCACACCGACAAACTTCCGGAGGAGAAAAGCATGGCCAAGAAAGCGAAGAAGGCGCGGGCCGCCGTCCCGGCCGTCTACAAGATCACCGAGATCGTCGGCACGAGCCCGTCCTCGTTCGCCGACGCCGCCGCCAACGCGATCAAGGCCGCGTCGAAGAGCCTGCGCGACCTCCGCGTGGCCGAGGTGGACAAGCTCGACGTGAAGATCGAGAGCGGCAAGCTGGTCTTCCGCGCGAAGCTCAAGGTGAGCTTCAAGTACCACGGCGACGACTGAGCCGGCCTCAGGCCAGGAAGCTTTCCACGCGCCCCGCGACCTCGTCCTCGAGGCCGGGGCGCAGGCAGTCCCACCGCTCCACCTCCCGCATCGCCCGCAGCCACGTGAGCTGGCGCTTCGCCAGCTGGCGCGTCGCCGCGATCCCGCGCGCGGCGAGCGTCGCCGCGCTCTCCTTGCCCTCGAGCGTCTCCCACACCTGCCGGTAGCCCACGGCCCGCATCGACGGCAGCCCCGCGTCGAGCGCGTAGCGCGCGCGCAATCCTTCCACCTCCCCGACCAGCCCGGCCTCGAGCATCGCGCGGAAGCGCGCCTCGATCCGCCGGTGCAGCGCCGCGCGGTCCGATGGCTCGAGGGCGATCGCGAGCGCCGCGAAAGGCGGCGCCGCGCGTCCCTCGCCCGCAATGATCGCGGAGAGCGGACGGCCCGCGAGGCGGAACACCTCGAGCGCGCGCTGGATGCGCTGGGCGTCGTTCGGGTCGAGCCGGGCCGCGGTGACGGGATCCGCGCGGGCCAGCTCCGCGTGCAGCGCCGGCCATCCCCGCTCGCGCGCCTCGCGCTCGATCGCCGCGCGCAACGCGGGATCCGCGGACGGCAGCGCCGCGAGCCCGCGCATGAGCGAGCGCTCGTAGAGCATCGTGCCGCCGACGAAGAGCGGGACGCGCCCGCGCGAGGCGATCGCGGCGGCCGCGCGCAGCGCGTCCTCGCGGAAGCGCCCCGCGGAATACGCCTCGTCGGGATCGACGACGTCGACGAGGTGGTGCGGCACGGCGGCCCGCGTGGCCGCGTCGGGCTTCGCCGTCCCGATGTCCATCCCGCGGTAGACGAGCGCGGAATCGACGCTCACGATCTCCACGGGAAAGCGCGCCGCGAGGGCGAGGGACACCGCCGTCTTGCCGCTCGCGGTGGGTCCCAGCAGGAAGACGGCGGGAGGCTTTCCCGGCATCGTCGGGGCCGCTAGCGGCCGCGCAGGAACAGCCGGTCGAGGTCGGCCAGGGAGAACTGCACCCAGGTGGGCCGGCCGTGGTTGCAGCTGCCCGCGCGCTCCGTTCGCTCCATCTCGCGCAGCAGCGCGTTCATCTCCGGCACCGTGAGGCTGCGGTTCGCGCGCACCGCGGCGTGGCAGGCCATCGTCGACAGGAGCTCGTTGCGGCGCTCCACGAGCACGCGGCTCGCCCCGAACTCGCGCATCTCGGCGAGGACGCCGCGCAGCATCGCCGCGGCGTCGAGGTCGGCGAGGAGCGCCGGCACCGCCCGGATGACGAGCCCGCGCGGACCGGAGGCGCCCACCTCGAAGCCGAGTCCCGCGAGGGCTTCGCGGGAGCGCCCGGCCTCCTCGACCTCCTCCGCGGTCGCCGGCATCGCGATCGGGACGAGGAGCGGCTGCGCGGGCATCCGCGCGGCATCCAGCGCCTCCTTGAGCTTCTCGTAGACGATGCGCTCGTGGGCCGCGTGCATGTCCACCAGCACGAGGCCCGCGGCGTTCTGCGCCAGCACGAAGACGCCGTGCAGCTGGGCGAGGGCATAGCCGAGCATCGGGGGCGCGCCGGGCGCCTCCGGGACGCTCGCGCCGGCCGGTCGCCGCTCGTCGGACACGGCGGCGGCGAAGAAGGCCTCGTAGCGGGAGGCGGCCTCGCCGACCGCGAGCGAGGCCTGCGCGAAGGCCGCGCCCGGCGCGGGAGCCGGCGCCGCCGCGCGCGCCCCGCCCGCGAGCGGCGCGGCGAGCGCCCGGGAGAGCGCGTGGAAGACGAACTGGTGCAGGGCGCCCGCGTCGCGGAAGCGGACCTCGGACTTGGCCGGGTGCACGTTCACGTCGACGAGCCGCGGGTCGGCCTCGAGGAAGAGCACGTACGCGGGATGGCGGTCGTGGTGCAGCACGTCCGCGTAGGCCTCGCGGATCGCGTGCGAGACCACCTTGTCGCGCACGAAGCGGCCGTTCACGAAGAGGTACTGCGCATCGCGCGAGGGCCGCGTGAAGCCGGGCGCCGCGACGAAGCCGGAAAGCCGCAGCGCGGCCCCGTTCGCCTCCACCGCGACGGCGGTGCCGGCGAATTCCTCGCCCACGATGCCGCTCGCCCGCTCGCGCGCCGGGCCCGGCGCGAGATGCGCCACGCGCCGGCCGTTGTGGGAGAGCGAGAAGGCGACCGCCGGGCGCGACAGGGCGACCCGGGAGAAGGCTTCCTCGCAGCGCGCGAATTCGGTCGCCTCGCTCTTCAGGAACTTCCGCCGGGCGGGCGTGTTGTAGTAGAGCTCGTCGACTTCCACGGTGGTGCCCGCCGCGAGCGCCGCGGGCTCCACCGCGGAAAGCGCCCCGCCGTCGCAGGCGATGCGCCAGGCGTGGCGCTCGCCCGCGCGACGGCTGGTGAGGGCCAGGCGCGAGACCGCGCCGATGGAGGCGAGCGCCTCGCCCCGGAAGCCGAGGGTCGCGGCGCGCTCGAGGTCCTCGAGCGTGGCGATCTTGCTGGTGGCGAAGCGGGCCAGCGCGAGCGGCAGGTCGCCCGCCGCGATGCCCGAGCCGTCGTCGGCCACGCGGATGCGCCGCATGCCGCCCTCGGCGAGGTCCACGGCGACCGACTGCGCGCCCGCGTCGAGGCTGTTCTCGACCAGCTCCTTCAGGGCCGAGGCCGGGCGCTCCACCACCTCGCCGGCGGCGATCTGGTTCACCAGGAGCTCGGGTAGCGCGCGGATGTCGCCCATCGTGGATTCGCGGTCCGGAGCGGTCCGCGGCAGGGGAAGATTCTGCCTCGCGGCAGGAGAAAATTCGGCCTTCGGGTGCAAGGGCCGATGTTACACTCAACGGGCTGGATGGAGGGCGCACGTGGCCCGCCGCCACGAGCCTGCAGGAGCGGCATGAGCACAGACGAATTGCCCGCAAGCTCCCCGGAAGCCCCCCGCGCCGGGACCGCGCCCCTCGGCCCCGTGCGGGAGGAGCAGGTTCGCCTGCTCTTCCGCTTCTCCCTGATCGGCTACCTCGCCACGCTCCTCGCCGCGTTCGTGCTGGGCGCCATCCTGTGGACGGAGGTCTCGCGCCCGGCCCAGATCGCGTGGTTCGCCGCGGTCGCCGCCGTCACCCTCGGCCGATACGTCCTCTACAAGATCTTCGTGAACCGCGAGCCGCCGACGGCCGAGTTCGCGCGCTGGGAGCGGCGCTTCCTCGCCGGCTCCGTCCTCGCCGCGCTTTGCTGGGCGGCGGTCGCGTTCTCGCTGCTGCCCGACTCCTCGCACCTCGCGCAGCGCCTCATGGTCGTGATGCTGGTGGTCCTCATGGTGACGGGCGCCGTGGGCTACGACGCCCCCCACCCGCACGCCTACAAGGTCACCGCCTTCCTCACCCTGGTTCCCTTCGCCATCGTCCTGGGCCTGTCCGGGGACAAGGTGCAGATGTTCCTCTCGGGCGCCCTGCTCCTGCTCGCGGGCGTGCTGCCCTACGTGCACGAGCAGCTGCACCGCTCGCTCGTCGAGTCCCTCGCGGTGCGCCAGGACCGGGCCGCGCTCTCGAACGAGCTCGCGGCGGAGCGGGCGCGACTGCAGCAGGCGAACGACGCGCTCGCCGAGGAGATGGTCGGGCGGCTGAAGGCGCAGCAGGCCGAGCTCCTCGCGGCGCAGAAGCTGCGCATGCACGTCGAGCGCACGCCGCTCGCGGTGATCGAGTGGGACCGCGAGCACAAGGTCACCGCCTGGAACCCCGCCGCCGAGGCGATCTTCGGATTCTCCGAGCGCGAGGCGCTCGGCCGGCAGGCCGCCGACTTCCTCGTCCCCGACTCGGGCGCGCCCGCGGTGAGGGCCATGTGGCAGGAGCTCTCCGGCACGCGCGACGGCATGAAGATCGAGCTGGAGAACGTGACGAGCTCCGGCCGCTCGATCCAGTGCGAGTGGTACAACACGCCGCTCGTGGACCCGGGCGGGCGCATCGTGGGCTTCGCCTCCCTCGTGCAGGACGTGACCGAGCGGCTGAACACCGAGCGCACGATCCACTACATGGCGCACCACGACGCGCTCACCGGCCTGCCGAACCGGCGCCTCATGCAGGACCGCCTCAACCAGGCGATCCTGCAGGCCCGGCGCAAGCAGCGCCACGTGGCCGTGCTCTTCCTCGACCTCGACCGTTTCAAGCTGGTGAACGACTCCCTGGGCCACGACACGGGCGACCTCATCCTCAAGGACGTGGCCCGGCGCCTCACCGCCTGCGTGCGCGAGATCGACACCGTCTCGCGCGAGGGCGGCGACGAGTTCGTCGTGATCCTCCCGGACCTCGAGCGCCCGGAGAACGCGAGGCTCGTGGCCGACAAGATCCTGCGCGAGCTCTCGAAGCCCGTGGAGGTCGGCGCCCAGGAGATCCACATCACCACCTCGATCGGGATCAGCCACTACCCGAACGACGCGACCGACGTGACCCAGCTCATGAAGCACGCCGACAGCGCGATGTACCAGGCGAAGGATTCCGGCCGCAACACGGCGCGCTTCTTCACGACCGACCTCGACTACCTCCTCGGCCGGCGCCTGGAGGTGGAAGGGCGGCTGCGCAAGGGCATCGAGCACGAGGAGTTCTTCCTGCGCTACCAGCCGCAGGTGGACATCGCGACCGGCCGCGTCGCGGGCCTCGAGGCGCTGCTGCGCTGGAACGACCCCGTGAAGGGCGAGGTGCTGCCGACGGAGTTCGTGCCCGTGGCCGAGGAGCTGGGGCTCATCGTCCCGCTGGGCGAGTGGGTGTTGAGGACCGCCTGCCGGCAGCTCAAGGCCTGGGAGCTGGAGGGGACCGCGGACATCGTGGTGTCGGTGAACCTCTCGCCGCGCCAGTTCATGTCCCGCCGGCTCGCGCCCACGCTCCTCGCGATCGTGCGCGAGGCGGGCGTGGACCCGCGCCGCGTGGCCGTGGAGATCACCGAGTCGATGGTGATGCGAAACCTCGAGCAGTCGATCGAGATCCTCGCGCAGCTTCGCTCCGTGGGCATCGGCGTGTCGATCGACGACTTCGGCGTGGGCTACTCCTCGCTCGGGCAGCTGAAGCGCCTGCCCGCCTCGGGCCTGAAGATCGACCGCTCCTTCATCGCCAACATCCCCGAGGACGCCTCGAGCGGCTCGCTCACGGAGACCATCATCGCGATGGCGAGGAGCCTCAAGCTGCGCGTGGTGGCCGAGGGCGTGGAGACGAGGGAGCAGCTCGAGTTCCTGCGCGAGCGCCACTGCGACGCCTTCCAGGGCTTCCTCTTCTCCCGCCCCCTCACGGCGCTCGAGACCTCCGCGATGCTGCGCGCGCAGGCCGGCGCGCGTCCCGTCACCGCGACCTGAGGCCTAGGGGTTCTGCGCGACGCGCGTGCGCGCGAGCGGCGGGTTCTGCGCGAGGTAGCTGCGGATGCCCTGCAGGATCGCGTTGGCCATCTTCTCCTGGTAGGCCGAGTCCCTCAGGCGCTTCTCCTCCTGGGGGTTGGAGATGAAGGCGGTCTCGACCAGGATCGAGGGGATGTCGGGCGCCTTCAGCACCGCGAAGCCGGCCTGCTCCACCGCGCTCTTGTGGAGGGCGTTGATGTCGCCGAGTTCGCCCAGCACCGCTTTCCCGAGCTTGAGGGAGTCGTTGATGGAGGCCGTCTGCGAGAGGTCGAGCAGCGTCTTCGCGAGGACCGGGTCCTTCACGTCCAGGTTCACGCCGCCGATCAGGTCCGACTCGTTCTCGCGCGTGGCGAGCCAGCGCGCGGCGGCGGAGGTGGCGCCCCGCTCGGAGAGCGCGAAGACCGAGGAGCCGCGCGCGTGCGGCTGCACGAAGGCGTCCGCGTGCACCGAGACGAAGAGGTCGGCCCGCACCCGCCGCGCCTTCTGCACGCGCTGCGCGAGCCCGATGAAGTAATCGCCGTCGCGCGTGAGCACCGCGCGCATGCCCGGCTCGAGGTCGATGCGCTCCTTGAGCCGGCGGGCGATGGCGAGCGTCACGTCCTTCTCGAGCGTGCCCTTGCGGCCGCGCGCGCCCGGATCCTCGCCGCCGTGCCCGGCGTCGATCACGATGGTGACCATTCGGGCCACCCTGGGCGCCGCCGGCTTCGCCAGCGCGAGCTTCGGCGGGTCGAGCTTCACGACCGGCAATTCCCCGGGCCCGGGCGCGGCGGCCTCGGGCGCCTTCGCGGCCTCGCCCGGCGGCGCCGGGGGCAGCTCGAGGACGGGCGCCCTGGCGATCTCGCCGATCGGGTCCGGCCGGGGCTGCACGAGCGCGAGGAGCGGGTCGCGCGGCGTTTCCGGGTAGATGTCGAGCACCAGCCGGTGCCGGTAGCCGCCCACGGGCGCGAGGGGAAAGACGGAGGGCTTCACGGCGCCCTTCAGGTCGAAGACCACGCGCACGACGCCGGGCCGGTTGACGGCCACCCGCACCTGCCGGATGTAGGGGTCGTCCTCGCGGACCTTGCCGACGACGCTCCTCAGCTCGTCGTCGATGTCCACGCCCTCGAGGTCGAGCACGAGGCGCTCGGGGTCGGGCACGACGAAGAACTGGTGGCGGACGGGCTTCGCGGACTCGAAGGTGACGCGCGTGTATTCCTCGGCGGGCCAGACGCGCGAGGCGAGGATCGTCTGCGACGCGATCGCCGCGGGCGCGGCGAGCGCGAGGATCAGCCCGGCGGCAAGGCCTCGAGCAAGCGCGAGCCCGCGGGCGAGCCCGCGGTGAGCGTCGCCCGGCGTCCCTGCTCGCCGATTTCCAGCGCGATGTCCAGGTCCGCCGGCGGCAATCGTCCCGCCGCCCTCTCCGGCCACTCGATCAGGCAGACGTTGCGTCCGTCGAAGATGTCCCGAAAGCCCGTGTCGTTCCATGCCGTTGGGTCGTGGAACCGATAAAAATCAAAGTGATACAAGTCTAACCTCGAAACCGTATAAAGTTCAACCAGCGCGTAGGTGGGACTTTTGACGCGCCCCTCGTAGCCCAGCGCCCGCAGCAGGCCGCGCACGAGCGTCGTCTTGCCCGCACCCAGCTCACCGCGCAGGGCGATCACCATGCCGGGTGCGAGCCTCGGGGCGAGCGCCGCGCCCAGCGCGAGCGTCGCGTCTTCGTCGGGTAGGGAGAGGGTGGGCAAGGGGGACGCTGGGGCGCTTCGGATTACCATCGGCACGATGGATGCGGCACATTCTCCCGCCGGTCTCGCCGCCCTCGTCAAGCGCTGGGGCCGGGAAGCGGGCTTCGACGCGGTGGCGGTCGCGGGCATCGACCTCGCCCGGGAGGAAGCGCGCCTCCTCGAGTGGCTGGGCCGCGGATGGCACGGCGCGATGGATTATATGGCACGCCACGGCGCGCGCCGCGCCCGTCCCGCGGAGCTCGTGCCCGGCACCGCGAGCATCGTCACCGTCCGCCTCGACTACCTTCCCGGCGCGGCGCGCGCGGCCGAAGCCGTCCTGGCCGATCCCGCCCTCGCCTTCGTCTCCCGATACGCGACGGGGCGGGACTACCACAAGGTCCTGCGCCAGCGCCTCCAGGGTCTCGCCGAGCGCATGGTGGCCGAGCTGGGTCCCTTTCCCTATCGCGCCTTCACCGACAGCGCGCCGGTGATGGAAGTGGCGCTCGCCGCGCGCGCGGGCCTCGGCTGGCAGGGCAAGCACACGCTGCTCCTTTCGCGCGAGGCGGGCTCCTGGTACTTCCTGGGGGAGCTCTTCGTCGGGCTCGACCTCGCGAAGGACGCGCCCGCCGCCGACCACTGCGGCACCTGCGAGCGTTGCCTCGCGGCCTGCCCCACGGGGGCGATCGTGGCGCCCTACCAGCTCGACGCGCGGCGCTGCATCTCCTACCTCACCATCGAGAACCCCGGGCCGATTCCCGAGGAGTTCCGCGCCGCGATCGGCAACCGCATCTACGGCTGCGACGACTGCCAGATGGCCTGCCCGTGGAACCGCTTCGCGCGGCCCGCGACCTTGCCCGATTTCGCGGTGCGCAACGCGCTCGACGCCCCCACCCTGCCGGACCTTTTCGCGTGGACGCGGGAGGAGTTCGAAGCGCGGCTCGAGGGCTCGGCGATCCGGCGCATCGGCTACACGCGGTGGCTGCGAAACCTCGCCGTGGCCCTGGGCAACGCGCCCACCTCGCCGGCGGTGCTGGC
>CALEJW010000048.1 GCA_937898635.1 uncultured Pseudomonadota bacterium | reverse complement strand
CCTTCCCCGAAAGGACGTCCAGCCTCGCCCTGTCCTTCTCCGCGTTCATCGGCGTGACATCGGCGTTCATCGGCGTTTCCAAAGCCTTTCGTCCGGATAACTCGATAACGCATGTCTAGGCCCGGTCGCCGACACGCTCGCCCAGCAGCCCCGAGGGCCGGAAGACGAGCACGAGGATCAGGACGATGAAGGCGTACACGTCCTTGTAGTTCGAGCCGAAGAGGCTCGAGTTGGGGCTCGCGGCGCACACCTCGGTGAAGCCCGGCAGGAAGCGGTCGAGCAGGCACACGTTGGTGAAGTCGCCCACGTAGCCCGCGCCGAGCGACTCGATGAGCCCCAGCAGGATGCCGCCCAGCACCGCGCCCGCGAGGTTGCCGATGCCGCCCAGCACCGCGGCGCTGAAGGCCTTCAGGCCCAGCAGGAACCCCATCTGGTAGTGCGCGATGCCGTAGTAGCTGCCGACCATCACGCCGGCCACGGCGCCCAGCCCCGCGCCGATCACGAAGGTCGCCGAGATCACGCGGTTGATGTCGATGCCCATGAGCCCGGCCACCAGCGGGTTCTGGGAGGTCGCGCGCATGGCGATGCCGAGCTTCGTGCGGTAGACGAGGGCGAGGAGCCCGCCCATCATCAGGAAGGAGCTCGCGATGATGGTGAGCTGCACGTTGGAGATGGCCGCGCTGTTGGCCGAGCTCCCCAGGTAGAAGAGCTTGAGCTCCACGATCTGCGGGAAGGCGATGATGTTGCGGCTCCACACGAGCAGCGCCAGGTGCTGCAGCACGATGGACATGCCGATCGCGGTGATGAGCGGGGCGAGGCGCGGGGCGCCGCGAAGCGGCCGGTAGGCGGCGCGCTCCACCGCGTAGCCCACGGCCATGCACACCGGCACGGCCACGAAGACCCCGGCGCCCACGATCACGAGCGGGGGCATCCCCGAGTCGGCGAGCGCCACGATCACCGAGAAGGCGACCATGCAGCCGATCATCACCACCTCGCCGTGGGCGAAGTTGATGAGCTGCACGATGCCGTAGACCATCGTGTAGCCGAGGGCCACCACGGCGTAGACGCAGCCGAGCGTGAGGCCGTTCACCACCTGCTGGAGGAAGATGTCCAGGTCGCTGCTCCTCTGGGTCCTGGGGGGATTCTACTCAACTCGCCCCAAGCGAAACGGGGCGGCCGAGGCCGCCCCGTTCCTGCCGTCCGTGCCCCCGCGCGAAAAGCGCGCGCGGGAGCGCCGGCTCAGCAGCCGCCTTTCTTCTTCTTCTTGGCGTCGTCCATCTTGGCCTCGGGCTTCTTCGCCTCTTCCTTCTTCGCCTCGGCGGGCGCCGCGGCCGGCTGGCCGAACGGCGTGGACACGCCGTTCTTCACCACCGCCAGCGGCTTGATGTTGCCGTCCTTCAGCCGGAAGATCGTGATCTCCGCGTCCTTGCGGTCGCCCTTGGCGTCGAACTCCACCTTGCCCGTGGCGCCGGTGAAGGAGACGTTGTAGATCTCGGGCCCGAACTTGGCCGGGTCGGTGGAATCGGCCTTCTTCATGGCCTCGATCACGGCGTTGGTCGCGTCGTAGAAGTAGGGCGCGTACTGCTTCACGTCGCCGAACTTCGCCTTGAAGGCGTCCAGGAACTCCTTGCTCGCGGCCTCCGCCGGCAGCCCCGCCTGGGAGCAGATGAGGCCCTCGGCCGCGGCGCCGGCGAGCTTCGCCATCTCGCTCGTGCACGCCCCGTCGCCGAAGGTGAAGGCGGCCTTGATGCCGAGCTCGCGGGCCTGCTTGAGCATCGGGCCGCCGGTGGCGTCCATGCCGCCGTGGAAGATCACGTCGGGGTTGCGCGACTTGACCTTGGTGAGCACGGCCTTGAAGTCCGTTTCCTTGTCGGTGACGCGCTCGCGGGTCACCACGTTCACCTTGGCGCCCTTGAGGTACTTCTCCACCTCGTTGGCGAGGCCCTCGCCGTAGGCGGTCTTGTCGTCGAGGATGGCCACTTTCTTGGCCTTCAGCTCGGCGGCGATGTAGGCGGCGATGGCCGGGCCCTGCTGGTCGTCGCGCCCGACGGTGCGGAAGACGCCCTTCAGGCCGCGCTCCGTGAGCGTCGGGTTGGTGGCCGCGCCGGAGATCACCGGGATGCCCGCCTTGTTGTAGATCTCGGAGGCCGGGATCGTGACCCCGGAGTTGAGGTGGCCGATGACGGCGGCGACCTTGGCGTCGACGAGCTTCTGGGCGATGGTCGTGCCGGTCTTCGGGTCGGCCTGGTCGTCCTCGCTCATCATCTTGAGGGTGACCGGCTTGCCGCCGATCACGAGCTTCTTGTCGTTCGCCTGGGCGACCGCGAGCGCGGTGCCGTTCTCGTCGTCCTTGCCGAGGTGGGCGATGGAGCCCGTGAGCGGGCCCGCGTGGGCGAGGGTGACGGTGACGCCGGCGGGGGCTTCGGCCTTGGGAGCGGGCTTGGGCTCCTCCTTGCCGCAGGCGGCGACGCCCAGGGCGAGCGTGACGGCGATGGCGAGCTTCGTGTAGCGGTTCATCGAGGCATCTCCTGGTGGAATGGGGGAAGGCCCTTTGGCGGGGCCGGGGGGAAGGGGTGACAAGCGCGAAAGTATAGCGGCTGGGGCGCAAATGGGCACCGCCCCGATGCCTTGCCGCCCATGGAAAAAGGGCCGGCGCAGGGCCGGCCCTTTCCCGTAAGCGGTCGCTTACTTTACTTGGTCGAGAGGATCCACTTGACCAGGGTCTTCACGTCCTCGTCCTTGACCGCGGCGTTGGGGGGCATCGGGACCTGGCCCCAGGTGCCCACGCCGCCCTTCTTCACCTTCTCGACGAGCATGGCCTCGGCCTTGGCGTTGCCCTTGTACTTGGCGGCGACGTCCTTGTAGGAGGGGCCGACCAGCTTCTTGTCGACGGCGTGGCAGGCGGTGCAGGCGGACTTCGTCGCCAGTTCCAGGCTGGCCAGCGCGGGGGCGGCGGTGAACGCGAGGCCCAGCGCGGCGATGATGAGACCGGACTTCTTCATGAGGCACTTCTCCTTAGGCGGAACGGTTGGGGGTAGGCGCGGAACCGGCGATTTTCGCGGCTTTCAGGATTTCCCGCAATCGCCCCGGCTCCGCCAGGGGCGCCATACAGCTAACGCCCTCGCACACCCAGGCGTTGACCGCGGGACCGGCCGGCTTGGCGAGCGGCGGGGGCAGCCCGGCGGGCGGGACGGGGATGAAAAGCACGATGGCGTCCGGACGGTAGATCCCCCGCACGGCCTCTCGCCAAGGACCGAACCCGGCTTCCGAACCGTTGACGATCACCGTGGTGGGCGGCCGAAGCGTCTCCTCGAGGGTCGCGAGGAGGCTCCCGAAGCCGGCGGGGCCGCGCTCGATCGCCGGCCAGTGGAGGGCGAGGGTGTCCTCCGCGGCGTCGCGGAAGCGTGTCTCCCCGGAAAGAAAGGCGAGCCGGTTGAGCGCCCAGGCCGCCACGCCGTTGCCGGAGGGGGTGGCGTTGTCGTGGCCGGGCTTGGGGCGGTGGATGAGGCGCTCGTGGTCGTGGGAGGTGAAGTGGAAGCCGCCGCCCGAAGCATCGTGGAAGGACTCGAGGAGCGCCTCTCCCAGCGCCTCGGCCCAGTCGAGGTCCGCGGGCCGGAAGTCCGCCTGCAGCACCTCGAGGAGGGCGGCGAGCAGGAAGGCGTAGTCGTCGAGGTAGGCATTGAGGTGGCTCCTGCCGTCCTTGTGGGTCGCGAGCAGCCGCTCCTCGCGCCACATCGTCGCCCGCAGGAAGTCCAGCGCGCGCCGCGCCGAGGCGAGCCAGTCGGGGCGGTCGAAGACGCGCGCCGCGTGCGCCATCCCGCCGATCATCAGCGCGTTCCACGAGGTGAGGATCTTGTCGTCGCGGCCCGGTCGCACGCGCTTCCCGCGGGCGGCAAGCAGCTTCGCGCGGGCCGAGGCGAGGCGGGCTTTCGCTTCCTCTTCCCCGAGGCCAAGGCCCGCCGCCACCTGCGCGAGGGGCTTCGCGACGACGGGGTTCCACGCCTGTCCCTCGAAGTTGGGCGGGCGGTCGAATCCGTAGTGGGCAATCGCCACCTCCGCCTCCTCCGGCGAGAGCAGCGCGCGCACCTCCTCCCGCGTCCAGACGTAGAACCGGCCCTCCTCGCCCTCGGAATCGGCGTCGAGCGAGGAGCAGTAGCCGCCCTCCGGCGCCTGCATCTCGCGCATCACCCAGGCGGCGGTCTCCCCGGCGGTGCGCGCGAAGAGGGCGTTTCCCGTGATCGCCCACGCGTCGGCGTAGAGGCGCAGGAGCTGGCCGTTGTCGTAGAGCATCTTCTCGAAGTGCGGGATCGCCCAGTCGTCGTCCACGCTGTAGCGCGCGAAGCCGCCGCCCAGCTGGTCGAAGACGCCGCCCTCGGCCATGCGGGCGAGCGTGGTCGTGGCCATGGCGAGCGCGTCCTCGTCGCCCGTCCTCGCGTAGTGGCGCAGGCAGGTCTCGATCGTGTCGGGATGCGGGAACTTGGGCGCGCGCCCGAAGCCGCCGCGCTCGCGGTCGAAGGTGCCCGCGTGGAACGCGATGGCCGCGGCGAGCGGCGCGTCGCCGAACGCCGAGGCGTGGGCGCCGCCCCGGGGCACGGTGCGCGAGAGGGCGGCGACCAGCTCGCCGTTCTGCGCGTCGATGTCGCCGCGCTTGCCGTCGTAGAAGGCGCGCACGCGCCGGAGCAGGTCGGCGAAGCCGGGCAGCCCGTAGCGCGCTTCCTTCGGGAAGTAGGTGCCGCCGAAGAAGGGAACCTGGTCGGGCGTGAGGAACATCGTGAGGGGCCAGCCGCCGGGGCGCTGCGTGAGCATCTGCTGGGCGAGCTGGTAGACCTGGTCGATGTCGGGGCGCTCCTCGCGGTCCACCTTCACGTTCACGAAGAGCTCGTTCATGAGGCCGGCCACCGCGGGGTCCTCGAAGGACTCGTGCGCCATCACGTGGCACCAGTGGCAGGCGGAGTAGCCCACGGAGAGCAGGATCGGCTTGCCGGATTC
>CALEJW010000047.1 GCA_937898635.1 uncultured Pseudomonadota bacterium | reverse complement strand
CCCCGGAGAGACCGCGTCCCGCGCCGCCCGCTGCCGACCTGGCCGACGCCTACGCGCCCCTGCCGGCCGAGCGCCCTTCCCGCGCCTGGGTCTTCGGCGTGGTCTTCCTCGCGCTCGTCCTCGGCCTGCAACTCGCCTACGCGTTCCGCGCGCGCCTCGCCCAGCAGTACCCGGTGCTGCGCCCCGTGCTCGAGTCGGCCTGCGCCCAGGTGAACTGCACCGTGCCGTGGGTGAACGAGGAGAGCGCGCTCAAGCTCGAGGACTCCGAGCTCCTCGAGGTGCCCGGCAAGCCGGGGCAGATCGCGCTGCAGGCGCGCATCCGCAACCTCTCCGCCTCGGCGCAGGAATTCCCGCACCTGGAGCTCACGCTCACCGACGTGTCGGGCCAGACGGCGGTGCGCCGCGTGCTGCGGCCGGCCGACTACCTCGGGCGCGTGCCGGTGTCGGCCGACGTGATGGCGGGCGGCTCGGAAGCGCTGCTGAGCGTGCGCCTGGAGACCGGGAACCTTCGCCCCACGGGCTACGAGCTGCTGCTCTTCTATCCCTAGGCGGCGCGCTCGCGCAGGTTGGCGAGCATCGAGTCCACCGCCCGGTCCACGAGCGGCGCGTCGTCCACGATCCTCGCCTCGCCGCGGCGCATCTGCTCCGCGAGGGCCTCGGGCGAGACCGAGACGGCCACCCCGGCGGTCGAGTTCGTGAAGAGATAGACGCCCTTCGCGGGGCTGATCCAGGTGAGCCGCGCGCGCAGCATCTGCCCGCCGTCGCGCACGAACTCGACCCAGGTGTAGCGCTTCACGTTCGTCCAGATGCCGGTGCGCGTGAAGACGTTGCGCACGGGCGGGGCGCCGCGCGCGCCGCGCAGCCGGATCTCCTCGACCTGCAGGTCGCCGGCCGGGACCATCTCGCGCTCGAGCGCGGGCGCGGCCGCGGCCCTGGCGCGCGCGGGCACCGCGGCCAGGGGCTGGCCGGCGAGCACGGTGCCCTTGAGTCCCGCCTTCACCGCGTCGGCGTGGCAGTCCACGAGCACGCCGAGGAAGGCCTCGCGGCCCGGTCCGTCCACGCCCGCGCGCGCGAGCCCTTCCTGGACCGCGCGCACCAGCGCCGGGATGCCCGAGACCAGCCGGCGCCGGTCCTCCGCGCTCGACTTGGGCGCCACGCTCCAGAGCAGCTCGTCCACCAGCGCGAGCCGGGAGCGCCAGGGGCCGGAGCCCTCGCCGTGCTCGACGTGCGCGTCCACGAGCGCGCGGACCCATGGGCCTTCCAGCATGACGCGGATCGATTCCGGCACCCACTCGCGGGCGGCGAGGCGGCGCTCGACCTCGTCCTCGGCGAGCAGGCGCGCGATCTCCAGCCGCTCCCGGTGCTCGACGAGCGCGGCGGTGCGCTGCGCGAGCGCCTCCTCGGCCTCATCCTGCTGCGCGAGGTAGGCCTCCATCTCCGCGGCGAGCGTCGTGAAGAGCGCGAGGTTCTCGTCGAACTCCCCGAGCACGCGGCCCACCACGGCCTCGAGCTTCGCGAGCGTGGCCGCGCCGCGCGGGGTCGACTCGTCCAGGCCGATGGACGCGCGGGCGAGCCGGTCGAGCAGCAGCCGCGCCGGATGCGCGCGCGAGGAGAAGAAGGCGCGGTCGAGGAGGGCCACCTTGAGCGTCGGGATCTGCAGCCGCCCGAGCATCGCCTTCACCACGGCGGGGATCTGGCGGTCGTCGAACACGAAATCGAAGAGCATCGCCACGAGGTCGATCGTCATCGCGTCCACGCCCGCGAGCGCCGCCGACTGGGGCGAGGCCTTGATCCCGCGGATCACGTTGGCGAGGTCTCCCGCCGCGGCGACGGGGCCGGGCTGCTGCAGGCCCGTGAGCGACTGCACGAACCCGCGCGTGGCGGGAGAGACGGCGGCAGGGTCCGCCGCCGGGGCGGAGCCGCCCGCCGGCGCGGCCGCGCCGATGAGCTGCGCGAGCGCGGCGTACACGTCGGCCCCGCTCGCTGGCGCGTTCGGCGCCGCGGCCGCGCCCGCCCCGGGTTTCGCGGGCGATGGCGGGTTGCGCCGGTAGGCGGGCTTGATCTCCGGGAGGATCTGCCGCGCCACGAAGAGCGCGTTCAGGTCGTGGTAGACGCCGCCGAGCTCGCCGGCGACCTCGTCCTCGAGGACGCGCAGGAGCGTGTGGCGCACCTTCCAGCCGGCCTCGATCTGGTCGCACGCGTCCTTCAGGGCGCGGCTCACCGCCTCCGGGCTCACCGGGTTCGTGTCGTCGGCGGGATCGGCGCGCTCGAGGAGGAAGCCGAAGCGTTGCGAGAGCGCGGCGAGCTCGCCCTCGCAGGTGGACTTCAGCCGCGCGGCCATCGCCTGCACGGCGAGCACCTGCTCGAGCTCCTCGTCGTCGACGAGCGCCAGCGCCTGCGCCGGCGCCTCCTCGCGGGCCGCGCGCGGCTCTCGCTGCACGGTGCGGTTGAAGAAGGCGAGGAACTGGCGGCGGAAGGCCTCCTCGATGTGGGGGCGGTGCTCGCGGGCCTGGGAGCGCGCGTCGAGGCAGAGGTTCTGGGACTCGCGGTCCCCGGCCTGCTCGGCGAGCTTGAAGAGCTCGTCCTCGACGCGGTCGAGGACGCCGCCGAGCGCGCGCACGATGCGCTCCAGCGCGAGCTCGCGGCAATCGTCGAGGACGCGGGCGGACTCCTGCGGCGTGAGGCGCGCGCGCGCGCGGGCCCGCGCGTCGAGGGATACGACGTTGCTGGGGGGATTGCTGGCCATGGCGCCGCCTTTCGCGGGCCGACCCGGGGAGGGTGGGACGCTTGCTGGCAATCCCGCTGTCGTAGGGCCCTTGTCTTCGCGGGCCCGGTAGACCGGTGACTTTGCGTCCCCACCTTTCGATGGGTTTGCCCTGTTTCAGGTTGCGTGCGCCGGATGGGTTATCGACGGCGGGAGGCGCGAGGCACCCGCCGGACCTTTTCTGGCATGACCATCATGGTCGGGGGCCGCCACCCGGTCAACGCCGCTCATCGGCCGGAATCGCCCGGCCATCGCCCGGGGTGAGCGCTTCCTCGCCGGTATAATCCGCACTTTCCCCGTCGAATCCTCCCCGGCATGGCGATCCTGGTCTGCGGTTCCATTGCGTACGACACGATCATGGTCTTCCGCGACCAGTTCAAGAACCACATCCTGCCCGAGCAGATCCACATCCTGAACGTCGCGTTCATGGTGCCGGACCTGCGCCGCGAGTACGGCGGCTGCGCGGGCAACATCGCCTACAGCCTGAAGCTGCTGGGCGAGGACCCGCTCATCATGGCCACCGTGGGACACGACGCCGAGCCCTACCAGCGCCGCCTCGACCAGCTGGGGCTTTCGCGGCGGCACGTGCGCGCGCTGCCCGACCACTTCACCGCGCAGGCCTTCATCACCACCGACATCGACGACAACCAGATCACGGCCTTCCACCCGGGCGCCATGTCGCAATCGCACCTCAATCGCATCGCGGAGACGGACGGCGTCGGCCTGGCGATCGTCTCTCCCGACGGCCGGCAGGGCATGGTGGAGCACGCCCGGGACCTCGCACGCGCGGGCATCCCCTACGTGCTCGATCCCGGCCAGGGACTGCCCATGTTCACGGGCGAGGACATCCTGGAGATGCTCGCGGGCGCGCGCTGCCTCACGGTGAACGACTACGAGGCGCGCATGGTCGAACAAAAGACGGGCCGCACCATCTCGCGGCTCGCGGAATCGGTGGAGGCCGTGGTGGTGACCCGGGGAGCGGAAGGCGCGGAAGTGCACTGCGGAGGTCAACAGATCCTCGTGCCGGCCGTTAAGCCCGATAGCCTCGTCGATCCGACCGGCTGCGGCGACGCCTTCCGCGCGGGCCTGCTCTACGGGATGGCGCGCGGCTGGGAGTGGCTCAAGTCCGCCCGGCTCGCGTCCCTGATGGGCGCGATCAAGATCGCCCACCGGGGCGGCCAGAACCACCGCCCCGCCCGCGAGGAGATCGCGGTCCGCTTCGCCGCGGCGTTCGGGGAGAAGTTCCAGTAGGCCGCCCGGGAGGGCGGGGAATCGAACAGGGTCGAACAACCAGGAGAACCAGGATGCAAGCGAAAACGCTCGGAACAGTCCTCGTCGCCACCGCCCTCCTCGGGGTGGCCGGTTGCGCGGCGCCGCCGCGCGGAGGCGCCGACTACCGCGGCTACGAGACCCGCACCGAGCAGTCGGTGCGCTTCGGCGTGGTCGAGTCGATCCGCGGCGTGCGCATCAACCCGACCGACACCGGCGTCGGCGCCACGTCCGGCGCGGTGCTCGGCGGCATCGCCGGCAGCACCATCGGCCACGGTCGCGGCTCGGTGGCGGGCGCCGTCGCCGGCGCCGTCGTCGGCGGCCTCGTCGGCGCGGCGGTGGAAAAGGACGCCAACGACCGCCAGGGCATCGAGATCACCGTGATGCTCGACGGCGGCAAGTACATCGCGGTCGTGCAGGAAGCCGACGAGAGCTTCCGCGTGGGCGACCGCGTGCGCGTGCTCTCGGCGCGCGGCACCACCCGCGTCACGCACTGAGGGCGCCGGTCCGCTTCCCCACGGGGGCCCCGCCGGGGCTCCCGTTTCGCGTCGTGGGACAATGGGGCGAATCCCGCAGCCCCTCCCGCGATCCTTGAGCCATCCCGAGACCCCGAGGCTCCTGCGAGCCCTGCGCTGGGCGAGGCTTCTCGTCCACGTGGGCTCGGCCTTCCTCATCCTGCGCTTCGCCTGGCCTCGCGCCGACGCAGGGCGCCGCCACGAGATCGCGGTGCGCTGGTCGCAGTCCCTCCTCGACATCCTCGCGATCCGCGTGCGCTTCGAGGGAGATCCGCCGCCGCTCGGGGCCGAGGGCGCGATGATCGCGGCGAACCACGTCTCCTGGGCCGACATCTTCGCCATCGCCTCGCTCCGGCACACGCGCTTCATCGCCAAGAGCGAGATCCGCGACTGGCCGCTCGCCGGGGCGCTCGCGGAGCGCTCGGGCACGATCTTCATCCGCCGCGCGCGCCGCCACGACACCGCACGCATCAACCTGCTCGTGCACGAGGCGCTCGCCGGCGGCGAATGCGTGGGCCTCTTCCCGGAGGGCACGACGACCGAGGGCGACCGGCTGCTCAAGTTCCACAGCTCCCTCTTCGAGCCGGCGGTCGCCAACGGCGCGCTCGTGTACCCGCTCGCGATTCGCTACGAGAGCCCGGATGGCCGGCCGCTGCGCACCCTCGCCTATGCGGGCGATCTCACCTTCGCGAAGTCGCTGGGCCTCGTGATCCGCACGCGCGAGACGGTGGCTCGCCTCGCCTTCGCCCTGCCCGTCGAGACCTTCGGTCTCCCGCGCCAGGCCGTGGCGGCCGAGGCGCACCGGCGCGTGGCTACGCTCCTGGGGCTTCCGCCGGCGGGCAAGGCACCTGGTACAGGCGGCGATCCTCCAGGCGCAGCGCCGTGAGCGAGCGCCCCCAGACGCAGCCGCTGTCCAGGGAGAACACGCTCTCGCCCACGCGCAGGCCCAGGGCGGACCAGTGCCCGCAGACGATCGCGTGGGTGGCGCTCGCGCGCGCGGGCACGTCGAACCACGGCATGCGGTGCGAATGCTCCTCGCCGGGCTCGCCCTTGAACGCGAGGTCCATCGATCCGTCGCGTTTCAGCACGCGAAGCCGCGTCATCGCGTTCACGATGGCGCGCAGGCGATCGGGCCCCGCGAGCGCGTCGTCCCAGCGCGCCGGCTCGTTGCCGTAGAGGCGGCCGAGGAACTCCCGCCAGCGCGGCCCCTGCAGCACCGCCTCCACCTCGCCCGCGAGCTCGCGCGCCTTCGCGACCGGCCATTCCGGCAGGAGCCCCGCGTGCACCAGCGCAAAGGCGCCCTCGACGTGCATGAGGGGCCGCCGGCGCAGCCAGTCGAGGAGTTCCTCGCGGTCCGGGGCGGCGAGCACGGCATCGAGCGTGTCGCGGTGGCGCGCTCGCTCGACGCCCGCGGCGACGCAGAGCAGGTGCAGGTCGTGGTTGCCGAGCACGGTGACGGCGCTCGCGCCCAGGCCCCTCACGAAGCGCAGGCAGCCCAGGGAATCGGGGCCGCGGTTCACGAGGTCGCCCACGAACCACAGGCGGTCGCGTTCCGGATCGAAGGCGATCTGGCCCAGCAGCCGCTCGAGGGGCGCGAGGCATCCCTGCAGGTCGCCGATCGCGTAACGGGCCATGGGGGCGGGAAATGAAAAGGGGCGGCCGGAACCGCCCCTCGCGACGGGATCCCGGCGCTACTTCGAGCCGGCGACCATGTAGTCCACCGCCGCCTTGACCTCGGCGTCGGGCAGGGAAGCGTTGCCACCCTTGGGGGGCATGGCGCCCTTGCCCTTGAGCGAGCTGCCGTAGAGCGCATCCATGCCGGCCTTGAGGCGCGGCGCCCAGGCGGCCTTGTCGCCGTACTTCGGGGCGCCGGCGGCGCCGGTCATGTGGCAGGCCATGCAGGCGGTGTCGTAGACGGCCTTGCCGCTGCGCGGGGGCGAGGCCACGGCGGCGACCGAGGCCACCTTCGGGCCCTGCGGCGCCGGCGCCACGGCCGGCGCGCCCTCCACCTGGAGCTTCGCCACGGGCCCGATGCGCTTCGCGAGCGCCTCGGGCGTCATCGCGGGATCGTCCACCATCGAGCGGGCGCCGTAGCTCCCGATGGCGAACTGCGCGATGAGGATGATGCCGATGACGAGCGCGATCGTGCCGGCGACCACCCAGACGACCATCTTCACGGGGCTTTCCTGGGGTTTCGCGTCGGCGGGCTGGGCGTGGGACATGGCTTCCTCGGGATTTCGTGAGCGGGAAATGCCGCAATCGGCAGAGGAAGATTATAGCCCGCGACCCGCGCCCGGACCACGGCGCGCGTTGGACCGGGGTGGAGAAGTCGTCTAGAATCCGCCCCCTACGCGCCCGTAGCTCAGCTGGATAGAGTACTGCCCTCCGAAGGCAGGGGTCGCACGTTCGAATCGTGTCGGGCGCGCCAACCGATTCCCCCCCACGCCGCTTTTCGCGCCCCGCCTGCCGGGTCGCGCGCGGCCGCCGCCTCAGGCCGCGCGGGAGCCCGTGAGCGCCTTGAGCTTCGGGCGCACCTGCGACTGGAATTCCGGCACCCAGCGCTTCAGGTCGCGGCGCACGTCCGCGTCGGCCGAGACGCGGTCCTGCGCGAGCCAGGCCAGCAGCTCGTCGAGCCACTCGCGCGGCTGCGGGTCGCGCGCCTTGGCGACGCGCAGCTTCGGGTGCGGCGTGGGCCGCGTGTGCTCGTCGTCGGCGAGGAGCTCCTCGAAGAGCTTCTCGCCGGGCCTCAGGCCCGTGTACGCGATCTTGATCTCCTCCTCGGAGAGGTCCGAGAGCCGGATCATGTCGCGGGCGAGGTCGACGATCTTCACCGGCTCGCCCATGTCCATCACGAAGATCTCGCCGCCGAGCCCCATGCAGCCGGCCTGCAGCACGAGCTGCGCCGCCTCGGGGATCGACATGAAGTAGCGCACCATCTCCGGGTGCGTGACGGTGACGGGCCCGCCCTTGTGGATCTGCTCCTCGAAGCGCTGGATGACGCTGCCGGCGCTGCCGAGCACGTTGCCGAAGCGCACCATCTCGAAGCGCGTGGCGCTGCCCGCCTGGAGCGCCTGGCAGACCATCTCCGCGAGCCGCTTGGTCGCGCCCATCACGTTCGTGGGATTGACCGCCTTGTCCGTCGAGACGAAGACGAACTTCCTCACGCCGTAGTCGATCGCCGCGCGCGCCACCACGAAGGTGCCGAAGACGTTGTTCTGCACCGCCTCCCAGGAGTTGAGCTCCTCCATGAGCGGCACGTGCTTGTAGGCCGCCGCGTGGAAGACGATGGAGGGCGAGTACTGGTGCATCACCTGCCCGACGCGGCGCGGGTTCTTCACGTCGCCCACGACGCTCGCGATGGGCATCTCGGGGAAGCCCTCGCGAAGCTCCCCGTCCACGCGGTACATGGCGTACTCGTTCTGCTCGAAGAGCACGAGCATCGAGGGCTGGAAGTTGGCGATCTGGCGGCAGAGCTCGGAGCCGATCGAGCCGCCGGCGCCCGTCACGAGCACGACCTTCCCGGTGAGGAGCTCGTGCAGCCCGGACTCGTCCAGCGTCACGGACTCCCGCTTCATGAGGTCGGCCACGGCGACCTTGCGGATCTTCGAGGTGGCGATCTTCGAGCCGACGTTCTCGAGCGAGGGCACGGTGAGCACCGCGACCTTGGCGCGCTTGCAGATCTCCACCACGCGCCGGCGCACCTTGTAGGGCACGGAAGGCATCGCGATGATCGCGTGGCGCACCTTGAGCCGCGCGGCGAGGCGCGGCAGGTCGTCGAGCGCGCCCATCACGCGCACCCCCTGGAGGAGCCGCCCGCGCTTCTGCGGGTCGTCGTCGAAGAGCCCCACCACGCGCCACTCCTGGCGGCGCGAGAGCTCCTTCAGGAGCCCCACGGCCGCGTCTCCCGCGCCGAGCACGGCCACGGGCGTGCCCTCGACCCCGCGCCCGTACACGCTCCACTCCTTGAAGGAGCGCACGGCCATGCGCGCGCCCGCCATGATCGAGACGAGGATGAGCGGGTAGAGCGCGAACTCGCGATAGCTGAGCACGCTGCCGTAGCCGGTGGCGTGCAGCACCATCGCCACGGCCACGGTCCCGGCGAGGACCGAGAAGACGATGCGCTGCACGTCGGGCAGGCTCGTGTAGCGCCAGAAGCCCTGGTAGACCCCGAAGAGGTAGCTCACGAGCCCCTGCAGCGGGATGGCCACGAGGAGCGCGACCGTGATCTCCTCCGGGACCGGCGGGGAGCCCTGCACGCGCAGCAGCGCGAAGGCGAAGGCCCAGCTCAGCGTGAAGGCCACCGCGTCGTGGGCGAGCGCGACGAGGGCTTGGGAATCCAGCTGGAACGGTTTCATGGCGTCAGGTCGCGAGAACGGGATTGTCGATGCGCGCGCGTGCGCGATTGTTCTTTTTTCTCACCGCCGTGTCCCCGGTGGTTGCCTGCTCCCCGTTCACCTGGGCTCCCGGGGCTGGCGCCGGTCGATCGCCAGCAACAGCGCCGCGTAGGCGATCGACCAGGCCGAAAGTATAGCCCCTTGCACCGCGGCATGGCGTCCCAGCGCCGCCAGCGCGCTCGCGGCCGCGGCGAGCATGAGCACCCACGCGGCCACGGCGAGGCGGCGGTGGGTCCAGCCGGCGAGGACCAGGCGCTGGTAGTAGTGGGAGCGATGCGCGCGGAAGACGGGCTCGCGCCTCGCGGCCCGCCTCGCGAGGGTCACCGTCGCGTCCACGACGAAGGGCGAGAACACCAGCAGGGGGAACCACGCCGGCCACAGGCCGCGGGCGATGCCCAGGCAGGCGAACGCGCCCGCGAGGAAGCCCAGGGGCACGGAGCCCGCATCCCCCAGGAAGACGCGCGCCGGCGGGAAGTTGAAGGCGAGGAAGCCGGCGGCGGCCGCCGCCACCGCCGCGAGCGCGAGCGCGAATCCCGCGTCGCCCGCGAGGAAGGCGCCCGCGGCGAGCGCGCCGAAGCCGATGAGCGCCATGCCGCCGGCGAGGCCGTCCGCCCCGTCCATGAAGTTGTAGAGGTTCGTCATCCACGCGATCGCGACGAACGCCGCGGCCATCGTCCCGTATCCGGCGCCCGGCGCGACCACGGCCGCCGCCACGGCCGCCGCGGCGAGGTGGCAGGGCAGGCGGACGGCCACCGGAAGGCTCCTCACGTCGTCCGCGAGCGACACGGCCGCGAGGAACGCGGCGAGCCCGGCGATCACGCGCACCTCGGCCGTGCCCAGCAGGAAGACGACGGGCAACGCACCGAGCATCACGCCGATGCCGCCGAGCCGCGGCGTCGCCGTCGCGTGCAGGGACCGCTCGCCGGGACGGTCGACGATCCGCGCCGCGAGCGGGCTCGCGCGCAGGAGCGCGATCGCGACGAGGGCCACGACGGCGGGCAGCAGGAGCGCGAGCGCGCTCATGGCGCGCCCTCGCGGCGCAGGGCCGCGACGGTGGCCGCGAGTCCCGCGGCAAAGTCCACGCGCGGCGCCCAGCCGAGCGTGGCCATGAGGGCCGTTGGGTCGGCCTCGAGCGCTCGCGTGAGACGGCGCATCCGCGCGCCCATCCCCGCGAGGGCCGCCGCCGCTTCCAGCGCGGGCGCGGGAACGGGGAAAAGCCGGGCCGGCCGGCCGAGGGCCGCGCGGACCTGCCTCACGAGGTCGGCGGTCGCCACGGGCACCGGATGCGCCGCGATGAAGGCGCGGCCGGGCGCGGCGGGGTGGGCCGAGGCGAGGAGCAGGGCCTCGGCGAGGTCGTCCGCGTGCACGAAGCTGCGCCGCGCGCGCAGCGCGGCGAAGGGAAGCCACGCGCCCGAGTCGGCGAGCCGCAGGAGCGCCCGGAAGTTGCCGCCCACCCCCGGGCCCCAGGTGAGCGGGATGCGCAGGACGACGACCGGCAGCCCCGTGCTCGCGGAGATCGCGCGCAGCGCCTCCTCCGCCTTCCACTTGGACATCGCGTAGGGATCCGCGGGCGCCGCCGGCGAATCGGGCCGGAAGGGCTCCCCGCGAGTCTCCTCGCCGTGGACCTTGAGGGTGCTCGCGAAGACGAATCGGGCCGCGCCGGCCGCCGCGGCCGCCTCGGCGAGGACCCGGGTCTTTTCCGTGTTGTCGCGCGCAAAGTCCTCCGCGGCGCCGTGGGGCTCGTGCACCCGCGCGGCGAGGTGGACCACGGTCGCGCCGCGCAGGTCCGCGCGGGCGAGCGCCGCGCGCCAGCCCTCGCCCGAGAGCGAGATCCGGTCATGGGCGGGGAGCCTCGCGGTGAACGCCCGGCCCACGAACCCGCGGGCGCCGGTGACGACGACCTTCGCGGGGGCGGGAATCGCGGAGTCCAAGGGCCGGAAACGAAACGGGCATCCCGAGAGATGCCCGTTTTCGCGAGGCTGGTCGCTA
>CALEJW010000046.1 GCA_937898635.1 uncultured Pseudomonadota bacterium | reverse complement strand
CATCGTTCAAGAACTCCATCGCCCGGGCCTTGTCGCCCGCGCGAAGCGCATCGTTTATTCCCTGCCACGCTAGGACGAAGGGGACGCTACCCTTCGCGCGTGAAGGGTAGCGGCCCCTTCCTGAGCGAGTCGCGATCGGGCTTGCCGTTGGCGAGCCGCGGGATCGACCCGGTGAGGACGACGCGCGGCAGCTTGTAGCGCGCGAGGCGCGGCTCGAGGAAGGCGCGCAGGTCCGGCGCCCCGGGCCTGCGCAATTCCACGATCGCGAGCGGCACCTCGCCCCACCGATCGTCCGGCACGCCGATCACCACCGCATCGGCCACCTCGGGATGCTCGCGCAGCGCCTGCTCGATTTCCGCCGGGTAGACGTTCTCGCCGCCGGAGACGATGAGGTCGTCGCGGCGCGCGAGCACGCGCAGGCTCCCGTCGGGATCGAGCTCCCCCAGGTCGCCCGTCCGCAGCCACCCGTCGCGGATCGCGGCCGCGGTGGCCGCCGCGTCGTCGAGGTAGCCGCGCATCACGGTCGGGCCGCGAAGCTCGATCACGCCATCCTCGGCGATGCGAAGCCCGATGCCGGGCAGCGCCGGGCCCGCGGTCCTTCTCGCGGCCGGCGGCGATCCGGGCCGCACGAGGGTCGCCATCGCGCAGGACTCCGTGAGCCCGTAGGTGGCGAGCGCCTGCGGGCAGGCTTCCAGCAGCGCCGGGCTCACGGGACCGCCGCCCACGACCACGGCGCGCACGGGATCCGGCAGGGGCCTGCCGCCACGCGCCTCGAGGATCCGCCTGAGCGTCGCGTCGACCACGGAAAGGTGCGTGATGCCCTCCTCCTCGATCGCGCGGTCGAGGTCGTCCGCGGAAAACGACGCGGGCAGGACGACGCACGCACCCGACAGGAGGCAGCGCTGCACGATGCCGAGTCCGCCCACGTGGAAAAAGGGGAGCGAAGCGAGCCAGCGGTCGCCGGGCGCGAGCGGCAGCACGGCCGCCGCCGCCCGCGCGCTCGCGAGCTGGTTGCCGCGCGTGAGCACCGCGCCCTTGGGGCGCCCCGTGGTGCCGGAGGTGAAGACGATCGCCGCGTCGCGGTCCTGGTCGTCGCAGCCCGGCGCGGCCGAGCCGTCGCCCACGGGCAGCGCGCGCCATTCCTCCAGCGACACGACACGGCAATCGCCGACGGCACGCGAGGCGAGCGCGTCGCCGGCGACGACCAGCGGCAAGGCAGCGCGAGACACCTGCCACGCGATCTCGGGATCGGCGAGCCGCGTGTTGAGCGGCACGAGCACGGCACCCGCGCGCGCGACCGCGAGCGCGACGACGACCCACTCGATCGCGTTCTCCGCCCACAGGCCCACCCGCGAACCCTCGCCCACGCCGAGGGAGCGGAGCCTCCCCGTGGCCGCGGCGACGCGCGCCTCCAGCGCCGCGTAGTCCAGCGCCTCGCCGGCCGCGAGGAGCGCGAGGTCCTTGCCGTTCACGGCGTGCGTTGCCGCAACCGCACCCCGAGCCCGGGCCTCGCGGGCACGCGCAGCTCGCCTCCGTGCGGCGGATCGAGCCCCTCGACGGGCGCCTCCTCGAGGAGGCCCACGGTGGCGAGCCCGTGCGCGCGCGCCGGCCCCGGCAGGCTCGCCGCGAGGTGCAGCGCGCCGGCCACGCCGACGGCGGTGTCGAAGACGGAAGTGATCACCACGCCGAGCCCCGCGTCGATCGCCGCGCAGGCGAGCTCGCGCGTCACGCGCAGGCCGCCGAGCGCCATGGGCTTGAGCACCAGGAAATCGGCGCTGCGCGAGCGCAGCGCGAGCCAGCCTTCCTCCATGGTGCGCGGGTCGGCCGCGACGCTCACGCCCGTCTTCGCGTGGATCGCGCCCGCGTCGCCTTTCACCGGATCCTCGACGTATTCCAGGCCGAGCGGGGCCAGCGCCCGCAGCACCTGCAGCGCGGTCGCCTCGTCCCAGGCGCCGTTCGCGTCGAGGCGGATGCCGATGCCGTCGCCGATCGCGTCGCGCACGGCCTCCACGCGGGCGATGTCGCGCGGCGCGCTCGCCGAGCCCACCTTCACCTTCACCGTCCGGAAGCCCGCCTGCGCGGCGCGCGCGCCCTCGGCGGCCACCGCCTCGATGTCGTTCGAGAGGCACAGCGCGTTCACCGCGACGGCCTCGCGCGGGGATTCGCAGAGCAGGCCCGCGATGCCCCGGCCCTCGCGCTGGCCTTCGAGGTCCAGCCGCGCGAGCTCGAAGGCGGCCGCGCGATAGGGCTCGCGGTCCAGCGCCGCGGCGAGCGCCTCCGGCGTGTCCACCGGCTCGAGCGGCGCGATCTCGCCCAGCCCGACGAGCCCGTCTTCCGCCTCCAGCCGCAGCCAGGCGCCGCGCCGCGCCTTCCACCAGCCCGCGCCCGTGGGGACCGGCTCGCGGAAGGCGAGGGCGTAGGGAAGGAACTCTTCGTGCACGGGCGGCCCGGCGGCCCCGTCCTTCAGGGCACGCGGCGGAACTTGGAAAAGTCGGGGCGGCGCTTCTCGACGTAGGCGTTGCGGCCCTCCTGCGCCTCCTCGCTCATGTAGTAGAGGAGCGTCGCGTTGCCGGCGAGTTCCTGCAGCCCCGCCTCGCCGTCGTAGTGCGCGTTGAAGGCGCTCTTCAGGCAGCGCAGCGCGAGCGGGCTGTGCTGCAGGATCTCGCGGCACATCGCGACCGTCTCGCGCTCGAGGTCCGCGAGCGGCACGACCGCGTTCACGAGCCCCATCTCGAGGGCCTGCCTCGCGTCGTACTGGCGGCAGGTGAACCAGATCTCCTTCGCCTTCTTCGGCCCCACGAGGTCGGCGAGGATGGAGGCGCCGAAGCCGCCGTCGAAGCTGCCCACGCGCGGGCCCGTCTGCCCGAAGCGCGCGTTGTCCGCGGCGATGGTGAGGTCGCACACCACGTGCAGCACGTGCCCGCCGCCGATGGCGTAGCCCGCGACCATGGCGATCACCGGCTTCGGGCAGGAGCGGATCTGCTTCTGCAGGTCGAGCACGTTCAGGCGCGGCACGCCGTCGAGTCCCACGTAGCCCTTGTCGCCGCGGATGCGCTGGTCGCCGCCGGAGCAGAACGCGAGGTCCCCCGCGCCCGTGAGCACGATCACGCCGATCGCGGGATCCTCGTGCGCGTCATGGAAGGCGCGCGCGAGCTCGTGGAGCGTGGTGGGCCGGAAGGCGTTGCGGACCTCCGGGCGGTTGATCGTGAGCTTCGCGATCCCCTCGGCCTTGTGGTACAGGATGTCCTCGAACCGGCCTGCGGACTTCCAGGCGACCTTCCCGGGCTTCTTCGTCTTCATGCGTCGATCGTCTCCTTCAGGAATTCCTCGAGGGCCGCGGCGAACTCCGCGGCCCGCTCCAGCGGCACGGCGTGCCCCGCGCCGGGCACGAGGCCGAGCCTCGCGCCGGGAATGCGCGCCGCCATGTCGGCCGCGATCGCCGCGAACTTCGCGTCGCGCTCGCCCGCCAGGGCGAGCACCGGCATCGCCAGGCTCGCGAGCGCCGCGTGCGCGGGCGGCTGGAAGCCGGTGCCGAAGGCGCGAAGCGCCGCGGCGAGGCGCGCCGGATCCTGCGCGAGCCGCTGGGCCCGCATCGATTCGCGAAGCGCCGGCGCGAGCGCGGCTTGCGTCGCGAAGAGCGGGTTGGCTTCCCACTCGCGGCTGAAGGCCTCGATGCCGCCCGCCTCGATCGACGCGGCGAGCGCGAGGTCGGCGGCGGCCCGTGCGGAGCGTTCGGCATCGTCCGCGATGCCCGGCGTCGCGCCCGCGAGCGCGAGCGCGGCGACGCGTCCCGGGTGGCGCTGCGCGAACGCGAGGGCGAGCCGCCCGCCCATCGAATAGCCGGCGAGCGCGCAGCGCGCCACGCCGAGCGCATCGAGGAGAGAGGCCAGCGCGTCGGCCGCCTCGGCAAGCCGCCAGCCCTGCGGCGGCGCGTCGCTCCCGCCGTGGCCGGGGAGGTCCGGGATGATGCAGCGCCGCCGCGCAAGCGCTCGCGCGACCGGCGCGAAGAACTCGCCCGTCCCGGTGAAGCCGTGCAGCAGCACCAGCGGCACCGCCGCCGTCGCCGCTCCGCGGCTTCGCACCTGCCAGGCGATGCCGCCCGCGGCCACGCGATCGGCGTGCATCCCGGGAAGTCGCGTGAGGGCGGCCTGCTCGCGCAGCGTCTCCTCGCGGTCGGTGCGCCACTCCACGACGCGCACGCCGCCGTCCGTGAGCGTCCCCGCGACGAGCGCGGCCACCTCCTCCAGGCTCCGCGCAACGATGTGCTCCACGCCGCAGGCTCGCGAGGCCGCCGCAAGATCGCAGCCGTGGGGCGTGCCGAAGAGCGGCTCGAAGAACTCGCGGTGCTTCGCCACCGGCAGGTAGGAGAAGATGCCGCCGCCCCCGTTGTCCAGAAGCAGGATGGCGAGGGGCGAGCGCAGGTCGCGCGCCGCGCGCAGCCCCCCCGCATCGTGCAGGAAGGCGAGATCACCGATGGCGAGCAGCGTCGGCGCGGCGCGGCCCGCGGCGACGCCGATGGCGCTGGAGACGACGCCGTCGATGCCGTTGGCGCCGCGATTGGCGAACACCTCCACGCCGGCGGGCAGCGCTCCCGCGTACATCTCGGCCCAGCGGATGGGCATGCTGCTCGACAGGAAGAGCGAGGCGCCGGGCGGCAGGGCGGCGCAGGCGGCCGCGACCGCCGCGGCCTCGCGCGGCATGGCCCCGAGGAGCGCGCGCGCGCCGGCCTCTCCTTCGCGCAGCGCGGCTTCCCAGTCCGCGTCCCGCGCGCCGCGCTTCGCGTGGACCGCGAGCGCCTCGCAGAACGCGCCGGCAGGGGCGACGATCGTTTCCGAGACGATGCCGTCCGGATCGCGGCGCCGCTCGTCGGGCTGGATCGCCGCGAGCGCCGGTCGGTGGCGCGCGAGCCAGGTGGCGATCACCTTGGAAGTCGGGATGCCGCCCAGGCGGATCACGAAGTCCGGCGCGAGGTCCGCGAGCGCCTCGTCGCGCAGGAAGAGGTCCGCGTGCGCGCAGGCGAGCACGCCGTCGGGCGCG
>CALEJW010000045.1 GCA_937898635.1 uncultured Pseudomonadota bacterium | reverse complement strand
TTTCGCTTCGTCGCCATGACGCCTCCCGTGGGCCTCGCGCGCCTAGCGGCCCCGGCGCTGCAGGAACAGCAGTTGCTCGAAGAGGTGGACGTCCTGCTCGTTCTTGAGGAGCGCGCCATAGAGCGGCGGAATGGCCTGCTGGTGGCCCTCGCTGCGCAGCGCCTCCGGCGGGATGTCCTCGGCCAGCAGGAGCTTCAGCCAGTCGAGGAGCTCCGAGGTCGAGGGCTTCTTCCTGAGTCCCGGCATCTCGCGGATGCCGAAGAAGCTCTCGAGGGCGGCCTGCACCAGCTGCTTGCGGATCCCGGGGAAGTGCACGTCGACGATGGCCTGCATCGTCTCCTTGTCGGGGAAGCGGATGTAGTGGAAGAAGCAGCGGCGCAGGAACGCGTCCGGAAGCTCCTTCTCGTTGTTGGAGGTGATGAGGATCACGGGCCGGTGGCGCGCCCTCACCGTCCGGCGCGTCTCGTAGACGTGGAACTCCATCCGGTCGAGCTCGCGCAGCAGGTCGTTCGGGAACTCGATGTCCGCCTTGTCGATCTCGTCGACGAGCACCACCGCCTGCTCCTCGCTCTCGAAGGCCTCCCAGAGCACGCCCTTCACGATGTAGTTGGCGATGTCGCCGACCTTCGCGTCGCCCAGCTGCGAGTCGCGCAGCCGCGACACGGCGTCGTACTCGTAGAGGCCCTGCTGCGCCTTCGTCGTCGACTTGATGTGCCACTGGAACAGGGGCCGTCCCAGGGCGCGGGCGACCTCCTCGGCGAGCATCGTCTTGCCGGTGCCGGGCTCGCCCTTGATGAGGAGCGGGCGCTGCAGGGTGACGGCGGCATTGACGGCGATCTTCAGGTCGTCGTCGGCGACGTAGGTGTCCGTTCCCTCGAATCTCATGGGGAAAGTATAGCGGGGGCCGAACCCTTTTGCCCCGGCCCGCCGTTACACTCGATACCGACCCCGATGGAGGATTGCCGATGAGAACCGCCCTTCGCCCCCTTGCCGCGCTCACGCTCGCCGCGCTCGCCCACTCCGCCCAGGCCGCCACGGCAGTCACGATCTACTCGAGCGCCCGCCCCGGCACGCTCTCGCCCCAGACCTTCCGCACGGGAGGCGAAGGCGCCACGGTGCCGGGCTACGCCCTCGTGCGCGAGGACCGGCGGTTCGTCCTCGAGCGGGGCCGCAACGTGCTCCGGGTCCCGGACGTGCCCGCGCTCATCGACCCGACGACCGTCTCCTTCGCCTCGCTCACGGACCCGGGCGGCACGCGCGTCGTCGAGCAGAGCTTCGAGTTCGACCTCACGAGCACCCAGAAGCTCCTGTCGCGCTACCTGGACCGGGAGATCACGGTGGAGCAGCCGCGCGGCCAGGGCGTGGGCGCTTTCACCGGCACGCTGGTCGGGACCCAGGGCGGGCTCACGCTGAAGGCGCCCGACGGCACCGTGCGCGTGGTGAACGGCTATTCCGGCGTGACGCTTCCGAGCCTTCCGGGCGGGCTCATCAGCAAGCCCACCCTCGTCTGGGACATCGATGCCGGCAAGGCGGCCCCGCACGACGCGCGCATCGCCTACCAGACGGGCGGCATGACGTGGTGGGCCGACTACAACCTCACCTACGCGGAGCCCGCGCCCGGCGCCTGCCGCCTCGACGTGGGAGCCTGGGTGACGATCGTGAACCAGTCGGGCGCCTCCTACGCGGACGCACGGCTCAAGCTCATCGCCGGCGACGTGCAGCGCGCCCAGCCGCAGGTCTATCCCGCCTCCGCGCCGGCCGCGCTGGGGCGCGCGCAGGAGGCGAAGGCAGCCGGCTTCGAGGAGAAGGCCTTCTTCGAATACCACCTCTACACGCTCGGGCGCACGACCTCGCTCGCGCAGAACGCCACGAAGCAGATCGAGCTCTTTCCCACGGCCCGGGACGTGGGCTGCGCGAAGACGCTCGTCTACTACGGGCAGGGGCGCGCGTACCCGGTCTACGGCTCGCCGATGACCGACCGGAACTTCGGCACCCCTTCGAACCGCAAGGTGGACGTCTACCTCAGGATCCGCAACGCGAAGGACAACGGGCTCGGCCTGCCGCTGCCGGCGGGCAAGCTGCGCGTGTCCAAGCGCGACGATGCCGACGGGAGCCTGGAGTTCATCGGCGAGGACCTGATCGACCACACCGCGAGGGACGAGACGGTGCAGGTGAAGCTCGGCTCCGCGTTCGACGTCGTGGGCGAGAGGAAGCAGCTCGACTACCGGATCGACACGGCCGCGCGCTGGATCGAGGAGGAGATCGAGGTGCGCGTGCGCAACCAGAAGCCGGACGAGACGGTCGACGTGGTCGTGAAGGAAAACCTGTACCGGTGGTCCACCTGGACGATCACGCGCAAGACCCACGACTTCGGCAAGCAGGACTCGCGCACCGTCCACTTCCCCGTTCGCGTCGCGCCGAAGGGCGAGGCTGTCGTGCGCTATTCCGTCCGGTACACCTGGTAGGCCGCCGGCGGGTCCCGGAAAGGAAAGGGGCGGCCGAGGCCACCCCTTCTTTCACCCCGAGGGCGCTTTCGTTCAGCCCTTCGCGATCACCGCGCAGGCGATCCGGGGCCCGGCATTGCCGGCCGGCTGGCTCTTGTAGTCGTCCGGGTCGCGGTGGACGATGAGCCCCTTGCCCACGATGTCCGTGGCGCCCGAGCCGATCGTGATGCCGGTCGTCTCGAACGAGAACGAGGCGTTGCCGTAGGTGTCGGCGCGAACGTTGGGCATGTCCCCGGCGTGCCTGGGGCTGCCCCCGTGGTGACCGTGCGCCATGGCGAGGGGATTGAAGTGCCCGCCCGCGCTCGTGCCGTCGCCCGAGCTGCAGTCGCCCTTCTCGTGCACGTGGAAGCCATGCTCCGCGCCGGGCTTGAGGCCCGAGAGGGAGCCCGACACCCGGACCATCGCGCCGCGCTGCTCGAACGTGACCTTGCCGCCGGCGGAGTTGCCCCGCGTCGGTTCCAGGTTCGCCACCGCCATCGGGCCGGACCCGCCCCCCATCGCGGCGCAACCCGCGAGGAGGACGGCCGAAGCGACGACGGACCCCGGGAGCTTCAGCATCGCGGCCTCAGGACTTCTTGGCCGGCGCCTTTTCCGCCGGCTTGGCGGGGGCGGGCTTGGCGGGGGCGGCCTGAACGACCGGCGTGGGCTTCGGGACGGGCTTGCCGGCCTTCTTCATGTTGGCCTGGAAGCTCTTGACCGCCTTTTCCTGTGCCGCGCCCATCGCGGCCTTCGCCTTCTCGGCCGTCTCGGCGTCCTTCTTCTTCTTCTCCTCCGCGGCAGCCTTGCCCTTCTCGTCGAGGGGCGGCGCCGGCGGCAGCTTCGCCTGGGCGGAGAACGCGATGCCGAGCCCGAGAGAGACGATCAGTGCCGTGAGTCTCGTCTTCATGGTCAGTCTCCCGTGGCCGGTTGCGCGCTGCCCGCGACGACCTTCTCGGGGCGCTTGCCCGCCTTGACCTCGTCGTACCAGTACTGGTGGTGCTCCCGGGCCCAGGTCTCGTCCACGTAGCCCGTCTTCATGGCGTCGAAGGCGCCCTTCATGCCGACGGTGCCGAGATAGATGTGGAAGCAGGCCATGGCGATGGCGAGGACGGCGAAGCCGCCGTGGATCAGGTTCGCGAGCTGCATCGCCTCGCGGCCCTGGTTCCAGTTGGGGAAGTTGAGGATGAGGCCCGTCACGCTCATCACGGTGCAGATGCCGACCACCAGCACCCAGAAGAGCGACTTCTCGCCGGCGTTGAACTTGCCCGCCGGCACGTGCTCGCCGGAAAGGAGACCGCCGAACTTGCCGAACCAGGCCCCGTCCCAGGACTTGAAGAAGTTCTCCCGGATGAAGAGGGTGATGAAGATCACCAGGGCGAAGATGAAGAGCGGCCCCACGAAGTTGTGGAGGTTCTTGGAGAGCACGGTGAGCGAGGAGAACGCCGCGTGCCCCACGATCGGCAGGATGATGTGCTTGCCGAAGAGGATCACGATGCCGGTGAGCGCGAGGACCACGAACGAGATTCCCATGGTCCAGTGCGCGACGCGCTCGACGCTGGAAAAGCGCTCGATCAGCCGGCCCGTGAGCGGGTCGTGCGTCTTGATCGGGCCCTTGGCGAGGTAGAAGAGCACGAGGATCGCGAGCGGAATCAGGATGATGATCCCACCCACGAAGGTGATCGGGCCGTTCCTCAGCTTGCGCCACTCGTGCCCGGCGCCCTGGATGAGGACGTTGGTCTCGCGGCCCGGCACCGACGCGTACTGCTGCGTCGTGCTCACGTCGTTCCAGGCCGGGGGCTTGTTCCAGTCCGGCGCGGCCTGCTGCGGCGCCGCGGCGGCGGGTTGTTGCGCGGGTGCGGCCTGCTGGGCGGAGGCCGTGACGGGAAGCCACGCGGCCAGCGCCACGGCGAGCGCGCCGAGTCCCTTGGCGATTCGGTTGGTCATGTCGTCTCTCCGGTCTATTTCTTGTTGTCCTGCATGCGGACGTACTCGTTCTGCTTCAGGCTGCGCTCGGCGAGCGCACCCTCCCATTTCGCCTTGTCGCCCTTGAACAGGTCGCTGGCGTAGGGCTTGCCGTCCTCCTTGCCTGCATAGGATTTCCCGGGCTCCTGCGCGACTTCCGTGCAGCCCGCGAGCCAGATGGCGGCCGCCGCGACGGCGGCCGCATGCGCGATCGTCCTCATGCGCGTCCTCCCGGCTGGTCGGCGAGCTTGCCGCTGCCGCCGTAGGCCATGGACCACCCCCAGATCTCCTCGCCCTTGCCGCGGGTGACGACCCGGGTCTTGTAGATCCTCGTGAGCACCTCGGCGTCGCCCGCGAGCAGCGCCTTGGTCGAGCACATTTCCGCGCAGGCCGGGAGCTTTCCCTCGGCGAGGCGGTTGCGCCCGTACTTGCGGAACTCCTCGGCCGAACCGTTCTCCTCGGGACCGCCCGCGCAGTAGGTGCACTTGTCCATCTTGCCGCGCAGGCCGAAGGCGCCGGCCTGCGGGAACTGCGGCGCGCCGAACGGGCAGGCGTAGAAGCAGTAGCCGCAACCCACGCAGAGGTCCTTGTCGTGCAGGACCACGCCTTCCTCGGTCTTGTAGAAGCAGTCGACCGGGCAGACCGCCATGCAGGGCGCGTCCGTGCAGTGCATGCACGCGACCGAGATCGAGCGCTCGCCGGGCTTGCCGTCGTTCACCGTCACCAGCCTGCGGCGGTTCACGCCCCACGGCACCTCGTGCTCGCTCTTGCACGCCGTCACGCAGCCGTTGCACTCGATGCAGCGCTCGGCGTCACAGATGAATTTCATTCTGGCCATCGTCTTGTCTCCTTGGGTATCCGTGGCGAGCCCTAGGCGCGCTCGATCTGGCACAGGGTGGTCTTCGTCTCCTGCATCATCGTCACCGAGTCGTAGCCGTAGGTGGTGGCCGTGTTGACCGCCTCGCCGCGCACGATCGGCGCCGCCCCTTCGGGATACTTGTCGAGGAGGTCCTTGCCCTGCCACCAGCCCGCGAAGTGGAACGGGATGAAGGAGACGCCGGGGCCCACCCGCTCCGTCACCAGCGCGCGCACCTTCAGGCGCGCCCCGGTGGGCGAGCTGACCCATACGTAGTCCCAGTACTTGATGCCGCGCGATTCCGCGTCCTTGGGGTTGACCTCCACGAAGTTCTCCTGCTGGAGCTCCGCGAGCCAGGGATTGGAGCGGGTTTCCTCGCCGCCGCCCTCGTACTCGACGAGGCGCCCGGAGGTGAGCACGATCGGGTACTTCTCGTGCACCTTGTCGCCCACCGCCTTCTGCTGCACCGACTTGTAGAGGGTCGGCAGGCGCCAGAACACCTTCTTGTCGTCGTGCGTCGGGTACTTCTCGACGAGGTCGGGACGGTTGGAGTAGAGCGGCTCGCGGTGCTTCGGGATCGCGTCCGGGAAGTTCCAGACGACCGCGCGGGCCTTGGCGTTGCCGAAGGGATGGCAGCCGTGGTTCTTGAGGACGACGCGCTGGATGCCCCCGGAAAGGTCGGTCTTCCAGTTCTTGCCCTCGGCCTCCTTCTGCTCATCCGGCGTGAGCTCGCTCCACCATCCCAGCTTCTTCAGCAGGACGTGGTCGAACTCCGGGTACCCCGTCGTGATGTCGGCTCCCTTGGAGTGCGAGCCGTCCTCGGCCAGGAGCGACACGCCGTCGCGCGAGACGCCGAAGTTGGCGCGGAAGTTCCCGCCGCCGTCCATCACGTGCTTGGACGGGTCGTACAGGTTGGGGGAACCGGGGTGCTTGAGCGCGGCGTTGCCGTAGCACGGCCACGGCAGGCCGTAGTAGTCGCCGTTCATGTCGTAGCCGGTCTCCTTGTCCACGACCGACTTCGTGCAGCGCAGCGTCTTCGGGTCGAAGGCGTCCATGTGGCGCATGTGGGCCTTGAGGCGCTCGGGCGTCTGGCCCGTGTAGCCGATCGTCCAGGTCCCCGCGTTGATTTCCCGCAGGACGTCCTCGATCACCGGCTCGTCCCAGCCCGTCTTGTCCTTCACGACCTTCACGTTCTTCACGAACTCGGCGCCGAAGCCCAGCTTCTTGGCGAAGGCGTACATGATCGTGTGGTCCGGCTTCGACTCGAAGAGCGGCTCGATCACCTTCTCGCGCCACTGGATCGAGCGGTTCGACGCCGTGGCCGAGCCGGAGGTCTCGAATTGCGTGGCCGCGGGCAGGAGGTAGACGCCTTCCTTGCGGTCCGGCATCACCGCCGAGGCGGTCGGATACGGGTCCACGATGACCATCAGGTCGACCTTCTCCATCGCGGACTTCATCTCGAGGCCGCGCGACTGCGAGTTGGGCGCATGTCCCCAGTAGACCACCGCGCGCACGTTCGAGTCCTGGTCGATCATCTCGTTCTTCTCGAGGACCCCGTCGATCCAGCGCGAGAGCGTCATGCCGGCCTTCGTCATCATGGCCGGCGAGGCGAAGCGGCTCACCATCCAGTCGTAGTCGACGCCCCAGACGCGGCACCAGTGCTTCCAGGATCCCGGCGCGATGCCGTAGTAGCCGGGCAGCGAGTCGGGGTTGGGGCCCACGTCCGTCGCGCCCTGCACGTTGTCGTGCCCGCGGTAGATGTTGGTGCCGCCGCCGGTCTTGCCGACGTTGCCCAGGGCGAGCTGGAGGATGCAGCTCGCGCGCACCATCGCGTTGCCGATGGTGTGCTGCGTCTGGCCCATGCACCAGATGATCGTGGAGGGCCGGTTCATCGCCATCGTCTGCGCCGCGAGGAAGACCTCGGCCTCGGGCACGCCGCAGGCTTCCGTCACCTTGTCGGGCGTCCAGCTCTTCATCACCTCCTCGCGGACCTTGTCCATCCCGAACACGCGGTCGTTGAGGTACTGCTTGTCCTCCCAGCCGTTCTTGAAGATGTGGTAGAGCATGCCGAAGAGCAGCGGCACGTCGGTTCCGGAGCGGAAGCGGATGAACTGGTCGGCCTTCGCCGCCGTGCGCGTGAAGCGCGGGTCGGCCACGATCATCTTCGTGCCCGTCTCCTTCGCGTGCAGCGCGTGCAGCATCGAGACCGGGTGCGCCTCGGCCGCGTTGGACCCGATGAAGAACATGCACTTCGAGCTCATCAGGTCGTTGTAGGAGTTGGTCATGGCCCCGTAGCCCCAGGTGTTCGCCACCCCCGCGACCGTGGTCGAGTGGCAGATGCGCGCCTGGTGGTCCATGTTGTTCGTGCCGAACATGGACACGAACTTGCGGAACAGGTAGGACTGCTCGTTGTTGTGCTTCGACGAGCCGAGCCAGAAGACCGCGTCGGGCCCCGACTCCTTGCGGATGGCGAGCAGCTTGTCGCCGATCTCGTTGATCGCCTGCTCCCAGGTGATCTTGCGGTACTTGCCGTCGACCAGCTTCATCGGCGACTTGAGGCGATGCGAGTGCTCCGTCATGCCGTGCTCCCGCACGGAGGCGCCCTTGGCGCAGTGCGCGCCGAGGTTGAGCGGGGAATCGAACACCGGTTCCTGGCGGATCCAGACGCCGTCCTGGACATGGGCGTCCACCGCGCAGCCCACGGAGCAGTGGGTGCAGACGGTGCGCTTCACCTCGATCTTGCCGCCGGGGGCGGCGGCCTTCGCCTCGCCGATCATGTTGAGCGGCAGCTGGCTCGCGAATGCCGCCGCGCCGGCGGTGATCCCGGAGCCCTTGAGGAATGCCCGGCGGTCGACGGTCGTGGCCGCGAGGGCGCCCATGGCGCGGGTCAGCGGGTTGGCGCGCTCGGCCCTGCCTTCGGATTTGCGATTGAGCAGCATGGTCGGCCTCCTCAGACTTGCGTCGTCTTGTAGTACTTCAGGATGTGCTCGGAGACGTGGTAGCCCCGCGCCTGGCCGGCGGCGGCTCCCGCCTTGCCGTCGGACGCGATCTTGCGGCCCGCTACCACGGCCGCGGCGGCGCCTGCGCCGCCCAGGCTCGCGTTCAGCAGGAACTTCCTGCGGCTGTTGGGCTTGGTGTCCTTGTTCATGTCACGCCTCCTGTCAATGATTGCAACTCAACCCAGGTTGAACGACTCGATCTCGATGCCGACGAAAGCCTCGCCGACGGCTGCGACCCTGCGATAGAAATTCGATTCCGGCGCCTCGCGGACGGCTGCGAAGAACCGCCCGGCGCCCGGCTTAACGTGCGACTCGAAGAACTGCTTCTGCTGCGCGAGGCCCGCCGGCGCCCGGCCGGCTCCCCCGGCCACGAGCACCCGCATCGCGTCGAAGAGGCCCGCGAAATGGTCTTCCGGATCGGGGCTGCCCTCGGCGTGCGCGAGCCCCAGCGCCGCGAGGTCCTCGATGATGCGCACCCGCGGATGGTCCACCGGCGTCGCGCCCTGGTAGAAGCCCGCGTAGATCGAGACCTTCGCCTTGCCCACCCCGATGAAGAGCGCTTCGTATTCCTCCGCGACCGCCTCCTCGTCCACCACGCCTGCGGCGGCAACGAGCCCGTCCCACGCCTTCGCCATCGCCTCCTCGCCGGCCTCGAGGGCGGGTGCCAGGGCGAGCGTGCGCAGGAGCTTCGCGTCCGGCGCGTGGTGCAGGAGCGCGGCGAGCAGGGCGTAGAAATCGGCCCGCGCGACCTCCTCGGGAGGCGGGGCGGGGCTCGCGGCGGGCGCGCGGGAGAGGACGGTCTCCATGGCTAGAGCTTGAGCACCGAGATCTCGTTCTTGTTCGACATCATGTCGACCACGCGGCAGTCCGCGCACATCTGCAGGCGCCGGAGCGCCGCCGCGTCGGCGAACATCGAGTGGCCCGTGAGCCGGCCGAGCATCGCGTCCACCATCTGCCTCGTGCCGAAGGCCTTGCCGCAGGAGACGCAGTGGAAGGGCTGCGCCTCGTTCAGGACGCGCGCTTCCCGGACCCCCGGCGCGAGCAGCAGCCGCGGCCTGAGGGCAATGGCGTCCTCGGGACAGGTGCGCTCGCAGAGCCCGCACTGCACGCAGTTGCGCTCGAGGAAGCGCAGCACGGGCGCTTCCGTGCCGTCCATGAGCGCCGATTCGGGACAGGCGCCGGCGCAGGCGAGGCAAAGCGTGCAGCGCGCCTTGTCGACCACGACCTCCCCGTAGGGCGAGCCGGCGACGAGCGCGATCTCCGCCACCGGCGAGGGCGAGTGCTTCGCGAGGTGCTCGACCGCGAACTCGACGGCCGTGCGCTTGTCGTTCGACAGCGCGAAGGTGCCGGCGACCTCGGGCACCGACGCGGGCGACAGGGACTCGAGCGCCGCGATGGCGTCGTCCGCGTCCGCGGCCTCGACGAGGGCGAAGTGCACGCCCGCGTAGCCCAGCCCGGAAACGATCGACTGGGCCAGCGCGACCTGTTCGCCGAGCGAGCGCAGGTATTCGGGAGCCTCGGAGCCGGCGCAGAGGACGGCGACCTGGTTCGCGCCCAGCGCGACGGTGCCGAGCAGCAGGTCGATGCCGACGCTCGCCACGTGCCACGACTCGACGGGGATCACGCGCGCCGGCAGCCCGCGCCCCTGCGCAGCCGCTTTCGCGAGGAGATCGCGTCCGTCGGTGCCGTTGTGGAAGAGGATGCAGGCGTCGCGGCCGCCCGCCTCGCGATAGGCGCCGAGCATCGACTTCAACTGCGCGCCGCGGTCGGCGACGCGCGGGAACTGGAAGCTCATCGCGCCGGAGGGACACACCGCGGCGCAGGCGCCGCATCCCATGCAGAGGTGGGGATCGACCTTCACGTGGTCGCCGTCGGCCGAGATCGCCTCCGTCGAGCACACCTCGATGCACTTGCTGCAGCCTTCGATGCCGGAACGGGCGTGCGCGCAGAGGTTCTCGCGATAGGCGAAGAACCGCGGCTTGTCGAATTCCCCCACCGCCTCCGGCGCCTCGGCGAGGGCCGCGGCGAGCGACTCGTCGCCGGCAATGCGCCAGTAGCCCTGCGGTGGCTGGTGGTGGCCGAAGAGCGGCGGATCGGAGAAATCGACGACCAGGTCGAACACCGCGCCCGTGGTTCCGGGAAGTGCGCCGGCTTCGCGGACGGCGGCCGCATCGGCGAGCGCGACGCGGAAGTTGCCGAGGTAGCCCGAGATCGAGCGGACCTTGCCGCCCCAGATCGGGAAATCGCTGCCCTCGAGTTCCGCGCCGGCGAGTGCCGCCGCCTGGGCGGAGGGGCGGGACGTGAGCAGGAGCGTGACCGGAAGGGAGGCGGAAAGCCGCGCCGCGGTCTCTACCGCGCGGGCATCGCCGCCGACGACCAGCGTGTTGCCCTTGGAGGAATAGGAAACGCCGGGAAGCGGCTCGGATGCGGGTGGCTTCGCGGCCGATTCGAGCGCTCGCCGCTTGGGTTCGCAATCGACGGCATGAACGGTCCACCCACGGCCTTCGAGATCGCCGGGATGATCGGTCGCCGCTGCCCTCGGTTCGCCAGCACCCTCGAGCACGGCACCTTCCGCGTCGTCATTCAGCGTCATTCGATGTCCATCGACCATCGGCGGCGGACCCCGCCAATGCTCCTCTCGCTGTGGTGCAACCGGGAGTTGGCCGCCCGCTTGCGGGGCGGTACTGCTCCTTCAAATATGCACCGTAGTGTACATCACATGTCGCAGCCGAAAACGATCCCCTAGGTCACGGAATTCCTTGACGGGAGTGGGGGAATTGCGGGGTCGGCCGCGGTGCTTTCCCCTGCCTCCCCGCGGGGGGAAGCCCCCTCGGCGGGCAAGGTCTCCCCGGGCGGGGACAGCCTTGAACCGGGGAGCCCATCGGCCTCCGGTCCCGGGCTGGACGCAGCGAGGCGCTCCGCGTCCCGGGCGGCCTCTTCCCGGTCGCGGCCGGCGCGGTCGCCCAGCCTCCCGGCCTGCTCGAGCTTGGCGAGCCACCCGTCGGGAAGCGGGTCGGGCTTGGAGTAGTCGTCCACGTACACGTCGAGCATGTCCATCGCATTGAAGCGGGGGTCCGAGAAGAGCGTCTTCAGGGCCTGCCGGCGGACGTCCCCGTCGACCTTCGCGTCCATGAAAGGTGAGAAGTCCGACTCCGCGGTGAGCGACTGGACCGCGGGCAGCGGCCGCGCGTCCTCGACGGCGAGCGGGGCGACGGGAGCGGACGCCGCGGCGGGCGCGTGCGCCGGCGCGGCAGCGGGCGACGGGGAAGAGCCCGGCGGCGCTCCCTTCCCTTCCGGGTCGCGGGCTCCTTCGCGCGCTTGCCGCTTCCGGCGCGACCACCGCGACAGGAAATTCTCGTCGTCGGCCATTGCCCTAGCCCCTCTCCCGGATGCGTCCCTCGCGCCCCTTGAAGGAGTCCGGACGGATGCGTTTCCTCGGTTCCGGCCGGTAATTGGCCTCGACCCATTCGCCGATCCACGCGGCGAACGCGAGGTCGACGGCGGCCTTCTCGACGCGCTCGCCGCCGTCCATCCACCGCGCCGCCTCGTTGTAGGACGCGGTCACCTGGAAGGGATGGGGATCGGCCTCCCCCTCGTCGGTGCGAACGGAGACGAAGGCGCAAGGCTCGCCGCTCGAGACGTTGAGGTAGTAGCCCTCGGCCTCGTCGCGGTAGAGCTTCACCTCGAAGCCGGGAAATACCATCTGCAACACCCCTTCCCGCTCGAGGAGCACGCGCGGCTCGCCGCCCACGTCCGGGATGAGGCCCGCAACCTGCCACTGGTGCGTGGCCCAGGGGCTGGTGACGGGCCTTCGCTCGAGGATCACCGCGACGCGGCGCGAGGGTTTCTCTTCCATGGCGTGACTATAGTCCATTGTCGAAGCCGCAGGCCGCGTGGGGTCTTGCCCGCTTCACGCGTGCTATTCTCGGGCGGCCGTCCCTGGATGGAGTACCACCCCGATGTCCAAGCCCGCCATCCCGGTCGCGCCGCTGCGCCGGGGATTCGCGATCCCGCCGCTCCTGCGCGACCCCGCCGCCGGGCCGCTGGCGGACGCCCGCGGACGCGGCCTGCGCGACCTGCGAATCTCGGTGACGGACCGCTGCAACTTCCGTTGCACCTATTGCATGCCCCGGGACGTCTTCGGCAAGGACCACGAGTTCCTGCCCCACGACCAGGTCCTCACGTTCGAGGAGATCGTGCGCCTGGCGCGGATCTTCCACGGATTCGGCATCGCGAAGATCCGCCTCACCGGCGGGGAACCCCTGCTCCGGCGCGGCGTCGAGGACCTGGTCGCGATGCTCTCGCAGGCGCTTCCGGGCGTGGACCTCACGCTCACGACGAACGGCTCGGCCCTGCGGCAGAAGGCGCGCGCGCTCTATGCGGCGGGCCTGAGGCGCATCACGGTCTCCCTGGACGCCCTGGACGAGGCCACCTTCCAGGCGATGAACGACGCCGATTTCCCGGTCTCGGGCGTCCTCGAGGCGATCGACGCCGCCGCGGCCGAGGGGCTCACGCCCGTGAAGATCAACATGGTGGTCAAGCGCGGCACGAACGACGGCCAGGTGGTCGACATGGCGCGCCACTTCCGCGGCAGCGGCCACATCGTGCGCTTCATCGAGTTCATGGACGTCGGCGCGACCAACGGCTGGCGGATGGACGACGTCGTGCCGAGCGCCGAGATCGTCCGGCGCATCGACGCAGCCTTTCCGTGCGAACCGGTGAACCCCAACCATTTCGGGGAGGTCGCGAAGCGCTGGCGCTACAAGGACGGCGGCGGCGAGTTCGGGATCATCTCCAGCGTGACGCAGGCGTTCTGCTCGTCGTGCAACCGGGCGCGCCTCTCGACGGACGGCTCGCTCTACACCTGCCTCTTCGCCCGGGACGGCTACGACCTGAAGTCCCTGCTGCGCTCGGGCGCCGACGACGGGGCGATCTCGCGCGCGATCGCGGCCGTCTGGCAGCACCGCGAGGACCGCTATTCGGAGATCCGCACCGCGGAGACCGCCCGCAGCCGCAAGGTCGAGATGTCGTTCATCGGCGGCTAGCGCGCCATGGCCCACCGCCCGCTCCTCACCCGGGCAGCGCGCCCCGCCACGTACACGGTGGACGCGCGCGACGAATCCGGCCAGCTGAGGCCCACGCCGATCGCCGGCGAGCACCCCCTCACGCTCTACGTCGACAAGCGCGAGATCCTCACGATGATGACGCTGGGCGCGGCCCCCGAGGCGCTCGCGATCGGGTTCCTGCGCAACCAGCGGCTGGTGAAGTCGATCGACGAGATCGTCTCGGTGCAGGTCGACTGGGACGTGGGCGCGGTCGCGGTGTCCACGCGCGCGGGACTCGCGGACGTCGAGGAGCGCATGGGCAGGCGCACGGCCACGACGGGCTGCGGCCAGGGCACCGTCTTCGGCGACCTCATGGAGGACATCGGCTCCATCCGCCTTCCGGCCGAGGCCCGCCTGGACGAGGAGACGCTCTTCGGGCTCCTGGACAACGTCCGCACCCACGAGTCCATCTACAAGGAGGCGGGCGCGGTGCACGGCTGCGCGCTCGCCCGGGGCAGCGAGATCCTCACCTTCGTCGAGGACGTCGGGCGCCACAACGCCGTCGACGCCATCGCCGGCTGGATGTGGCTGGAAGGCGTGGACGGCGCCGACAAGATCTTCTACACCACCGGCCGGCTCACGTCGGAAATGGTGATCAAGGCGGCGCAGATGGGCATCCCCTTCCTCGTCTCGCGCTCGGGCCTCACCAAGATGGGACACGAGATCGCGACGACCGTGGGCATCACCATGATCGGGCGCGCCGTCAACCGGCGCTACCTCCTCTTCACCGGCGCAGATCGCTTCGCGCGACCGGCGCGGGCCGCAGCCGGCGCGGAGCGCGCGTGACGGAAGCCGCGGCGCCCGGCAAGGCCGTCGCCCGCTGCCACTGCGGCGGCGTGGAGATCGAGGCGGGCTTCCCGTCGCGCTTCTGCGCGCACTGCTATTGCTGGAGCTGCCGGACCTCCCACGCGGCCCCGGTCGTCACCTGGATCGGCTTCAAGCGCGCGCAGGTGCGCGTCGTCCGCGGCGACGACCTGTTGCGCGACTACGAGTCCTCGCCCGGCACGCGGCGGCGATTCTGCGGCACCTGCGGCACCCGCCTCACCTTCGAGTCCTCCCACGGCACCTGGGCCGACGAGGTGCACCTGCCGCTCGCGCTCTTCGTCACGCCCGTCGATCGCGCACCGTCGGTGAACTCCTTCCCGGGCGAGCGTCCCGACTGGGCACCCTTCCACGCCTTCGACGATGATTGAGGTCACCGGCCTCGTGCTCGCCGGCGGCCAGGGAAGCCGGATGGGCGGCGTCGACAAGGGGCTCACCCCGCTGCGCGGGCGCCCGCTCGTCGCGCACGTGATCGAGCGGCTGCGCCCGCAGGTCGACGAGATCCTCGTGAACGCCAATCGCAACCCCGAGGCCTACGCGGGTTTCGGGCACCGCGTCATCGCCGACGAGATCCCCGGCTTCGCGGGCCCCCTCGCGGGCTTCGAGCGCGGGCTCGCCCACGCCCGCGGCGCTCTCGTGGCGACGGTGCCCTGCGACTCGCCCTTCCTTCCCGCCGACCTCGTCTCCCGCCTGCGCGCCGCCCTCGAGGCCGAGGGCGCCGAACTCGCGGTGGCGAAGACCGGGGACCAGCCCCACCCCGTCTTCTGCCTCATGCGCCGCGACGTGCACGCCTCGCTTCGCGACTTCCTCGCCTCCGGCCAGCGCAAGATCGACAAGTGGTACGCGGCGCTGCGGGTGACCGAGGTCGCCTTCGACGACGAGGCCGGCGCCTTCGCCAACATCAACACCCGCGACGAGCTCGCGGAACTCGAGAAACCCCCATGACCGCGACCACGATCACCGAGGCCTCCTGCGCCGACGATTACGACCCGAACTCGATGCCGGTGGACAAGGCGCGCGCCTTCATCCACCGCTTCCTCGAGCCGGTTTCCGCGACCCTGCGCGTTCCCGTGCGCGCGGCCCTCGGCCGCGTGCTGGCCGAGGACGTGATCTCGCCCGTGGACGTGCCCGCGCACCGCAATTCCGCGATGGACGGCTGGGCGATGCGCGGCGCGGATCTCGCGGGGCAGGCGCAGGCCACGCTCGAGGAGATCGGCGCCTCCTTCGCCGGCCGTCCCTTCGCCGGGCGCGTCGGCCCGGGCCAGTGCGTGCGCATCATGACGGGCGGCGTGGTCCCCGAGGGCGCCGACACGGTCGTCATGCAGGAGCGCGCCCGGGCCGACGGCAAGCGCGTCACGTTCGCCGCGGGCCAGCGCACGGGCCAGAACGTCCGGGAGGCCGGCGAGGACCTCAGGCGCGGGATGGCGGCGCTCGCGAAGGGCCGGATCCTGCGACCCGCGGAGCTGGGCCTCGTCGCCTCCCTGGGCATCGGCGAACTCCCGGTCTTCCGGCCCCTGCGCGTGGCCTTCTTCTCCACCGGCGACGAGCTCAAGTCCGTCGGCACCGCCCTCGCCGAGGGCGAGATCTACGACTCCAACCGCTACACGATCCACGGCATGCTCGCGCGCCTGGGCTGCGAGATCCTCGACATGGGCGTGGTCCCGGACGACCCGGCGCGCCTCGAGGAAGCCTTCCGGGTGGCTTCCGGCAATGCCGACGTGGTGATCACGAGCGGCGGCGTCTCCGTGGGAGAGGCCGATTTCGTGAAGGGCATGCTCGGCAAGCTCGGCGAGGTCGTCTTCTGGAAGATCGCGATGAAGCCGGGAAGGCCGCTCGCCTACGGCCGGATCGGCGGCGCGCACTTCTTCGGACTGCCGGGGAACCCCGTCTCGGTGATGGTCACGTTCTACCAGTTCGTGCGCGAGGCGCTCCTGCGGCTCATGGGCGCGGACCCCGTGCCGCCCGTCCCGACCTTCCCCGCGCGCTGCACGGCGATGCTCCGGAAGGCGCCGGGACGAACCGAGTTCCAGCGCGGCATCCTCGAACGCGGCCCCGACGGGGCGTGGACGGTGCGGCCCACCGGCGAGCAGGGCTCGGGAATCCTCAAGTCGATGAGCGAGGCCAACTGCTTCATCGTCCTCGGCGACGCGACCGGCAACGTCGAGGCCGGCGCGACGGTCGAGGTCCAGGTGCTCGAGGGCCTGGTCTGACGGGCTCGCCCGGCCGCCCGAAGGGCCGGAACTTGTCGTAACCCCCCGATTTCCTGTAGAAACCCGATTCGACGGCGAAGTTCGGCCAAGCACGGCGGCGGGGAAGAAAAGCCGTGTCGGCGTGCCGGGCGCACCGGGTGGACCGGGCGGCCGCGCACGAACAACAAGCAGCGCAAGACCCCTGGGGGGGTGCGATGAACAAGAACGGCCATGCACGCACATGCGCCGCGAAGCCGGCGCACGCGATGGGCGGACGCGGGACTTCGCGTCGAGTCCTCGCCGCGGCGGCGTGCGCCGCAGCCGTGCTCCTCTCGGCCCCGACCGTCGCGGTCGCCGGTCCCTTCGACACTTCCTGCGGCGGCTGCCACACGGCCGCGAGCGGCGAGCCCTTCGCCATCCGCTTCAACGCGGCCAATTCCTCGTCGGTCGTCTGGGCCGCCTCCGCGGCCAACGGCATGGGGTTCAACAGTCCCACCAACGTCAACGCGGAGATCGCGGACCTGGCGGCCCTCGCGCCGACCCCCGCGGACACGGCGACGGTCAACTACACGAACTGGAATGCCGCGACCACGTCCGTCAACTACGGCAGCTCGCGTACGGTCGTCGTTCCCAACATCACCCTGGGCGGCGTACTGAACGTCGTCTCCCACTCCCCGGCGGTCACCGGCGTGTCCTTCACCGGCACGACGATGACCTTCAACCACCCCGGCGGCGCCGGGGGAAACTGCTCGACGCGCACGGTCCAGGCTTTCGGCACCGGCCCGTCCCAGGGAGGCGTGGTCCCGGTCACCGCGAACCGGACGATCACGATCACGGTGAATGCACCGGCCGGGCCCACCGCGAACAACGACGCCACGACCCTCAACTACAGCACGGCGGCACAGGGCATCGACCTGAGTTCCATCGGGGCGATCACCGGCACGCCCGCGGCCAACGGCTCCTTCGTGTCGCTCGGGACGCTGAGCCCGAACGTCGGCACGCGAGTCTCGACGGGGCCCGACACCCTCACCTACGCCTCGAGCGCGACCACCTACGCGCCCAGCCTCACGCTGAGCTACTCGGTCACCGGCCCCTGCGGCACCAGCTCCGCCACGCGCACGCTCACGATCAACGTGAACCCGCCGCCGGCGCCCGTCGTGACGAACCGCGGCTCCGCCGGGGTGCCCGTGGTGGTGCCCGCGGGCATTCCCGCGATGATCGACCTCACGGCGAACATCTCGGGCGTCGTCGCCTCGAATCCCGCGGGCACCTACAACCTCGCGGCCTCGCAGCCGATCGCGCCGGGCTCGGGAAGCACCTCCGTCGCCGGAAACGTCGTGACCTTCACGCCGGGCGTCGGGTTCACCGGCCCCACGACCTTCACCTTCACGAAGGACGGCCCGGGCGGCACGTCCAACACCGCGACCGTGTTCCTCGAGGTGGCGGCGGCTCCCGTCGTGAGTCCCACGAGCGTCACCACGGCCTTCAACACGGCGATCCCGGTGAACCTCGCGGCCTTCATCGCCTCGAGCCAGCCGGTGACCTCGGTCACGCCTTCGGCGCCGGTGAACGGGACGGCGCTCGCCACCGGTCCCACGACCATCACCTTCACCCCGACGCCCGGGTTCTTCGGCACGGGTTCGTTCAACTACACCGCCACCAGCGCCGGCGGCACCTCCGCGGTCCCGGCCACGGTCACGGTGACCGTGAATCCCCCGCCGCCGAGCGTCTCGCCCACGGCGGTCACCGTGCCGTTCAACAGCGGCGCGCCGGTCGTTTCCACGACCATAGACCTCGCCGCCCTGATCGGCCCTCCGGGCGCGACCGTCCTGGCCGTCACGCCCTCCGGCCCGGTCAACGGCGCCGTGGTCGCCACGGGCCCGACCACGGTGTCCTTCACGCCCACGGCCGGCTACGTCGGCCCGGCGAGCTTCACCTACACCGCGACCAACGCGGGCGGCACCTCGGGCTCGGCGACCGTGACCGTCACCGTGTCGGCGCCGCCGCCGCCCACGGCGGGGCCGATCAACGTGCTCGTCTCGTCCACCGCCACCACGCCGATCGACCTGTCGCTCGCGGTGAGCGGCGTCTTCTCGAGCGTGTCCGTGGTCTCTCCGCCCGCCGCGGGAAGCGTCTCCATCGCCGGGTTCATCGCGACCTACACGCCCTCGCCCGGCGCGACGGGCCGCTACACCTTCACCTACCAGGCGACGGGCCTGGGGGGCAATTCCGCGCCGGCGACGGTCACGCTCAACTACACCGATGCCCCGGTCGCGAACCCGATCGCCGTCGTGGTCCCGTACGAGACCACCACGCCGATCGACCTCGCCCGCCTCATCTCCGGCTTCGTCACCAGCTTCGCCATCAGCTCGCCCCCGGCGAACGGGACGCTAGCGGTCACGCCAACCAGCCTTTCCTACACGCCGCGCGCGGGCTACTTCGGCCCCGACAGCTTCCAGGTCACGGCGTCCGGTCCGGGCGGCACCTCCGTCCCGGGGCTGGTCACGATCACCGTGAATCCTCCCGCGCCCGGCGCGGCCGACCTCCAGGTGAACGTGCCCTTCGAGACGGCCACGCCGATCACGCTGCCCATCTCGGGAACCTTCACGCAGGTGACGATCGTCACGCTGCCGGCGAACGGGCTCGTATCCACCCCGCCGCCCGGGTCGCGCGAGGTCACCTACACGCCGGCCACCGGGTTCTCGGGCGCCGACAGCTTCACCTTCACCGCGACCAGTGCCGGCGGCACCTCCATGACGGGCACGGTGAACCTCACCGTGGCGTCCCTGAAGCCCTCGGCGGCCGCGGCCACCCTCACGGTGGCGCTCAACACGCCGGCGACGATGGACCTGCGGCCGTTCATCACCGGCTCCGGGGTCACCGGCGTCTCGATCCCGAAGGCGCCGGCCCACGGCACGGTCAGCGTGAACGGCACGAAGGTCACCTACACGCCGCGCCGCGACTTCTTCGGCGCCGACTCGTTCACCTACAACGCATTCGGCAACGTGGGCACCTCCGAGCCCGGACTCGTCACCGTGAACGTGGTCGGCCGGCCCGACCCGGCGCAGGACCGCAACGTCGTCGGCCTCGTCGACGCGCAGGCGCGCACGGCGCGCCGTTTCTCGCGCGCGCAGATCGCCAACTTCCAGCGCCGCCTGGAATCCCTGCATGCCGGGCCGCCGGCCCCGGCCGAGCCCGAGGCTGCCGGCGCGCCGAAGGCCGCCGCCGCGCCGAGGGCCGCACCGTCCACGGCCCGCGAGCGGGACGCGGCCGCCGACCCGTTCGCGTTCGGCAATGCGCTGGCGAAGTCCGGATTCCTGCCGGTCTCCCTCACGGCCGGCGGCGCCGGCCCGAGGCCCGCGGCGCCGGCGGGGTTCCTGCAATCGATCCTCGCAGGCTCGCTCGTGAGCGCGGCGACGTCGAACACGATCGACCTTTCGGCCGGCACGAACGGCGGGGGATCCGGGGGGCTGCGCCCCGGCACCAACGTCTGGCTGGGCGGGCTCGCCCACTTCGGCAAGCGAGGCGCCGGCGATGAAGGCGCGGACATCCGCTTCAGCACCGACGGCCTGAGCCTCGGCGCCGACCGGCGCTTCTCCGACCGGCTGGTGCTCGGGATGGGCCTGGGCTACGGCCGCGACCGCACCGACATCGGCAGCGACGGCTCGCGGAGCAAGGCCCGCGGCACGTTCGTGGCGGGCTACGGGAGCTACCAGCCGACGCCGTCGACCTTCGTCGACGCCGTGCTCGGGTTCGGCTCCCTCGACCTCGATTCCGACCGCTACGTCGAATCCCTGGACGAGTTCGCCACCGGCACGCGCAAGGGCCGGCAGGTCTTCGGCTCCGTCGCCGCGGGCTACGAGCTGCGCCGCGAGGGCATCCTCATCTCCCCGTACGGCCGCGTCGATTTCTCCTCGGACCGCCTCGATGCCTCCACCGAGTCCGGCGCGGGCCTGAACGCCCTCACCTTCCACGAGCAGACGCTGCGCAGCACCCAGGCCGCGGCGGGCCTGCGGGTGGAGACCCGGCACGAGACCGACTACGGCTGGGTCGCACCGCGGCTGCGGCTCGAGTTCCGGCGCGAGCTCGACGGCGGCAGGGCCGCGAACCTGAGCTACGCGGACCAGGCGGGCGGGCTCGTCTACTCGGTGACGCCGGCGGGCTCGAGCCGCAATTCGCTCCTCTTCGGGATCGGCAGCGACTTCCTGTGGCGGCGCGGCCTGCGCCTGGGCATCGACTACCAGGGCGAGCGCTTCTCCGGCCCGGGAACGGTCCAGTCGGTGCGCTTCCTCCTCTCGCAGGACCTCGACGGGCGCCTGCCCGCGTGGCCGGACGCCTGGTCGTGGAAGCTGCTGTCGGAACCGGTCGGCGTGGACATCGGCTACACCTTCGACGACAACGTGGGCCGCGGTCGCCTCGCGGCCGAGAAGCTCTCCGACCAGGTCTACAGCCTCGGCCTCAACGCGAGCCGCACCTTCCCGCTGGGAGAGCACTCGCGGGCGGTCGCGACGGGATTCTTCAGCGTGGACAAGTTCCACGACCACACGGGCCTCGGCCGGACCTCCGGCGGCCTCCAGGGAGAGCTGCAGTACCGGGCCTCGGGCGACTTCGATTCCGTCACCTACGCGCTCTTCGCGCGCGCCTGGATCGACGGCTACGAGTCGCGCCTGCGCAGCGGCAGCCGCTATTCCTTCGGCGCCAACGCGCGCCGCTCCCTCACCGACCGCATCGACGTCTTCGGCGAGGTCGCGGCCAACTGGCGCCGGGCCGAGAGCGCGGTGTTCGAGGGACGCGACTGGGCGGCGAAGTTCAACATCGACTACTCGCTGGGCGCGGCGGGCACGGCCTACCTCGCGGGCGAGTACCGGCGCGGCGACACGTTCTCCTCGGGACTGGGCTCCCTCGAGAACCTGAACAGCGCCGAGGTCCTCGTCCGCGACGACGCGTTCGACCGCGGCGAGTACTTCGCCTACCGGGCCGAGGCCCGCATGCTCCTGGGCACGCTCGGCTACAACCGGCCCCTGGGACCGCGCGACTCGATCGACTTCTCGGTGCGGCGGGTCCAGACCACGCCGCTCTGGCGCCCGGAGAATTCGGGCATCTCCAGCTACATCGTGAACCAGTACTCCATCCTGTACCTGATGCGATTCTAGGGGACCCGAGCATGAGACCCAGCCTTCCCGCCGCCCTCGGCTGCGCCATCGCCGGGGCGCTCGTCCTCGCCTCCTGCGGCGGGGGCGGAAGCCCGGGCGACATCCGCCCGGCCAACCCCGCGCCCCCCGCCCTCGCCTCCGGGCCCGACAGCTTCCTGCTCTTCCCCAACCCGCAGAAGCAGGCCGACGGCACGCTGCAGACCGACACGACCGCCTACGCACTGGCCTACTACGCCGCGATCGATCCCACGAACGCGAAGGACACGCTCGCGAAGTGGAAGGCGGCCAACGGATTCGACACGGGCGCCGGCACGCAGGTGAGCGTGGTCTTCGGCGACCGGCGCGACCTGGGCTACGGGCGCCGGATGACGGCGCGGCAGAACGCCGACGGAACGCTCGCCTTCTTCGTGGAGAACTACCTGGTCGAGGCGGCCGCGGGCTACACCTACACCTCGCTCAACCTCGACGCCGCGGTGGTTCGCGACTCTCGCCACCTCATCGGCGTGAACGGCATCGAGTTCAGCCCCGGGCCGGCGGGCGGGACGAGCTTCGCGAAGTTCTTCAACTTCAACGCGCAGACGGGCGAGCGCGAGCTCGCCGTGGACCTCGATGGCCGGGGTCCCAAGGCGATGCCCGGCCCCTGCATCAGCTGCCACGGCGGGCGCGCGGACGCGCTGACGCCTCCCGACGCGACCGGGAAGCCCCGCTTCAACCTCGTCCAGAACTCCGTGTCGCAGGCACGCGGCGACGTCGAGGCGCGCCTGCATCCCTTCGAGGTCGATGCCTTCGATTTTTCCGCCATGCCGGGATTCACCCGCGCCGACCAGGAAGCGGCCATCAAGACCATCAACAAGATGATCCTGTGCTCCTATCCCCTGCCGGCCCCGTCCGCGCTCCCCGAGGACGCCTGCCGGCGCCCCGCCGCCGCGCAGGAGTGGCAGGGAAGCGCCGCGGCGATGCTCAAGTCGTTCTACGGCGGCGACGGGATGCCCTCGCCCACCTTCTCCGACACCTTCGTGCCGGCCTCCTGGCAGGCGGCGGGACAGACGACGCTCTACCACGAGGTCGTCGCGCCCGCGTGCCGCACCTGCCACCTCATGCGCGGCACGGGCGCGCAGTCGGACCTCGACTTCGCGACCTGGGAGAAATTCCGCCAGTTCGCCGACCGCGCCAAGGTCCACGTCCTGGACCGCGGCAACATGCCGCTCGCGAAGATCGTCTTCGACGCGTTCTGGCGCTCGCCGGGGCCGGCGGCATTGGCCACCTTCCTCGAGGGCGAGGGTTACACGGTGCGTGACGCCGGCGGCGCCGTGCCCATGCCGGGGACGCGTCCCGTCGCCGATCCCGGCCCGGACCGCGTCGCGCGGCCGGGCGCGATCGCGCTGAGCGCCGCGGGGAGCCTCTACGCGACGGGCTATGCCTGGACGATCGTCTCCGGTCCCGCGGGCGCCACGCTCGCCGACGCGAACACCGCGAATCCCACGCTCAATGCGCCGGCCAACGGCACCTGGGTGCTGCAGCTCGTCGCGACGAACGGCGCCGCGCAGAGCGCGCCGGCACAGCTGAAGATCGTGGTGGATTCCGCCCTGAGCCCGGCACCTTCCGCGGTGCGCTTCGCCGACGTGAAGGCGACGCTGCAGGGAATCTGCGCCACCTGCCACAGCCCGACCGGGACCTTGCCGCGCCCGCCGGTCTTCTACACGAACACGGACCGCAACGGCGACGCCATCGCGGGCGACGCCACCGACGACGCCTGGTTCCACGCGGAAGTGCGCGGGCGGGTCAACTTCACGGACATCGCCGCGAGCCCGCTCCTGCGCAAGCCCTCGGGCAATCACCACAGCGGCGGCAAGCTCGCGGGCTTCGACGCCAGCGCGGCGCCGGGGGACCCGGCGCGCGCGGGATACGACCTCTTCCTGAACTGGATCCTCGCCGGCGCCCCCCTGTGAGCCGGGCGGGCGCCGCGGGAGCGTCGCGCGCTCAGTAGTTCCGGCGCGGACCCGTGTAGTCGCTCTTGGGGAAGACGAAGGGAGGCGTGCGCCCCACGAGCGCCTCGATCAGCATCAGTTCCTGGTCCGTGTGATTGATGAATGGCGCCTCGCGGATGTTCCTGCCCGCGGGCGCGCCCTTCACGATGTAGAGCGGGCGGTCGTGGTGCTGCGCCGCCACCGTTTCCTGGCTTTCCGGGTCGGTCGTCGAGGCGATCTCGGCCACGCCGTAGCAGGTGCAGAAGTAGGTCTGCTCCGGATCGGCCTCCATGTACACCCCCGTCCCGCGGATGCCGATGGTGGCCGTGGCGGCCTTGAGCTGCATGGGCCGGCGCGCGGCGAAGACCGAGAGGATCTTGCCCGACAGGAGCCGCAGTCCCGAGAGGATGAGCGAATCGGACTGCGCGGTCTCCAGGACCACGCGGCTTTCCCCGCGCAGGATGAACGCGCTCTGGCCCACGGCGTAGACGATCTCGCTGTTGCGGCCCGTCTCGAGGGTCGAGCGTCCGCCGACCTTGGTCTCGAGCGTGGCGGGACGGCCGTCCACCTGCACGTCGCCGGAAAGGCGGTAGATCGACCGGCCGGGCGGCAGCTTCGAGGGAGCGCTTCCCAGCAGTTGCGCGAGCGCCTCGCGCCCCGCGAGCCCCCCGCCGAAAAAGCCCGCCGCCAGCGCCTGGACCAGCAGCCTGCGCCGCGGATCGTCCGCTTCTCCCGATCGACTCATGGTTCGTGCCCCCAGGTTGGATTCGTGCCGTCGGATACGTGCCGTGCGGCTTGTCGGATGTCGCCGTCCGTGCGACGCACGCGCCGGCGACGGAGGCGATCTTACCGCCATTCCGTCCCGGGCTTGACACATGACCCGCGGTCATTTACCGTCCGGAGCACCTGACCGAGGGTCATTTATGACATCCAGGCATCGCGCCATCGCGGCCGAGGACAAGGCCGAGCGCCACCACGCCCTGCTCGACGCCGCCCACGCCCTGTTCCTCGCCCACCCGGACCGCATGGCGAGCGTCGCCGAGGTCGCGGCCGCCGCCGGCGTCGCCAAGGGCACCGTCTACCTCTACTTTCCGAGCAAGGAGGAGATGCTGCTCGCGCTGCACGAGCGGCAACTGCAGCACTTCTTCGGCGCGCTCATGCGCTCCCTCGAGGGCAAGGCCCGCGTGGACTTCGACGCCGTGTGGACCGTCACCCGCGACAAGCTCGTGCGCGCGCCCGGATACCTCGCGCTGTCCAGCCGCTGCTTCGGCTTCATGGACCGGGACGTGCCCACCGAGGCCGCCGTGGCGTTCAAGGTCCGCGTCGCCGCGGCGCTCGCGACCGCCGGCGCCGGCCTGGAGCGCCACTTCCCCGGCCTGCGCCGCGGCGAGGGCGTCACCCTGCTGCAGCACAGCTACGGCCTCATCGTCGGCCTCTGGCAGCTCCTGCACCCCATCGAACGCTTCGCGAGCGCGATGGAGCGCGCGGAGCTCGCCCTCTTCCGGCGCGACTACGAGCGCGAGATCGAGCGCGCCCTGCGCGCGCTCTGGGCCGGCTTCCCGGCCGGCCCGGGCGATCGGGCCGCGAAAGCGAGGCCGCGATGAACCGGCGACTCCCGGGCGCCCTCCTCGCGGGCCTCGCGCTCGCCGCGTGCTCCGGGCCGCGGGACACCGCCGAGCCCGTCCGGCCCGTCCTCGCGACCGTCGTCGCGCCGGGCGCAGCTTCCACGCGCGAGGTCTACTCCGGCGAACTGCGCGCGCGCGTGGAAACGGACCTCGCCTTCCGGATCGGCGGCAAGATCGCCGCGCGCCTCGCCGACGCCGGCAACCGGGTGACCCGCGGGCAGGCGCTCGCGCGACTCGACCCGCGCGACGCCGCCCTCGCGGCCGACGCCGCCCGCGCGCAACTCGCCACGGCGCAGGCCGAGCACGCCCTCGCGCAGGCGGAGTACGAGCGCGCGACGGACCTCCTCGCGAGGCGTTTCATCAGCCAGTCCGCGCACGACGCGCGCGAGGCTGCCTTCTCCGCGTCGCGCGCGCGCGTCGAGCAGGCCCGGTCCCAGGCCGCGATCTCCGCGAACCAGGAGGCCTACACCACGCTCGTCGCCGATGCGGACGGCGTGGTCGTCTCCGTTTCCGCCGAACCCGGCCAGGTCGTGGCCGCGGGCCAGCCGGTCCTGCGCCTCGCGCGCGACGGGGAGATGGAAGTCGTGATCGACGCGCCGGAGAGCCAGGTCGCGCGCCTGCGCCCGGGGCAGGAGGTGGCAATCTTCCTCTGGGCCGACCCCGGCCGGCTCTTCCCCGGCCGCGTGCGCGAGATCGCCGGGGGCGCCGACCCGGTGACGCGGACCTTCAAGGTGCGCGTCTCGGCGGCGAAGACGCCACCCGGCGCCCGCGTGGGCATGAGCGCTTCCGTGGCGCTGCGCGCGTCCGACGACGCAACACTCGTGGTGGTTCCGCTCACCGCGCTCCTGCGCGCGCCGGACGGCGCCGCCGTCTGGGTCGTCGACCCGAAGACCTCCCGGGTGAAGCGGCGCAAGGTCGAGCTCGGCGAGTACCGCGAGGATGGCGCGACGATCCTCGGCGGCCTCGCCGCCGGCGAAACCGTCGTCACCGCCGGCGTGCACAAGCTGCGCGAGGACCAGCCGGTGCGCCTCGCCGACGCGCCCTCCGCGCGCTGAAGCGCCGCCCATGGTCCGGCGCTTCAACCTCTCCGAGTGGGCCCTTTCGCACCAGACGCTGGTGCTCTACGCGATGCTGGTCCTCGCGGCCATCGGCGTGGGCTCCTACCTGCGCCTGGGCCAGGCCGAGGATCCCTCCTTCACGTTCCGGGTGATGGTGGTGCGCACGAACTGGCCGGGGGCCGCGGCCGACGAGGTGGAGCGCCAGCTCACCGACCGGATCGAGAAGAAGCTCCAGGAGACGCCGCACCTGGACCACCTGCGCAGCTATTCGCGCCCCGGCGAGTCGGTGGTCTTCGTCTTCGTGAAGGACTCCTCGCGTCCCGACGAGATCAAGGACGCCTGGTACCAGGTCCGCAAGAAGGTGGGCGACATCCGCTTCCAGCTCCCCTCGGGGATCCAGGGCCCCTTCTTCAACGACGAGTTCGGGGACACCTTCGGCAACATCTACGCCCTCACCGGCGACGGCTTCACCTACGCCGAGCTCAAGGAGACGGCCGAGCGGATCCGCGGCGAGCTGCTCCAGGTGAAGGACGTCGCGAAGGTGGAGCTCCTGGGCGTGCAGGAAGAGATCATCCGCGTGGAGATCGCGAACGCGAAGCTCGCCACCTCCGGCCTGGAGCCCCGCGCCGTCTTCGCCGCGCTCGCGCAGCAGAACGCGGTCGCCTCCGCCGGCAGCTTCGAGACCGCGGCGGAGCGCATCCACATCCGCGTGAGCGGCGCCCTCGACTCCGTGGAGAGCGTGAAGGCGGTCCCGCTGCGCGCCAACGGCCGCCTCTTCCGCGTCGGGGACTTCGCGACGGTGACGCGCGGCTTCGCCGACCCGCCGCAGCCGCGCATGCGCTTCCTGGGCCGGGACGCCCTGGGCATCGCCGTCTCCATGGTCCCGCGCGGCGACATCATCGCGCTGGGCCGCGCCCTCGACGGCGAGCTCGAGCGCATCCGCGCGCAGCTGCCGGTCGGCCTCGAGTTCGACCGCGTGAACGACCAGCCCGCGACGGTGAAGCGCTCCGTGCGCGAGTTCACGCGCGCCCTCGCCGAGGCGGTCGCCATCGTCCTCGCGGTGTGCTTCCTGTCCCTGGGGCTGCGCACCGGGCTCATCGTGGCGCTCTCGATCCCGCTCACGCTCGCGGTCACCTTCGGCTTCATGTACCAGGCGGGCATCGACCTGCACAAGATCTCCCTGGGGGCGCTCATCATCGCGCTGGGCCTGCTCGTGGACGACGCCATCATCGCGGTGGAGATGATGGTCGTGAAGATGGAGCAGGGATGGGAGCGCGTGCGCGCCGCGAGCTTCGCCTACACCTCCACCGCCATGCCGATGCTCACGGGGACCCTCGTGACGGCCGCCGGCTTCCTGCCCATCGGCCTCGCACGCTCCGCGACGGGCGAGTACACCTTCTCGATCTTCGCGGTGGTGACGATCGCGCTCGGGGTGTCCTGGGTCGTCTCCGTCGTGTTCGTGCCCTACCTGGGCTACCGGCTCCTGCCCGACCTGCGGCGCCATGGCGGCGCGGCCGACGAGGCGGCGGTCTACGAGAGCCCCTTCTACCGGCGCCTGCGCCGCGCGGTCGAGGCCTGCGTCGAGCGCCGCTGGACGGTGATCGGCGCCACGCTCGCCGTCTTCGCGCTCTCGCTCTTCGGCTTCCGCTTCGTGCAGCAGCAGTTCTTCCCGGCCGCGAGCCGGCCGGAGCTCATCGTGGACCTGCGCCTCGCGGAGGGCAGCAGCGTGAGGGCGACCGAGGCCCAGGTGCGCAGGCTCGAGCGCATCCTCGCGACCGAGCCCGTGCTGCGCGAGAACATCGAGAACTTCGTGAGCTACGTCGGCAGCGGCAGCCCGCGCTTCTACCTGCCCTTCGACCAGCAGCTCGCGAGCGCGAACTTCGCCCAGTTCATCGTGAACACGAGGAGCAACGCCTCGCGCGAGGTCGTGCGAGGGCGGCTCCTCGAGCTCTTCGAGTCGGACTTCCCGGAACTGCGCGGCCGCGTGAACCGCCTCGAGAACGGCCCGCCCGTGGGCTTCCCGGTCCAGTTCCGCGTCACGGGCGAGGACAAGGCGAGGATCCGCGCCATCGCCGACGAGGTGGCGGCCGTGATGCGCGCCAACCCCTGGACCCGGGACGTGAACTTCGACTGGGACGAGGCGAGCCGCGTGATCCGCCTCACCGTGGACCAGTCGCGCGCGCGGCTGCTCGGCGTGTCCACGCAGGAACTCGCCCAGTACGTGGGCACGGTCATCTCGGGCCAGGCGGTGACCACCTGGCGGGAGAAGGACAAGCAGGTGGACGTGGTGGTGCGCGGCGCGGAGCGCGAGCGGCAGCTCGTGGGCCTGCTGAAGGACCTGGCGGTTCCCGTCGGCGGCGGGCGCACCGTGCCGCTCGCCCAGGTGGCCGAGCTCACCGCCGGCTTCGAGCAGGGGCTCTACTGGCGCCGCGACCGCCTGCCCCTCGTCACCGTGCGCTCGGACATCCAGGACGGCATCCAGGCGCCGGTGGTGAGCACGCAGGTGGAGGCGAAGCTCGCGGCCCTCCGGGCGAAGCTGCCCTTCGGCTACCGGATCGAGACCGGGGGCGCCATCGAGGATTCCGCGAGGGGGCAGAAGTCGATCGCCGTCGTCGCGCCGGTGATGGTGCTCGCCATGCTCACCGCGCTCATGGTCCAGCTGCAGAGCTTCTCGCGGCTGGCGCTCGTCGTGCTCACCGCGCCGCTCGGGTTGATCGGCGTGACCGCGGCGCTCCTCGCCTTCCGCGTTCCCTTCGGCTTCGTGGCGATGCTCGGCACCATCGCGCTCGCCGGGATGATCATGCGGAACTCCGTGATCCTCGTCGACCAGATCGAGCACGACATCCGCGAAGGGAGCGAGCCGTGGAACGCCATCGTGGACGCGACGGTGCGCCGCTTCCGGCCCATCGTGCTCACCGCGGCCGCGGCCGTGCTCGCGATGATCCCGCTCACGCGCAGCGAGTTCTACGGGCCGATGGCGGTGGCGATCATGGGCGGCCTCGTGGTGGCCACGGCGCTCACGCTGGCCTTCCTGCCCGCCCTGTATGCCGCGTGGTTCCGCGTGAAGCCGGTCGCGAACGGCGCGTAGTGGCCGCCGCCCGAACCGCCCGTCGATCGCGGGCGGGGCCCCGGAGGCCAGCGGTCGCCGCGAGTCTGCTATCTTCGCGCCCATGGAACGCCGCGATTTCGTGAAGCTCTGCGCCGCCTCGGCGGCCTCGACGACCCTGCCCACGGCGGCCGACGCCGCCGCCCTCAAGGCGCGCCTGTACGGCCGGGCGCTCCTCGTCGACGAGCGTGGCCAGCCGATCCGCGCGCAGGCGCTGCGCGTGGGCGTGAACTACGTCTTCGATTACCCCTTCGCGGCGACCCCCTGCTTCCTGCTGCGCCTGGAGAGACCGGCCGCAGGCGGCATCGCCCTGCGCACCGAAAACGGCGGCACCTACCGGTGGGAAGGCGGCGTGGGGCCGGGAAAGTCGGTGGTCTCGTACTCCGCCATCTGCGCGCACAAGCTCACCTACCCCACGCGGCAGGTGAGCTTCATCGGCTACCGCGACGGGCCGAGTCCCGTGGCGGGTCCCGGCAAGGTGATCACCTGCTGCTCCGACCGCAGCGTCTACGACCCGGCCGCCGGGGCGCGCGTGGTCGCGGGACCCGCCCCGCAGCCGCTCGCGACGATCCTCCTGGAGCACGACCCCGGGAAGGACGAGCTCTCGGCCGTCGGCACCTTCGGCGGCGAGATGTTCGAGACCTTCTTCGAGAAGTTCGGGTTCCGCCTGCAGCTCGAGATGGGCGACCGCGCGAAGTCCGCCGTTGATGGCCGCGCGGTGGTGCGCGAGCTCGCCGCCTACAGCTCGCAGTGGGCGCGCTGCTGAGCGCGCGCGCCTTCCCCGCCTAGATCGAGAAGTCCTCGCCGCGCCCCGCGGCGAGCCCTTCGAGGGCCTCCCGCGAGAGGTGGGGCACGAAGAGCCGGATGAACTCCTGCGTGTAGCCGCGCAGCCAGGCGCCCTTGCGGAAGGCGAGCCGCGTGGTCTGCACCGGGAACAGGTGGTCCGCGGCACGCAGGACGAGCCCCTTGTCCTTCGCGCGGTCGAACGCCACCGACGAGACGAGCCCCACCCCGAGGCCCAGGCTCACGTAGGACTTGATCACGTCCGAGTCGAGCGCGGTGAGCACGATGTCGGGCGCGAGGCCGCGCCGGGCGAAGGCCGCGTCGATCGCCGAGCGCCCGGCGAAGGTGGCGTCGTAGGTGACGATGGGGAACTTCGCGATCGCCTCCAGCGTGATCGCCTTCGCGCGCGCGAGCGGGTGCCGGGACGGCACCACCACGCCGTGATGCCACTGGTAGCCGGGCACGGTGACCAGCGCCTCGTAGCGGTCGAGGGCCTCGGTGGCGATGGCGACGTCGGCCTCCCCGTCCAGCACCCAGCGCGCCAGCTGGTGAGGGTTGCCCTGCAGGAGCTTCAGGCGGACCTTCGGAAAGCGCTTCATGAAGACGCTCACCACGGGCGGCAGGGCGTAGCGCGCCTGGGTGTGGGTGACGGCAACCGCGAGCGAGCCGCGCCCGGCGGCCGCGAATTCCTCGCCGACGCGCCCCAGGTTCGCGAGCTCGGCGAGCACGCGCTCGACGATGTCGAGCACCTCGCGGCCCGCCTCGGTCACGGCCGAGAGGCGCCGGCCGGTGCGCACGAAAACCGCCACGCCGAGCTCCTGCTCGAAGGCCTGCACCTGCTGCGACACGCCCGGCTGGGAGGTGTGCAGCGCCTTCGCGGCCTCGCTCACGTTGAGGCCGCGGCGCGCGACTTCCCGCACGTAGCGCAGCTGCTGGAGGTTCATGGACTCTTATAAGCTTTGCTTGTATGGATATAGTAACTCAATATTTTTCATGGATATGACTTTCCGCCACGATGGGCGCCTCGATCCCCTTCCCCGTTCGCGCCCACCGCCATGTACCGCTACGACGCCGTCGACACCGCCCTCGTCGCGCAACGCGTCGCCCAGTTCCGCGACCAGACGCGGCGCTACCTCGACGGGGACCTGTCGGAGGACGATTTCCGCCCGCTGCGCCTGCAGAACGGCCTCTACATCCAGCGCCACGCCCCCATGCTCCGGGTGGCGATACCCTACGGGATCCTCTCGGCCGCGCAGCTTCGCCGCCTCGCCCGCATCGCGCGCGAGCACGACCGCGGCTACGGGCACTTCACGACGCGCCAGAACCTGCAGTTCAACTGGCCGGCCCTCGCCGCGGTGCCCGCGATCCTCGCCGAGCTCGCCGAAGTCGGGATGCACGCGATCCAGACGAGCGGCAACTGCATCCGCAACATCACCACGGACCACTTCGCGGGCGTCGCCCCCGACGAGGCGGTCGATCCGCGCGCCCTCGCGGAGATCCTGCGCCAGTGGTCGACGCTGCACCCGGAATTCGCCGGGCTGCCGCGCAAGTTCAAGATCGCGCTGAGCGGCGCCGCCAGCGACCGGGCGGCGACGCTCCTGCACGACATCGGCCTGCACGCGGCGAGGAACGGCGCGGGCGAGCTGGGGCTGCGCGTGATCGTGGGCGGCGGGATGGGACGCACGCCCGTCGTCGGCCACGTCGTGCGCGAGTTCCTGCCCTGGCGCGACATGCTCACCTACCTCGAGGCGATCCTGCGCGTGTACAACCGCCACGGCCGCCGCGACAACCTCTACAAGGCGCGCATCAAGATCCTCGTGAAGGCGCTCGGCGTGGAGGCCTTCCGGGCGCAGGTGGAGGCGGAGTGGGGCCACCTGCGCGGCAACGAGTCCACGCTGACCGACGCCGAGCTCGCCCGCGTGAGCTCGCACTTCGCGCCGCCGGCCTACGAGCCGCCCTCGGACGAGGACCAGGCGCTCGCCTTCCAGCTCGCGGGCGACCCCGCGTTCGCGCGCTGGGCCGGGCGCAACGTGCACGCCCATCGCCGGCCCGGCTACCGCGCGGTGACGCTCTCGCTCAAGAGGACGGGCGTGCCGCCGGGCGACCTCACGGCGGCGCAGATGGAGACCGTCGCGGATCTCGCCGAGCGCTTCAGCTTCGGCGAGCTGCGCGTCTCCCACGAGCAGAACCTCATCCTCGCCGACGTGCGCGAGCGCGACCTCCTGGACCTGTGGCGGCGCGCGCGGGCCGCGGGCCTGGCCACCCCGAACATCGGGCTCCTCACCGACGTCGTCTGCTGCCCGGGCGGGGACTTCTGCTCGCTCGCGAACGCGAAGAGCCTGCCGGTGGCCGAGGCGATCCAGCGCCGCTTCGACGACCTCGACTACCTGCACGACATCGGCGAGCTCGACCTGAACATCTCCGGGTGCATGAACTCCTGCGGCCACCACCACATCGGCCACATCGGCATCCTCGGCGTCGACAAGAACGGGGCCGAGTGGTACCAGGTGTCCCTCGGCGGCGAGCAGGGCCTGGGCGCGAGGCTCGGCCAGGTGATCGGGCCCTCCTTCCGCGCCGCCGAGATGCCCGAGGTGATCTCCCGCCTGGTCGGGACCTATCTCGCGCACCGGCACGAGGACGAGCGCTTCGTGGACACCGTCCACCGGATCGGGCTCTCGCCCTTCCGGGCCGGCGTCTACGGCGAGGCGCGCGAGGCCGTCCATGCCTAGGCAGGTAATCCGCGACGGCCAGGTGCGCGACGACACCTGGGAAATGCTGGACCCCCGCGAGGGCGAGAGCCCCGAAACCGTGCCCCTTCCCGCGGGCCCCCTCGCCGTGCCCCTGGCAGTCTGGGAACCGCGCCGCGAGGAACTCCTCGCCCGCGCCACGCCCCTCGGCGTGCGCCTGGAGCCCGGGGACGACCCGGCCCGCATCGCTCCGGACCTCGCGCGGCTCGCGCTCGTCTGCATCCATTTCCCGAGGATCGCGGATGGCCGGGGCTACTCGAGCGCCTGGCTGCTGCGCCGGCGGCACGGCTACGCGGGCGAGCTTCGCGCCGTGGGCGAGGTGCTTCGCGACCAGCTCTTCCACCTCGCCCGCTGCGGCTTCGACGCGTTCGTGCTCCGGGAGGGCGCGGACCCCCGTGCCGCGCTCTCCGCCTTCGCCGACTTCACCGAGGCCTACCAGTGGAGCGCGGACGGTCGCGGCCCGGGCCTTCGCGGACGCGAGGCGCATGCCGGCGAGCCTGCCCGTGGATAGGCGGAGCCTCTTCGACCTCGCCGAGGCGCGGGGAAAGTCCGCGGGCCTGGAATACGCCGGCGCCGTGACGCCCGCGGAAGCCTTCCAGCTCGTCGTGGAGGGGGCCGCGACGATCGTCGACGTGCGCACGCGCCCCGAATGGGAATTCGTGGGCCGGGTCGACGGTGCGCCGCTCGTCGAGTGGCAGGGCTACGGCGCCGCCGTTCCGGACCCCGCCTTCGCCGACCGGCTCGCGGCGCGGTTCCGTCGCGACGAACCGCTCCTCCTCCTGTGCCGAAGCGGTGTACGCTCGCACCACGCTGCCACCGCCGCGGCCAGGGCCGGGTTCACCCGCGTCTTCAACATCCTCGAGGGCTTCGAGGGTGATCGGGACCGGGACGGCCGGCGCGGCACACTGGGGGGTTGGCGGCACGCCGGGCTTCCCTGGTCACAGGGTTGACGCCATCCGAGGTCTCGCCATGAAATTCTGGTACGGGGACAATTCGCTCTCCATCGGCCGCACGCCGCTCGTCCGCCTGAACCGCATCACCGGCGACGCGCCGGCCACCGTGCTCGCGAAGATCGAGGGCCGCAACCCGGCCTACTCCGTGAAATGCCGCATCGGCGCGGCCCTCGTCCGGGACGCGCTCCAGCGCGGCCTGCTGGGCCCCGGCAAGGAGATCGTCGAGCCCACGAGCGGCAACACCGGCATCGCGCTCGCCTTCGTGGCGGCCGCGAGGGGCATCCCGCTCACGCTCACCATGCCCGACACGATGTCGATCGAGCGGCGCAAGCTCCTCGCCGCCTACGGCGCGAAGCTCGTCCTCACGGAAGGCGCCCGCGGGATGCCCGGCGCCATCGCGAAGGCCGAGGAGATCGCCGCCTCCGACCCGGGGAAGTTCGTGCTGCTGCAGCAGTTCAAGAACCCGGCCAATCCCGCGATCCACGAATCCACCACGGGCCCCGAGATCTGGCAGGACACCGACGGCAAGGTGGACATCCTCGTCTCGGGCGTGGGCACCGGCGGCACGATCACCGGCGTCTCGCGCTTCTTCAAGAACACGAAGGGCCGCATGATCCGCTCGGTCGCGGTGGAACCCGCCGCGAGCCCGGTGCTCACCCAGGCGCGGGCGGGCCAGCCGGTGAAGCCGGGCCCGCACCGCATCCAGGGCATCGGCGCGGGCTTCGTGCCCGAGGTGCTCGACATGGCCCTGGTGGACGACATCGCGCAGGTGACGGACGAGGAAGCGATCGACTACGCGCGCCGCCTCGCCCGCGAGGAGGGCATCCTCTCGGGCATCTCCTGCGGCGCGGCCGTGGCGGTCGCGGTCCGGCTCGCCCGGGAAGCGGTGAACCAGGGCAAGACGATCGTCGCGATCCTGCCCGACTCGGGCGAGCGCTACCTGAGCTCCCGGCTCTTCGACGGCCTGTTCGACGCGGAAGGGATGCCCGTCGCGAGCTAGGCACGCCGGCCTGCTAGAGTGCGGGCCGTGATCCCCTTCCTTCGCCCGAGCGATCCCTTCCCGCCGGTCTCGAAGGCGCTGCGCACGCCCAACGGGCTCCTCTGCGCGGGAGCGGACCTCTCGCCCGGGCGCCTGGTCGAGGCCTACGCGCAGGGCATCTTCCCGTGGTTCTCCGAGGGCGAGCCCATCCTCTGGTGGTCGCCGCACCCGCGCATGGTCCTCTTCCCCGGGGAACTCAAGGTATCGCGCTCGCTTCGCCGCACGGTGGACCGGGGAGTCTTCGAGACGCGCTACGACACGGCGTTCCCGCAGGTGATCGAAGGCTGCGCCTCGCCGCGCGACGGGCAGGCCGGCACCTGGATCGGGCCGGCGATGCGCTCGGCCTACATCCGGCTGCACGAGCTGGGTTTCGCCCATAGCGTGGAGTCCTGGAAGGACGGGGAGCTCGCCGGCGGCCTGTACGGGATCCTCCTCGGCCGCGTCTTCTTCGGCGAGTCGATGTTCTCGCGCGAGACGGACGCCTCCAAGGTCGCGCTGGTGAAGCTCGTCGGGCGCGCGAAGGCGCTCGGGGTGCGCGTGATCGACTGCCAGCAGGCCACCGCGCACCTCGCCTCGCTGGGCGCGCGGGCCATCCCGCGGCGCGAGTTCGCCGGCCTGCTCGCCGAGTCGATACAATACCCGCCGAGCGGATGCCGATGGCCGGCCACCGAGGAAGCATGGCGAGACTCAACGACCTCCCCCTAGCCAACCTGCAGTTCTACGCGACGGCGCCCTATCCCTGCAGCTACCTGCCGGGACGGCTCGCGCGCTCGCAGGTCGCCACGCCCAGCTACCTCATCGACACCGACACCTACGGCTCCCTGGTCTCCGCCGGGTTCCGCCGCTCCGGCGCCTTCACCTACCGTCCCTACTGCGACCACTGCCAGGCCTGCGTGCCCGTGCGCGTGGTCGCCGCGGAGTTCTCCCCCAGCCGCTCGCAACGCCGCGCGTGGAAGCGCCACGCCGGGCTCGAGGCCCGCCAGGGCGAGCTCAAGTTCAGCGCCGAGCACTACGCCCTCTACCGCCTCTACCAGGGCGAGCGCCACCGCGGCGGCGGCATGGACCACGACAGCCGCGAGCAGTACGCGCACTTCCTGCTGCAGTCGAACGTCGCCACCTCCCTCATCGAGTTCCGCGAGGCCGGGCGCCTGCGCATGGTCTCCATCGTCGACGAGCTGGCCGATGGGCTTTCGTCGGTGTACACCTTCTTCGACCCGCTGGTGGAGAAGGCGAGCTTCGGGACCTGGAACGTCCTCTGGCAGGTCGAGGAGGCCCGGCGGCGCGGCCTCGCCTACGTCTACCTCGGCTACTGGATCGCGCAGAGCCGCAAGATGGCCTACAAGAGCGAGTTCCGGCCCATCGAGGGGCTCTCCCGCGGGGAATGGAAGCGCCTGCGATGACCCGTCCGCGCGCCGCCGCGATCGCCTGATGCTCTACCGGCTCGCCCGCAGCGCCCTCTTCCAGCTCGACCCCGAGACCGCGCACGAGCTCGCGCTGAAGGCGATGTGCGCGCTGGGCCCCGCCGTCGCGCTCCTGGGCGCGGGCGCCGACCGGGGCGAGGAGCGCACGGTGATGGGCATCCGCTTCCCCAATCCCGTGGGCCTCGCGGCCGGCATGGACAAGGACGCGCGCTACCTCGACGCGCTCGCGGCCCTGGGCTTCGGCCACCTCGAGGTCGGCACGGTGACGCCGAGGCCGCAGCCGGGAAACCCGAAGCCGCGCCTGTTCCGGCTCATCGACGACGAAGCGATCATCAACCGGATGGGCTTCAACAACGTCGGCGTGGAGCAGTTGCTGCGCAACGTGGAAAAGTCCTCCTTCCGCGGGGTGCTCGGCATCAACATCGGCAAGAACGCCGACACGCCCCTGGAGCGCGCCGCGGACGACTACCTGGCCTGCCTGGAGGCCGTGTACGCGCGGGCGAGCTACGTCGCGGTGAACATCTCCTCGCCCAACACCCGGAACCTGCGCGACCTGCAGTCCGCCGAGCGTCTCGGCGAGCTCCTCGCGGCCCTGGTGGCGCGGCGCGACGCGCTGGCCGCCCGTCACGGCGGCGTGAAGCCCCTGGCCCTGAAGGTCGCTCCGGACCTCGACGACGCGCAGATCGAGTCGATCGCCTCCCTCGCGCTCGCGCATCGCGTCGACGCGCTGATCGCGACCAACACCACGACAGGCCGCGGGGGCGTCGAGGGCCACCGCCACGCCGGCGAGGCGGGCGGCCTCTCGGGGCGCCCGCTCTTCGCGCTGTCCACCGAGGTGCTGCGCAAGCTCGCGCGCGCTCTCGCGGGGAAGATCCCGCTGATCGGCGTCGGCGGCATCCTCGACGGGCGAGACGCGAAGGCCAAGATCGATGCCGGGGCGAGCCTCGTGCAGCTCTACACGGGGTTCATCTACCGCGGCCCGGCGCTCATCGCCGACGCGCGGCGCGCCCTCCGGGGCTAGCGTCGCGCGGCGCCGCGTCCCCCGATGCGAATCGGCATTCCCCGGGAGTCGAAGGATGGCGAGCGGCGGGTCGCGCTCGATCCCGCCGCCGCCGCCGCGCTGGCGCGCGACGGACATGAAGTGCGCGTGGCCGCCGGCGCGGGCCTGGGCATCGGCGCGGACGACGCAGCCTACCGGGCCGCGGGCGCCGGGATCGTCGACGCCGGCGAGGCCTGGCGGTCCGATCTCGTCGTCAAGGTGAAGGAGATCCAGCCCGGCGAGTGGACGAGCCTCGCCGCGGGCTCGACGCTCTTCGCCTTCCAGCATCTCGTGGGAGAACCGCGGCTCGCGCGCGAGATCGCCGACCGGGGCGTCACCGCGATCGCCTTCGAGATGGTGCGCGACGCCGCGGGCGGCTTCCCGCTCCTCGCGCCCATGTCGGTTATCGCCGGAAGGCTCGCCGTGCAGGTGGGCGCGCAGCTCCTCACTTTGCCCGCGGGCGGCAACGGGACGCTCCTCGCGGGGTGCCCGGGCGCGGAGCCGGCGCGCGTGCTGGTGCTGGGCGGCGGCCATGCGGGCGAGAACGCGGCCGCGCTTGCCGCGGCCATGGGCGCGAAGGTCGCGATCCTCACGCGCTCCGCGGCGACCCGGGACGCGCTCGCCGCGCGCCTGCCGGCGTCCGTGGAGACGGGCCTCGCCTCCGCGGAGGCGATCGAGCGCCACGCCCTCGCGGCCGACCTCGTCGTGGGCGCGGTCTTCGTGCCGGGCGAGCCGACGCCGAAGCTCCTCTCCCGCGCGCTCGTCTCCCGGATGAAGCGCGGCGCCGTGATCGTGGACGTCGCGATCGACGCGGGCGGCGTGGCCGAGACCTCGCGCCCGACCACCCACGCCGATCCCGTCTTCGTCGCCGAAGGCGTGCTGCACTACTGCGTGGCCAACATGCCCGCCGCCGTGGCCCGCGCGGGCGCCTCGGCCCTGTCCGCCGCCGTGCTCCCCTACGTCCGCGCGCTCGCCGGAAAGGGCATCGCGCGCGCGATCCGCGAGGACGCGGGGCTTCGCGCCGGCGTCCTCGTGTGGCGGGGACGCTTCACGCATCCCGGGATCGCCGCCGAGGCCGGGAGGGCCTGGGCCGCCCTCGACGACGGGGACCTCGCGTGAGCCGCCTCGTCGCGGACATCGACGCGCTGCTCCCGCAGACGCAGTGCACGCTGTGCGGCTACCCCGGGTGCCGGCCCTATGCCGAGGCGATCGCGCGCGGCGAGGCCGACATCGACCAGTGCCCGCCGGGGGGCGACGCGGGTGTGGCGAGGCTCGCGTCCCTCCTCGACCGCGCGGCGAAGCCGCTCGACCCGGCGCGCGGCCCGGCCCGGCCGCCGCAGGCGGCCCTCATCGACGAGGCGCTCTGCATCGGCTGCGTGAAGTGCATCCCCGCCTGCCCCGTGGACGCGATCGTGGGCGCCCCGAAGCTCATGCACACCGTGATCGCCTCCTGGTGCACGGGCTGCGAGCTCTGCATTCCCCCCTGCCCCGTGGACTGCATCTCGCTCGTGCCGGTGGCGGCGCTGCCCGAGCCGGGACGCTCGCGCGAGCGCCATGAGTTCCGCGCCTTCCGGCTCGCCCGGGAAGCCTCGGAGCGCGCCGCGACGATGGCGGCCTACGAGCCGGCGCCGGCCGGGGGGCGCGAGCCGTGAAGCCCGCCGCGCGCGCCGAGTTCTTCCGCCTGCTCCGCGACGCGAATCCCGAGCCGCGCAGCGAGCTCGAGTACGCCACGCCCTACCAGCTCCTCGTCGCCGTGGTCCTGTCCGCGCAGGCCACGGACCGCGGCGTGAACCTCGCCACGCGCGGGCTCTTCGCCGTCGCCGGCACGCCCGCCGCGATGCTCGCGCTGGGCGAGGACGGGCTGCGCGAGCGCATCCGGACCATCGGCCTGTACCGCACGAAGGCGAAGAACGTGATCGGCCTCACGCGCCTCCTGCTGGCGGAGCACGGTGGCGAGGTGCCGCGCACGCGCGAGGCCCTCGAGAGCCTGCCGGGCGTGGGGCGCAAGACCGCGAACGTGGTGCTGAACGTCGCCTTCGGGGAACCCGCGATCGCGGTGGACACGCACATCTTCCGCGTCTCCAACCGGACCGGGCTCGCGCCGGGCAAGGACCCGCTCGCGGTGGAGAAGAAGCTCCTCGCGGTCGTCCCTTCGCCCTACCGCCTCCACGCCCACCACTGGCTGATCCTGCTGGGCCGCTACGTCTGCGTCGCGCGGACGCCGAAATGCGGCGCCTGCCCGGTGTACGGGCCCTGCGGATTCCGCGACAAGGCGAAGCTCGCCGCGCCGCCGGCCGCGCGCAAGGCCCGCCTGCCGAAATGAGCCTCTTCCATCCCACGCGGGACGAGGTGCGCGGGTTCTTCTTCTCGCTGTGGGCCCGCTCGCAGGCGGGCGAGGCCCTCACGGCGCTCGAGTCGATGGCGCTCGCGATCGTCCTGGAGCACCCCGAGTACCACGCCACCCTCGCCGACCCGGAGCGCTTCGGCGAGCGCGACTGGAAGCCCGAAGGCGGCGAGTCCAACCCCTTCCTGCACCTCGCGCTGCACCTCGCGCTCGAGGAGCAGCACTCGATCGACCAGCCGCCGGGCATCCGCGAGGCCCTGCGCGCGCTCGCCTCGCGCCTGGGCTCGGAGCACGACGCGCGGCACGCGGCGATGGAGTGCCTGGCCGAGGCCCTCTGGCGCGCCCAGCGCGAGGGCACCGGCCTCGCGAACGCGGACTACCTGGACTGCCTCGAGCGGCGCCTGCGCGCCTGATCGTTCGCCGCAAGCGGCAAGCCCGGCGCGGGGCCGGGCTTGCGGGGAGCGGCGAGGAAGACGGCGTCAGTAGCGGATGGCGAGTCCCGGCTGCGACGCGTAGTAGGCCGCGAGGTCGAGCATGTCCTTCTCCGAGAGGTTCGCGACCTGGCCCGCCATGATGGGGTTCTTGCGCTTGCCGGCCTTGTAGTGCCGCAGCGCCGTGGCGAGATAGTCGGCGTGCTGCCCGGCGATCTTGGGGAATTCCGGGGCGGCGCTCACGCCGGATTCGCCGTGGCAGGCGACGCAGGCGGCGGCCTTCCCCTTGCCCGCCTGGGCGTCGCCCTTGGCCGCGTGGGCGGCACCGGCGAGGACGAAGGAAGCGAGGACGACGAGGGCTGTGCGGTTCACGGCGCGCCTCACTTTCCGGCCACGGCCGCGACGCCGGCGGCTTGCGCGTAGTAGGCCGCGAGATCCTCCATGTCCTTGTCGGACAGGGTCGCCGCGATGGAGCGCATCGTCGCGTGGTCGCGCTCGCCGCTGCGGTACTGCTTGAGCGCGGCGACGAGGTAGGCGGCGTGCTGCCCGCCCAGCTTCGGCACGTGGTAGACCTCCGGGAAGGCGGTCTTCCACCCGGGAATGCCGTGGCATCCCATGCACTGGAAATTCTTCTGCCTGCCGGCGGCGGCATCGCCGGCCGCGTGGGCGGTTCCGGCGAGCGCCAGGGCGAGCGCGAGGACAAAGGGGGAGGTTCGGGACATGGGGTCTCGTCGGTTCACGGTCTCTGAGGGTTCGACCGGCCGCGCGGGTGACGCCGGGGCGCTGTCGCCGGTTCGGCGCGGATTATAGCCCGGCGGACCGGCCCGCGTCACGGAAAGACGGACTCGATCGGCTTCGGGTGCCCGAGGTGGAAGCCCTGCCCCCAGGGCACGCCGATGGCGAAGAGCTTCCTCGCGATCTCCTCGCTCTCCACGCACTCGGCCACCGTCGCGAGCCCCATGGTGATCGCGATCTTCTGGATGGCCTCGACCAGCGCGTAGTCGAGGTAGTTCCTCGCCACGCCCTTCACGAAGAGGCCGTCGATCTTCAGCCCGTCGACGGGGAAGTGCTTGAGGTAGTTGAACGAGGAAAGCCCGCTGCCGAAGTCGTCGAGCCAGAAGCGCACGCCGTGGCCGCGCAGGGCCTCGATCGCCGCGCGCGCGCGCTCGACGTTGGCGATCGCCGCGGTCTCGGTGATCTCGAAGCACACGCACTCCGGCGGGACGCCGTGCCTGGTGAAGCACTCGCGCACGTAGTCGCCGAACTCCGGGCTGGAGAGCGTGTGCCCGGAGAGGTTCACGGAGAACTCCGCCGGGCGCGCCGTGCCGCGATCCTTCGCCAGGCGCCGGAAGTCGGCGAAGGCGCGGTCGATCACCCAGCGGTCGATGGTGCGCATGAGGTCGTAGCGCTCGGCCACGGGAATGAAGGACATCGGCAGGATCAGCTCCCCGCCCGTCTCGCTCATGCGCAGCAGCGCCTCGACGCGAGGGAGCGCGTCCGGCTCGGCGGCGGCGGCGATCGGGACGATGGGCTGGTAGAGCAGCGTGAACGCGCCCGCGGAGATGGCGTCGTTGATCCGCTTGAGCCACCCGCGGCTCGTCTGGCGCATGTACTGCGAGGCCTGCGCCTCGTGGAAGGCCACGACCCGGTTGCGGCCCTGCTCCTTCGCGGCGAAGCAGGCGCTGTCGGCCTCGTTGAAGATCGCCGAAAGGCTCGGCGAGAGGCGCGTGATGGCCACCACGCCCACGCTCACGCCCACCTGGAAGGCGTGCTCGCTCCACTCGAACTGCCAGGCCTGGACGGCGTCGCGCAGGCGAAGCCCGGTCTGCAGGGCGTGGTCGGCGCTGCAGTTCTCGATCAGCACCGCGAACTCGTCCCCGCCGATGCGCGCGAGGAGATCCTCCGGTCTCAGGCAGCCGGCGAGCACCGGCACGAGGCGGCGCAGCAGCTCGTCGCCCGCGAGGTGCCCGAAGGCGTCGTTGATGCGCTGCAGGAAGTCGATGTCCACGTAGACGAGCGCGTGGGCGGCGCCGAGGCTGCGGGCGGAGGCGAGCGCGCTCTCCAGGCGCTCCTCCAGGGTCTTGCGGTTGGCGAGCCCGGTGAGGGGGTCGTTGGCCGTGAGGAAGAACACCTGCTGGCGGGAGGTGTCGAGGCGCTCCTGGAGGCGGCGCTCCCTCGCGTGGAAGTCCGTCGCGAGCGCGAGCACCTCGCGCTTGAGTCCCTCGAGCGGCGCGTCGAGGTCCGGGAGTTCCGCCCCGCGCACGCCGGCGGCCGTCTGCCGGACCGCCTCGCGGATCACCCCCACGTCCCCGTCCAGCGCGCGCGCCGTGCGGCGGGCGAGGACGAACACCGAGCCCACCGCGGCGGCGAGGGAGAGCACCCAGGTCCAGGCCTGGGCCTCCTGTCCCGTGCCGAGCGCCGCGCGCGCCAGCGCGAAGGCTCCGCAGAAGACGGCGATGGGAATCGCGCCCAGCGCGACCAGGCGCGCGGCCAGCCGGCCCAGCTCGTCCCTGCGTTCGGGCGCCGGCCCGGCCATCTCAGTCGAGCCCCGGGAGCGCGGCCTGCTTCCACAGGCAGCGGCCCTTGCTTTCCTGGTCGATCCGCTCGCACATCGCCGCGTGCGCCGCGACCTCCGCCTGGCTCGCGCGCAGGACCGCGAGCCGCGCGGGCCGCGCCGCCGGGCCGCCCGCCGAAGCCGCCGCGGGCGGCGCGACGAGGGAGATGTCGAGGGCGTCCTGGCCGCGCGTCATGGCGAGCCAGACGTCGAGCAGGAGCTGCGCGTCGAGGAGCGCGCCGTGAAGCGAGCGCCGCGAGTTGTCCACGCGGTAGCGCTCGCAGAGCGCGTCGAGGGAATTGCGCTTGCCCGGGTGCATCTCGCGGGCGAGCGCGAGGGTGTCCGTCACCGCGCACAGGGTCGCGATCGCGGGGCGCTCCACGCGCGCGAACTCGGCGTCGAGGAAGCCCGTGTCGAAGGCCGCGTTGTGGATGAGGAGCTCGGCGCCCTCGACGAACTCGACGAACTCGTCGGCGACGTCGGCGAAGCGCGGCTTGTCGGCGAGGAAGTCCGGGGTGAGGCCGTGGATGTTGATCGCGCCCTGGTCGATCTCGCGCTCGGGATTGAGGTAGCGGTGGAAATTGCGCCCCGTGGGCCGCCGGTCGAACACCTCCACGCAGGCGATCTCGATCACGCGGTGGCCCTCGGCGGGGTCGAGGCCCGTCGTCTCCGTGTCGAGGAAGATGCGCCTCACCGCCGGGCTCCCCGCCCGGGGGCCGCGCGAGCCCCGGCGCCGGCCGCCCTCACCCGGCCCGCCCCTCCAGGCCCACGCCCCGGTTGGCGAGGGCGTCGGCGCGCTCGTTGCCGTCGTGGCCCGAGTGCCCCCGGACCCAGCGCCACTGCACGTGGTGAAGGGCCGCCAGCTCGTCGAGGCGCTTCCACAGGTCCACGTTCTTCACCGGCGCCTTCGCGGCGGTCCGCCATCCCTTCGCCTTCCAGCCGCGGATCCATTCCGTGATCCCCTTCTGGACGTACTGCGAGTCGGTGTGCACCACCACGCGGCTCGGCCGCTTGAGGGCCGCGAGCGCCTCGATCACGGCGGTGAGCTCCATGCGGTTGTTCGTGGTCGCGGCCTCGCCGCCAAAGAGTTCCCGCTCCTTGCCGTCGAAAGTGAGGAGCGCCCCCCAGCCCCCGGGGCCCGGATTGCCCTTGCACGCGCCGTCCGTGTAGATCTCGACCGCTCCCGCGGCGGATTCGCGCGCCGGGACGCTCACTTGACCACGCGCAGGGAGCCGGCCCGGGACGAGGCGGCATTGCCCTCGCGCTTGGCCGCCAGCGCGACGCGCTTCTCGCGGGCCGCCGCCTCCTGCCAGGCGGGCGTGAGCAGGCGCACGCCGTGCACGCGCTTGATCGCCTGCAGCATGTAGACCGCGCCGCCCACCGCCCACCAGCGGTCGCCCGCCGGCTCCATGAAGGCGAGGCGCCGCAGCCACTTCTCGCGCTTGACCGGCGGCACGTAGCAGACGAGCCGCCCGGCCGACACCTCGAAGCCCAGGAGCGCGAGCCAGTCCTTCACGCGCAGCAACGAGACGAACTTGCCGTTCCACGGCGTCTCGTGCCGGGCCGGGCCCATGACGCTGCGCAGGCCCCAGAGGCTCCAGGGATTGAAGCCGAGGATGACGATCCGCCCCTCGGGCATCATCACGCGGTCGATCTCGCGCAGGACCGCGTGCGGCTCCTGGGCGAACTCGAGCACGTGCGGCAGCAGCGCGAGGTCGATGGACTGCGTGGCGAGCGGCAGCTCGTGGCACCTCGCGCGCACGTCCGCCCCCGCGCCCGCGTCGAGGCGCATGCGGTGCGTGATGCGGTTCTCGCGCAGGAGGTCGAACTGCGGCAGCCCGAGCTGCAGCGCGTGGAAGCCGAAGATGTCGGGCGTCACGTCGTCCAGGTAGGCCTGCTCCTTCGCGAGGAGGTAGCTCCCGAGCGGCGTGGCGAACCAGTCCGCGAGCGTGTTGGTCGGCATGGGCCAATTCTAATAGACTCGCGTCCATGGTGCAGATCGACCCCGTTCCGGCCTTCGAGGACAACTATCTCTGGGTCGTCCACGACGGCCGGCACGCCGCGGTCGTGGACCCGGGAGACGCCGCGCCCGTGCAGGACTTCCTCGAGCGAAACGCCCTCACGCTCACCGCCATCCTCGCCACGCACCACCATGGCGACCACGTCGGCGGCCTCGAGGCGCTCAAGGCGCGCTGGCGATGCGAGGCGTTCGGTCCCGCGGGCGAGTCGATCGCCGGGCTCACGAGGCGGCTTCGCGGCGGCGAGCGCATCGCCGTTCCCGGCCTGGACCTCGCGCTCGAGGTGATGGAGGTGCCGGGCCACACGGCCGGACACATCGCCTACGCGGGCGAGGGCTTCGTCTTCTGCGGCGACACCCTTTTCGCCGGGGGCTGCGGCCGGCTCTTCGAGGGCACGCCCGCGCAGATGCAGGATTCCCTCGCGAAGCTCGCGCGGCTTCCCGGCGGCACGCGCGTCTATTGCGCCCACGAGTACACGCTCGCGAACCTGCGCTTCGCGCTCGCCGTCGAGCCGGGCAACGCGAGGCTCGCCGCGAGGCAGGCGCGCGACGCGGCCGCCCGGGCGAGGGGCCGCCCGACCGTGCCCTCGACCATCGCCGAGGAGCTCGACACCAATCCCTTCCTGCGCTGGGACCGGCCCGAGGTCATCGCCTCGGCCTCGGCCCGCGCGGGCCGCCCGCTCGCCACCCCCGTCGAAGTCTTCGCCGCGGTGCGCGAATGGAAGAACGGCTTCCGCTAGCCGGCATGGCGGACTTCAGCCTTCGCCCCGCCGCGCCCGCGGACTGCGGGGACCTGAACCGCCTCATCCTCGCGCTGGCCGACTACGAGAAGCTCGCGCACCAGGCCGCGCCGACGCCGGAAGCGCTCCACGCGGCCCTCTTCGGCTCGCGGCCGGCCTGCGAGGCGGTCATGGCCGAGCGCGGCGGCCGGGCCATCGGATTCGCGCTCTTCTTCACGACCTTCTCGACCTTCCTCTGCCGCCCGGGCATCTACCTCGAGGACCTCTTCGTCGAACCCGCGCATCGCGGGCTGGGCGTGGGCAAGTCGCTGCTTCGCCACCTCGCCGCACTCGCGGTCGAGCGCGACTGCGGCCGCTTCGAATGGCGCGTCCTCGACTGGAACGAGCCGTCGATCCGTTTCTACGAGTCCCTCGGCGGAAGGCTCCTGCCGGAGTGGCAGCTCGTGCGGATGACGCGGCCCGAGTTCTCGGCGCTGGCGGGCCGCGAAGGCCCGGGCCGGCTGCCCGGCGGGGGCGAGCGGTCACGAGGGGACGATTGACGCCCGGGCCACTCGGGCGTAGCATCAAAATATCCATAGAAAACAATAATTAACACGATGATTTCGAAGCGGGTTCTGAAGATCCTGGCGGCCGGTGCCGCGATGGCCTCGCTCGGCGCCCTCGCCTCCCCGCCCGCCTTGCGCGCGGCTGCGGCCGTCGCGATCCCGGACGCCTTCGAGGAGCCCGCGGTGCCGATGCCGGACCCCGATCTCTGGCAACGCGTGCGCAAGGGCTTCCTCCTCGAGCCGCTCGACTCCCCGCTCGTCCTGGAGCACGAGACCTGGTACGCGAACCGTCCCGACTACATCCGGCGCTTCGTCGACCGCGGCAGCCGCTACCTGCACTACATCGTCGAGGAGGTCGAGAAGCGCGGCATGCCCACGGAGATCGCCCTGCTGCCGGTGGTCGAGAGCGCCTTCAACCCCCACGCCTACTCGCGCTCGAAGGCCTCGGGCCTGTGGCAGTTCATCCCCTCCACGGGGCGCAACTACGGCCTCGCGCAGGACTGGTTCAAGGACAACCGCCGCGACATCGTGGCCGCGACGGACGCCGCGCTCAACTACCTGCAGAAGCTGCACGACATGTTCGGGAACTGGGAACTCGCGCTCGCGGCCTACAACTGCGGCGAGGGCTGCGTCGGGCGCGCGATCGCCGCCAACCAGCGGCGCGGGCTGCCCACCGGCTACCTCGACCTCAAGCTCCCCCCGGAGACGACGAACTACGTGCCGAAGCTCGTGGCGGTGAAGAACATCGTGCTCGCGCCGGGCCTGTACGGGGTCGAGCTCGAGTCGATCCCGGACCAGCCCTACTTCACGACGGTCGAGGCGCCCGCGAGGATCGACGTGAAGCTCGCCGCGAGCCTCGCGGGCATGCCGGAGGACGAGTTCATCGCCCTCAACCCGTCCCACAACAAGCCCGTGGCGATGGCGCAGGCCGGCACGCTCGTCCTGCCGCTGGACAAGGCGGAGCTCTTCCGCGAGAACCTGGAGAACTGGGACCGCCCGCTGGTCACCTGGAAGACGATCCAGGGGCGCAGGGGCGAGAGCGTGGACGCGATCGCGCGCCGGCACGGGCTTTCCGGCGCGGCGCTGCGCCACGCGAACAACCTGCACGTGAACCGCAAGGGCCGCCTCACCGCCTCCCAGCCGATCCTCGTGCCCGGCCGCGGCCCGGACGGCGCGAAACCCGTCGCGTCCCCCGGCGGCTATTACACGGTGAAGTCGGGCGACACCGTCTACGGCATCGCGCGGCAATTCGGCCGCGACGTCCCGGACCTGCTGCAGCTGAACAACCTCTCGGCCCGCGCGATCATCCAGCCGGGCCTGCGCCTTCGCCTGCAGTAGGCGCGGGGAACGGGCAGCGTCCCCGGTCGCCGCAGGGCGCTAGCCGAGGTTCGCGGCCGCGAATTCCCAGTCGAGGAGCTTGTCGATCACCGCGTTCACGTAGTCGGCGCGACGGTTCTGGTGGTCGAGGTAGTAGGCGTGCTCCCACACGTCGATGGTGAGCAGGGGCTTCAGGCCCTGGGACATCGGCACTTCCGCGTTGCCCGTCTTCACCACCTTGAGCTTGCCGGCGCCGTCGGCCACGAGCCAGCCCCAGCCGCTGCCGAACTGCGAGATCGTGGTCGCCGACATCTGCTTCCTGAACTCCTCGAAGCTGCCGAAGGACTCGTTCAGCTTGTCGGCGATCCTGCCCGTGGGCGTGCCGCCGCCGCCCGGCTTGAGGCTCTTCCAGTAGAAGTCGTGGTTCCAGATCTGCGCGGAATTGTTGAAGAGCGGCGCCTTGTCCGCCTTGCCCGCGGTCGCCATCACCACGTCCTCGAGCGACTTGCCCTCGAGCTCCGTCCCCTTCACCAGGTTGTTCAGGTTGTCCACGTAGGTCTTGTGGTGCTTGCCGTGGTGGAAGCCGAGCGTGTTGGCGGAGATGACGGGTGCGAGCGCGTTGTCGGCGTAGGGAAGCGCCATGAGCGTGAACATGGGAGGTCTCCGGTGGGAAGGTATTCGGGGGAAGGGAAATTATACGGCCAACGGGCGCCCGAAAGCCCGCGCGCGCCGCAGGTGAATCGCGCGCGCTAGCGCCGCCCCGTGATCTCCGCGAAGAAGGCGTCGCTCGAAGGCTCGCGGCCGAGGAATTTCCTCACCATGTCGGCCGGCTCGCGCTGCCCGCCCTGGGAGAGGATCGCCTCGCGGTAGCGCCGGCCGACCTTCGCGTCGAGCATGTCCTTCGAGAAGGCCGAGAGCATGTCGAGCGCGATCGCCTGCGACCACATGTAGCCGTAGTAGCCCGCGGCGTAGTTCGACGCGATGTGGCTGAAGGACGCCGGGAAGTACGTCCCTTCCACGAAGCCGAGCGGCGTCCCGGCTTCCAGGCGCTTCCACGCCGCCATCGCGGGCTGCGGCCCGGTCGAGAGCGCCATGTCGAAGGCCGCGTAGAGCCATTGCCGGGCGTAGAGGATGCCCTTGCCGAAGCGGCGCGCGGCCGCGAGGCGCTCGATGTCCTCCTTGCCCAGGCGCGGGCACCCGGGGCAGACCTTCGCCATGAGCGCGAGCGGCTGCTCCCGCCGGACCCACTCCTCGAACATCTGCGAGGGGGCCTCGACGAAGTCGCCGGGCGTGCTCGTGCCCGCGTGGGTGACGTAGTCCGTCCTCGACAGCACGCCGTGCAGCACGTGGCCGAACTCGTGCAGGAGCGTCTCCATCTCCTCCGGGTCGAGGCCGGTGCGGTTGAAGTTCGTCACGAGCACCGACACCGGGGTGCGCTTCGCGGCGAGGCTCGCGCCGCGCACCGGAAATGCCGCGGCGTGGTTGTACTTGCCCTCGCGGGGAAAGAGATCCAGGTAGAAACCCGAGAGGAAGGCGCCCGACGCCGCGTCGGTCACGTCGAAGTAGCGCACCTCGGGATGCCACACCGGCACCTTGCGCTCGGTGAACTTCACCCCGTAGAGCGTCTCGGACAGGAGCAGCGTGAACGCGACCGCCTTTCCCGTCGGGAAGTACCGGCGCATCTCCTCCTGGTCGACCGCGAAGCGCGCCTTGCGCACGCGCTCCTGCCAGTAGAAGAGGTCCCAGCGGCCGAAGGACGTCGCGGCGGCGTCCTTGCCCTCCTCCGCGGCCTTCGCGGCGCGCAGTTCGTCCAGCTCGCGCGCCTCCACGCTCCGGACCGCGGACTTCACCTCGGCGAGGAACTTCTCCACCGCGCCGGGCGTGCCGGCCATCTTCCGGCGAAGCGAGTAGTGCGCGAAGCTCGGCAGTCCATAGAGCCCCGCGAGCTCCTTCCTCAGCCGGAAGATCTCGTCCAGGCGCGCGAGGTTCTCCTCGCCACCCTCGCGCAGCTTGGCCGTGTAGTAGCGCTTGCGCGCCGCCTCGCTCCTCGCCCCCGCCAGGAAGGGCGCGTAGGCGGGATAGTCCAGGCCGAGCACGAAGTTGCCCTCGCCGTCCTTCTTCTGCGCCTTCACGTACGCCTCGGGCATGCCCTCCATCTCCGCGGGCGTCACCGTCACCTTCGTCGGGTCGTCGCGGATGCGCTGGTCGTATTCCTGGCGCAGCAGCTCCAGCCGGTCGAAGATCTCCTTCGCGCGCGCTCGCTTGTCCGGCGGGAGCGCCACGCCCGAGTCCTCGAAGCCCTCGACGAGGTCCTTCTGCAGCTTCGCCTGCCTCGCGTTGGCCGTCCGCGCGGCCTTCACGCGCGCGAAGAGCTTCTCGCTCTGGAAGATCTCCGTCGAAAGCGTGGTGTAGCGCGTGAGGCAGGGGTCGGCCGCGTCGCGCACCGTCTTGTCGGGGTGGACGCTGCCCATCAGGTAGATGGGATTCACCACGTCCTCGATCCGGATCTGCAGCCGGTTCCACTCGTCGAAGAAGCCGGCCCCGCCCTTCCTCGCCTCCATCGCCGCGAGGGCGTCCTTCGCCCGCGCGATTCCCTCGTCGCACAGGCGCGTCACCGTGGCCGCGTCGTAGGTGCCGATGAGGGGGCGCTCGGGCGGGGCGGCCTGGGCCGCCGCCAGCGCGAGGGCGAGGGGCAGTCCGGCGATCCTCCCCAGGACGCTCATCGCGGGCTCCCGAGTCCGGCTCAGGCCGCGGCCCGGGAGGCGCTCCAGCCGCGCGGGATCGAGGCGAGGAGCTTCCTCGTGTATTCCTGCCGGGGGTTCAGGTAGATCTCGTCGGCGTTCGCGATCTCCACGATCTCGCCCTGGTTCATCACCATGATCTCGTCGGAGATGTACTTCACCACGGCGAGGTCGTGGGAGATGAAGATGTAGGAGAGGTTGAACTCGTCCTGGAGGTCCTGGAGGAGGTTCAGCACCTGCGCCTGCACCGACACGTCGAGCGCGGAGACCGACTCGTCGCAGATGAGGACGTCCGGCTTCATCGTGAGGCAGCGGGCGATGGCGATGCGCTGGCGCTGCCCGCCCGAGAACTCGTGCGGGTACTTGTAGAACGAGGACGGGTGCAGCCCGACCTTCGAGAGCATCTCGAAGGCGAGGTCCACGCGCTCCTTCTGGCTGGCGCCGATCCCGTGGATCTTCATGGGCTCGGTGAGGATGTTGCCGATCGTGAAGCGCGGGTTGAGGGAGGCGTACGGGTTCTGGAAGATGATCTGGATGCGCCGGCGGTAGGCCATCATCTCCCGGTCCGAGAGCGCGAGGAGGTTCTTGCCCTCGAAGAGCACCTCGCCGCTCGTGGCGTCGTGAAGGCGCATGAGGGTGAGCCCGACCGTGGTCTTGCCCGAGCCCGATTCCCCCACCAGCCCCAGCGTCTTGCCGCGGGCGAGGCGGAAGTTCACGTCCTTCACCGCCGGCACCGCCTTCTTGCCGAAGAACCCCTCCTTCAGGAAGAAGGTCTTGTTGAGGCTCCTGGCTTCCAGGATCACCGCGTCGCCCTCCTTCACGCCGCGCGGGCGCTCGTCGTAGTTCGCGAGCCCGCCCTCCTTCAGGAAGTCGTCGATCACGGGAAGGCGCATCGGCCGGCGGTCCAGGCGCGGCCGGCAGGCGAGGAGCGCCTTGGTGTAGGGGTGCTGCGGGCGCTCGAAGATGTCGCGCACCGGTCCCTGCTCCTGGACCGCGCCCTCCTGCATCACCACCACGTGGTCGGCGATCTCGCCCACGACGCCCAGGTCGTGGGTGATGAAGAGCACCGACATGTGGTGCTTCTCCTGCAGCCTCGCCATGAGCTCGAGGATCTGCTTCTGGATGGTCACGTCGAGCGCGGTGGTGGGCTCGTCGGCGATGAGGAGCTTGGGCTCGCAGGCGATCGCCATCGCGATCATGACCCGCTGCTGCTGCCCGCCCGAGAGCTCGTGGGGAAAACTCCTCGCGCGAAGCTGCGGCTCCGGGATGCCGACCTCGCCGAGGAGCTCGACCGCGCGCGCGGCGGCCGCCTTCGGGGAGAGCCCCATGTGCAGCCGCAGCACCTCGCCGATCTGCTCGCCCACCGGGAACACGGGGTTGAGCGAGGTCATCGGCTCCTGGAAGATCACCGAGATGTCCTTGCCGCGGATGTCCTGCAGGCGCTCCTCCGGGGCCTTGAGGAGGTCGGCGCCGCCGTAGAGGATCCGGCTCCCGGCGGGCACGATCGCGTTCTCCGGGAGCAGGCCCAGGATCGACATCGCGGAGACGGACTTGCCGCTGCCCGACTCGCCCACGAGGGCCACGATCCGGTGCGTGGGGATGTCGAAGGAGATCCCCTTCACCGCCTCGAAGGTCGTGTGCCGGTCGATGCGGAAGCTGACCCGCAGGTCCTGGACCCGCAGGAGATTCTGTTCGTTCGCCATGCTCGTCGTCCCCGGGTTCACTTGAGCTTCGGATCCAGCGCGTCGCGCAGGCTGTCGGTGAGCATCGAGAAGGCGGTCACCAGGATCGCCATGCTCGCGCCCGCGGCGAAGAGCTGCCACCACTTGCCGATCACGAGCTCGTTCTGCGCCTCGGCGAGCATCGTTCCCCAGGACACCATGTCCACCGGCACGCCCAGGCCCAGGAAGGAGAGGATCACCTCCGCCTTGATGAAGCTCACCACGTGCTGGGAGAGCTGCACCAGGATCACGTGGCTCGCGTTGGGCAGGATGTGGATGAACATGCGCGACAGGTGCGAGGCGCCGATCGCCTGCGCCGCCTTCACGTACTCGCGGCCGCAGTGCTTGATGTACTCCGCGCGCACCAGGCGGTAGATGCCCGTCCAGCCCGTGAGGGCGAGGATCACGATGATCGTGTCCAGGCCGCGCTTGAACACCGCCGCGAAGGCGAGGATGAGGAGGATGTAGGGGATCGAGGTGAAGATGTTGTAGAACCACTCCAGGAAGTCGTTCACCCGCCCGCCCCAGTAGCCCGCCATCGCGCCGAGCACGGTGCCGATGAGGGTCGCGAAGAGCGCGGCGGTGAGGCCCACGAAGATCGACACCTCGGAGCCCTTGACCGCCTTGGCCAGCACGTCGCGTCCCCACTTGTCGCCGCCGAAGGGGAGCGTCTCGGACCGGCGGGTCTCGGTCACCGCGATCTTCGCCGCGCGCTCCTCCCACTCCTTGTAGCGCGGCGCGAGCGGGTCGATGTCCGAGAGATCGACGGGCTTGGCCCGCGTGCTCGCGTCCTTGTTGGTGACCTCCCTCGCCTCGAGGTTCTCCGCCCCGGCGAGGAAGGCGGGGTTGGCGTAGGAGACGCCCTTTTCCTTGTTCCAGTCGCCGGCGACGAGCCCCGTGAAGGAGGCGAGCATCATCGCGAGGTAGGCGGCGACCACCGCGAGGCAGATGACGCCCACGCGGTCGTTCAGCAGGCGGCGCCACGCGAGGATCCACAGGCCCGGGGATTCCTGCATCACGGGCGGGGCGTTGCGGGGGAGAACGGCGCTCATGCGGGCCTCACTTGAAGGACACGCGCGGGTCGACGAGCTTGTACATCACGTCGACCAGCAGGTTCACGAACATGGTGAGCACGGCGAGGTAGACCGTCACCGCCTTGATCACCGGGAAGTCGCTGCGGTTCACCGCCGTCACGATCTCGCGCCCCAGCCCCGGGATCGAGAAGAAGACCTCGAGGAGGAAGGAGCCGACGAAGACGCTGGGCAGGTAGATGCCGACGTTCGTGAGGATGGGGATGAGGGCGTTCCTCAGCACGTGCTTCATCATCACCTTCTTCTCCGGCAGGCCCTTGGCGCGCGCGGTGCGCACGTAGTCCTGGTTGATCTCCTCGAGGAAGAACGAGCGGTAGAGCCGCAGCTGCGGGGCGAGGCCCACGAAGATCGCCAGCATGATGGGCAGCGGCGCGTAGTTGGTGAGGTTGCGCCAGTAGCTCTCGCTCCAGCCCTGCACGGGGAACCAGCCGAGGATGAAGCCGAAGAGCCACTGCCCGAAGATGATGTAGACGAGAAAGCTGATGGACATGGCGGTGGTGCAGATCACCATGATCGTGCGGTCGGTGAGGCTGCCGCGCACATAGGCCACCATGATCGCGAAGACCACCGCGAGCGTGGTCTCGATCAGGAGCACCGGCACCATGATGGTGAGCGTGGGCCCGACCCGCGTGAGGAGGATGCGCGAGACCTCCTCGTTGGTGGACCAGCTGCGCCCGAAGTCGAAGGTGAAGACCTGCTGCACGAACACCCAGAGCTGGTACCAGTAGGGCTGGTCGACGCCCAATTGCTTCCGGATGTTCGCGATCTGCTCGGGGTTGGAGATCTTCCCGGCGAGAACCTGCGCGGGGTCGCCCCCCACCCAGTTGAACAGGAAGAAGATGAGCAGGATCACGCCAGCGAGCGTCGGGATCATCTGCCACATTCGTCGGATTACGTAGGCGGTCACGCTTCTTCTCCTTCCAGCTTCGTGGTCCGGTCGGCCGCGCCGCGCGGCTCCGGGGAGGCTACCGGGCCGCCGCCGCGCGGGCGGCGACGTCCAGGTCGAGGTACTTGAAGTTCGTGTAGAGGATCGGGTGCTTCTTGTAGCCCTTCACCCAGGGGTATTGCAGGTGGTTGAAGATCCGGTGCACGCCCAGGCGCCAGGGCGCGTAGGCGAGGATGAGGCGGTTCATCTCCCGGTAGATGGCGTTGCGCTCGGGGCTGTCGGGCACGGCCTGGGAGCGCCGGTAGAGCCGGTCGAACTCCGCCAGCCTGAAGCGGGCCTCGTTCGACTGGCCGGTGTTGGGCCCGTAGAGCAGCTGCAGGAAGTTCTGCGCGTCCGGGTAGTCCGCGATCCACGCCGAGCCCGCCATCTGGAACTTGCCCACCCGCTTGTCGTTCAGGAGGTCGGCGAACTGCACCGCCTGCGCCTCGATCCGGATGCCGATCGCGGCCATCGACTTGGACCACAGCTCGGCGAGCTGGCGGTTCGACTGGTTGCCGGCGTTGTACTTGTAGTCGATCGCGAGCGGCCGGCCGTCGGGGCGCTCCCGCCAGCCGTCGCCGTTGCGGTCCGTGTAGCCGAACATGTCGAGCAGCGCCTTGGCGCGCGCCGGGTCGACGTCCTGCTGGGTCGCGCGGAAGGCGCTGTCGAAGCCGACGATCCCCGGCGGCACCGGGCTCTGGGCGGGGAGCGCCTGGCCCTTCCTCACGATCCCGATCTCCTGGTCGCGGTCGTGGGCGAGGACCATCGCGCGGCGCAGGGCGACCCGCTCCGGGGTGTAGCCGCCCACCACGGGGTCGTCGATGTTGAAGACGTCGTAGGTGATCTCGGGCTGCTCCTCCCGGAACACCATCACGCCGAGCCTCGCGAGGTTCGGGGCGAGCCGGCCGTTGGGCAGCACCTGGTCGATGAACTCGAAGGGCGTCTCGTCCAGGAGGTCGTGCTCGCGGTTGATGAAGGCGAGGAAGCGCGGCTGCTCCTCCTCGATGGGGTAGACCTCCACGCGGTCGAGCAGCGGCAGGCGCTTGCCGCGCAGGGCGTCGATCGCGCGCCGGTCCCATTCGTCGGCGGGGTCCGCGTGGCTCGTGTCGAGCTCGTAGCCGCGGTGGTTGGGGTTGCGCTCGAGCACGATCTTCGAGCGGCGCACCCAGTCCTTCAGGATGAAAGGCCCGGTGCCGACGGGGTGCGCCATGGTGTCGTCGCCGTAGGCCTCGATCACCTCCCGCGCCACGGGGACCACGTTGGGCATCGCGAGCACGTAGAGGAAGTTGAAGTCGGGCTCCGTCAGCTTGAAGCTGATGGTGTAGTCGTCGCGGACCTCCAGGCCCGGGACCTTCGCGTCGTAGTCGAGGCGCCCGCCGTTCTTCTTCGCCGACTCCGCGAGGGCGTCCAGCCCGACGATCTTGTTCTCGAAGAGCCACTCGTAGGGGCTCGCGTACTTCGGGTCGCGGAAGCGCTTGATCGAGTACTCGATGTCGCGCGCGACCAGCTCGCGCTTGCGCCCCTTGAACGCCGGGTCGTCCGCGAAGAGGATGCCGGGGCGGATGCGGAAGGTGTAGCGCGTGCCGCCCTCCTCCGGAACGGGGATCGCCTCGGCCGTGAGCGGCACGAGCCTCACCGGCCGGGCGAGGTAGTCGTAGGTGAGCAGCGGCTCGAAGAGGTTCTCGCAGATCCCCACCGAGTAGCGGTCGAAGATGCGCTGCGGATCGAAGCCCGTCTCGGCGGTGCGGAAGGCCATGCGAAGGACCTTGCGCTCCACCGCCGCGCCGGCCGGGCCGGCGGCGACGAGCGCGCAGGCGAGGATGGCGGCGAGGCGGGCGAGGGGTCGCTTCAAGCAGGCGCTCCGGAATCGGGCAAATCGCGAATTATAGCGTTGTCGCCAGGGGGTATGGCCGCCGCCGCCCCGGTCCGGGCGCTCATTTCAGGTACCTCGCCCGGACCTCGAGGTCGATGTCGGCGTAGCGGTAGGCGTCGTGGATGAAATTGTGCTTGCGCCAGCCGAGCACCCAGGGCTGGATCATCTGGTCGCGCTTGCGGTGGACGAAGGACTTCCAGGGCGCGTAGACCGCGACCAGGCGGACCATCTCGCCGTAGATCGCCGTGCGCTCGGGCCCCGGCGGCAGGGCCGCGGCCTTCTCGTAGAGCCGGTCGTAGGCCTCGAGCTGGAAGCAGCCGTCGTTGGACGAGCCGCAGTTGGGCCCGTAGAGGAGCTGCAGGCCGTTCTCCGCGTCCGGGTAGTCGTAGCTCCACGCGAGGTGCCAGTTGGAGAGCTTGCCGAGCTTGGACTTCTTGCGCAGGTCGGGCCACTTCTCGACCATCACCTCGACGCGGATGCCGATCGCCTCGATGTTCTTCTTCCAGAGCTGCGTGAAGAGCCGCTCGAGCTGGGTGGGGCCCGTCGCGTAGGTGAAGACGAGGGGCTTGCCGTCGGGTTGCTCGCGCCAGCCGTCGCCATCGCGGTCGAGGTAGTCGAACATGTCGAGCAGCGCTTTCGCGCGCGCCGGGTCGTAGGACGGCCCCAGGTGGAACTGCGGGTCGTACCCGAGGACGCCCGGCGGCAGGGGCGACTGCGCCTCGATCGCGGTGCCGTTGCGCACGAGGAAGATCTCCGCGTCCATGTCGTAGGCGAGGCCCATGGCGCGGCGCAGCGCGACCTTCTCCGGCGTGTAGCCCCCCCACACCGGGTCCTTCATGTTCCAGTACATGTAGGTCACGTCGATGTCGATGCCGGGGATGTACTTCACGCCCTTCTTCGCGAGCCAGGGCGCGGGCCGGTCCCCGGGCAGCGCCATGCTCTTGAACTCGTAGGGGAGGTTCACCCAGTCGAGTTCTCCGTTGAGAAAGGCGAGCCAGCGCGGCTGCGACTCCTCGATCACGGCGATCTCCACGCGGTCGATCTGGGGGATGCGCTTGCCCTTCATCTCGCGATAGAGGCGCTGGGACACCGGATCATCGGGCGGCGGCTCGGCCTCGTAGTACACCTCCCGGAAGCCGGGGTTTCTCTCGAGCACGATCTTCGAGGAGCGCTTCCACTCCTTGAGCAGGTAGGGCCCGGTGCCCACGGGGTGCGCGCCGATGTCCGCGCCGTAGCGCTCGACCACCTCCCTCGCCTGCGCGCCGAGCGTGGCCATGGCGAGGATGTAGACGAAGTTGTAGTCGGGCTTGGCGAGCCGGATGCGAAGCGTGTACCGGTCCGGCGTCTCCACGCCGCGGATCGGCAGGTCGTAGTCGAGCCGCCCCGCTTTCTTCGCCGCGGCGGCCGCCTCGTCGATGCCCTCGATCCGTCCCTCCACCAGCCAGGCATTGGGCGAGCGGATGGCCGGGTCGATCAGGCGCTTGATCGCGAACTCGTAGTCCTTCGCCGTGAGCTCGCGCCGCGCGCCCCCGAAGGCCGGGTCGTCGGCGAAGTGGATTCCCCGCTTGAGCCTCACCGTGTACACGCGGCCTGCCTCGGTCACCTCGGGCATCGCCTCGGCCGTCTGGGGCTTGAGCTTGTAGGGCCGCGCGAGCATGTCGTAGGTGAGGGGCGGCTCGAAGATCTCGTCGAGCACCGTGGTCGAGTAGGTGTCGGAGACGAAGGCCGGATCGAAGTTGGTCTCCGCGATCACGAAGGGAACGCGCAGTACCTTCAGGGGCGCGGCCGCGGCGGACGCGGCGAGGACGGCCGTCGCCAGGACGGCGGCAAGCCGGGCCCGGGCCGAGGACTTCGGCACGGGGACTACCGGCTCGCCGTGGTGAGCACGGCCGGGTCGATGTCGATGAACTTCCAGAAGCCGCGCATCACCGGGTGGCGCTTGAAGCCCACGGTCCAGGGCTGGGAAAGGTCCGTGTAGATGCGGTGCACGCCCAGCCGCCACGGCGAGTACACGAGGAAAAGCCGGTTCATCTCGCGGTAGAGCGCGTCGCGCTCCGGCCCGTGGGGCAGGCGCCGGGCCTGCTCGTAGAGGCGGTTGAACTCCGGCAGGTCGAAGCGCGAGTGGTTCGCCTGCCCCGCGTTGGGCCCGTAGAGCAGCACGAAGAAGGAGTCGGCGTCGGGGACGGCGGCGCTCCAGCCCACGCCCCACATCTGCAGGCGCCCCGCCTTCGATTCCTTGAGGAGGTCCGGCCACTTGGCCTTCTTGAAGCCCATGTTGATGCCGATCGCATCCATGTTCTTCTTCCAGTTCTCGTCGAGCGGCTTCTGCTGGGCGCCGGGCGCGGAGGCGTACTCCAGCGTGAAGGGCCGGCACGGCTCCGCGGGGGCCTTGCGCGGCAGGTCGCGCCAGCCGTCGCCGTCGCAGTCGAGGTAGCCGTACATGTCCAGCAGCGCCTTGGACTTGGCGGGGTTGTACTCGGTCGCGGTCGAGCGGAAGTCCGGGTCGTAGCCGAGCGCCCCCGGGCCGATGGGGCTCTGCGCGGGGATCGCCTGGTTCTTGCGGGCGATGCGGATCTCGGCGCCCACGTCCTGGCCCAGCACGATCGCGCGGCGCAGCGCCACCTTTTCCGGCTCGTAGCCGCCGACCACGGGATCCTTCATGCCGAAGTAGGAGTAGGTGAGCTCGATGCCGGGCGTTCGCTCCATCCGGATGCCGCGCCGGCGCAGGTTCGCGGAAAGCTCGTTGTTGGGCGTGGCGACGTTCGCGAACTCGTTGGGCAGGCGCTCGATGAAGTCGAGCTCGTTGTTGAGGAACGCGAGCCAGCGCGGCTGGGGCTCCTCGATCACGTACACCTCCACGCGGTCGACCATCGGCAGGCGCTTGCCCTTGAGCTTCGCGAGGATCGCCCGCGCGGACTCGTCGCCGGGCGCGGGCTCGCCGTCGTAGCGCTCCTCGCGGAAGTTCGGGTTGGCCTCGAACACCATCTTCGAGGAGCGCTTCCAGAACGCGAGCCGGAAGGGCCCCGTGCCCACCGGGTGCTCGGCGGTGCGCTCGCCGTATTCCTCGGCGACCTCGCGGGCCACCGCGCAGGTGAGGTTGCAGTAGGCGAGGTAGTAGAGGAAGTTGTAGTTGGGCTGCTTGAGGCGGATCTGGAAGGTGTAGCGGTCGAGCGCGCGCAGGCCCTCGGCCACGGCGGCGTAGTCCATGCGGTTGTTGCGGCGCGCGTCGGCGAGCACCTCGTCCATGCCCACGATCTGGCCCTCGAGGAGGTACAGGTTGGGCGAGCGCTTCTTCGGGTCGAAGAGGCGCTTGATCGAGTACACGTAGTCCTGGGCCGTGAGCTCGCGCTTCGCGCCCTTGAAGGCCGGATCGTCGGCGAAGTAGATGCCGGGCTTCACGCGCATCGTGTAGAGCGTCCCGTTCTCGGTCACCTCGGGCATCGCGACGAGCGTGTTCGGGACGAGCTTGATCGGCCTCGCCAGGTAGTCGTAGGCGAGCGGCGGGTCGAAGATGTTCGCGATCACGTTCGAGGAGTAGAGGTCCGAGATCTCGGCCGGGTCGAAGCCCGTCTCGGCCACCTCGAACGCGTAGCGGAAGACCCTGGCGGTCTGCTCCGCGGCGGCGGGCGCGGCGATGGCCAGGGCGGCGAGGAACGGGGCGACGAGGCTCGCGGGCTTCATGGAATTCGGACCTCCGTGGGGCGGCGGCGGGGAGCCGGGCCGGGAATGCGATAGAATTCGACCCCGTTCGCCGCCGAAAATTGCCGCAATTCTACTGGGAAAGGACGCCCGCAATGGGGTTCATGCAGGGAAAGCGCGTTCTCGTCACCGGGATGCTCTCCAACCGGTCCATCGCCTACGGCGTCGCGAAGGCGCTCTTCCGCGAGGGGGCGGAACTCGCCTTCACCTACCAGGGCGAGGGCATCCGCGAGCGGGTGGCCGAGCTCGCCGGGGAATTCGGCGCACCGCCCCTCTTTGCCTGCGACGTGGCCGACGACGCACAGATCGAGGCCCTCTTCGCGGGCCTCGCGCGGCACTGGGACGGGCTCGACGGCATCGTCCACGCCATCGCGTTCGCGCCCCGCGAGGCGCTCAAGGGCGAGTTCCACGAGAGCGTCACGCGCGAGGCCTTCCGCATCGCCCACGACATCTCGAGCTACAGCCTCGCCGCGCTCGCCAAGGCTGGCGCCCCGCTCATGAAGGGCCGCGCCGGGTCGATCGTCACCCTCACCTACCTCGGCTCCGTGCGCTCGATCCCGCGCTACAACGTGATGGGGCTCGCGAAGGCGAGCCTGGAGGCCTGCGTGCGCTACCTCGCGGCGGGACTGGGTCCCCAGGGGATCCGCGTGAACGCGATCTCGGCGGGCCCGATCAAGACCCTCGCGGCCGCGGGCATCGGCGACTTCGGCAAGATCTTCCGCTTCGTCGAGAGGAACGCGCCGCTGCGCCGCAACGTGACCGCCGACGAGGTGGGCAACGTCGCGGCCTTCCTGCTCTCCGACCTCTCGAGCGGCATCACGGGCGAGGTGACCCACGTGGACGCGGGGTTCAGCACCACCACGGCGGGCCTCGCGGAGGAGTAGCCGCCGGGCCGCGCGCTAGGAGCCGGCCTTCTTCTGCAGGGCGTCCGTGCGCACCTCGACCCCGATCCGTTGCTTCAGGCCCTTCAGGACGGACTCGAGCTCGCTCATCGCCACGGTCTGGCGCAACTGCTCGGCGAGGCCCTTCCGCTTGTCCTCGTCGATCGCCTCGACCTCGATCACCTTGGTGATCTTCACCAGCGAATAGCCCAGGGGCGTGGCCACGCCCACGACCGCGGGAAGCTTCTTCGCGTCCGCGCGGAAGACGCGGTCGAGGACCTGCGGCGCGAGCCCGCCCGGCTTCTGGCGGCTCACGGCGAGGGGTGCGGGCCACTTGAGGCCGCCGTCCTTGCCCTCCCGGGCGGCCTTGAGCTTCGCCTCGCCGTCGGCGGTGGCGAGCTTCATGGCCTCCTCGCGCTTGTAGCGCTGCTCGATCTGGGCGCGCACCGACTCGAACGGGCGCTGGTCGGCCGGCTTGTGCTCGAGCACGCGGGCGGCGACGAGCACGCTCGGGGCGACCTCGATCGCGGCGGTGTTGCGCTTCGCCTTGATCGTGTTGTCGGAAAAGATTTCCGCGATCAGCTTCGGGTTGGCCAGCAGCGGGGGCGCGCCGCCGGTCCGGCCGAACCAGCCCGACTGCTGGAGCGGGAGCTTGAAGGTGTCCGCGGCGGGCTTGAGGCTCGTGGACTGCTCGTAGACGATGTTCGTGAGCCCCTCGGCCACCTCCGCGAAGCGGCGGGCCGCCGCGCCCTTCTTGAGCTCGGCCTCGATCTCGGGCGCGGCCTCCGCGAGGCTCTTGCCCTTCTCCGGCTTCACCTCCGTCACCCGGATCACGTGGTAGCCGAAGTCGGAGAGCACCGGGCCCACGATCTCGTCCTTCTTCGCCGCGAACGCGGCTTCCTCGAAGGGCTTCACCATCGCGCCGCGCGCGAAGAAGCCGAGGTCGCCGCCCTGCACCGCCGAACCGGGGTCCTGGGAGTTCTTCTTCGCCGCCTCGGCGAATCCGGCCGGCGCCTTGCGCAGCTGCGCGGCGAGCGCGCTCGCCCTGGCCTCGGCGGCCTTGCGCTCCGCCTCGCCCGCGTCGGGCTTCACGCTGATCAGGATGTGGCTCGCGCGGCGCTCCTCGCGCTGCACGAAGCGCGACTTGCTGGACTCGTAGAACTTGCGCACGTCCTCGGGATCGACGGGCGTTTTCGCCGCGAGGGCATCCAGGGAGAGTTCCACGTACTCCACGCGGACCTGCTCGGGCACGGCGTAGTCGCGCGCGTGGGCGTCGTAGTAGGCCTTGAGCTGCGCCTCGGTGGGCTTCACCTCCGCGGCGAAGCCCTCGGGGCCGACGGTGACCACGCTCACTTCGCGGCTCTGTTCCGAGAGCCGGATGAAGCCGTCGAGCGTCGTGCGCGGCACGAAGGCCGTCTGCACGATCGCGTCGCGGTAGCGGGCGAGCCGCATGTCCTCGCGGATCCGCTCGTCGAGCCCCACGACGCTGAAGCCCTGGGAGCGCGCGATCGCCTCGTAGCGCTCCCGGGAGAACTTCCCGTCGTCCTGGAAGGCGGGCTCGCCCGCGATGCGATCGGCGAGCGTCGCGTCGCCGATCTTCACCCCGGCGCGCGCCGCGCCCAGGGCGATGAGCCGCTCGTTCACCACGCGCTCGAGTACGGAGCGGCGAAGCTCCGGGTTCTCCATGATCGAGGCGTCGAAGTTGCGCCCGAACTGGGCCTGGAGCGTCTCCTGCTGCGTGCGCAACGCCTGGTCGAAGTCGCCCTGGCTCACGCGGAGCTCGCCCACCGTCGCGATCGTGTCTCCCCCCAGGGGCGTGCGGAAGTAGTAGTCGATGCCGAAGAGACCGAAGGGAATGATGAGGAAGATCGCGAAGAGGAACTTGACGATCTTGTACTGCGCTAGCGATCGGATCTGGGCGAGCATGGCGACCTTGGCCTCGGGGCCCTGGAAAACGGGCGGTCAAGCGAAAAGGGCGAACCCGCACGGGTTCGCCCTGGTGGACTGGCGGAGTGGACGGGACTCGAACCCGCGACCCCCGGCGTGACAGGCCGGTATTCTAACCAACTGAACTACCACTCCCTAAGACTGGCTCCCGGCCCCGCCGGCGCTCCTGCGTCGGGCCCCCGCGGGCGCGGCACTCGTGCGCTGGTGGGTGCTGAGGGTCTCGAACCCCCGACTTTCGCCTTGTAAGGGCGACGCTCTACCAACTGAGCTAAGCACCCGGGAAGCCCGTCAGTTTAGCGCATCGCGGAGCGCTTTTCCAGCGCGGAACTTGGGCACCTTGGCGGCCTTGATCCGAATGGGAGCCCCGGTGCGCGGGTTGCGTCCCGAGCGGGGCGCGCGCCGCCCCACGTGGAAGGTGCCGAAGCCCACGAGGCTCACGGAGCCTCCCTTGCGCAGCGATCCCCGGATCGCCGCGAGCGCCCCCTCGAGGGCGCGGCCGGCGGCGGCCTTGGAGATGTCGGCGCTCTTGGCGATCGCCTCGATCAGGTCCGATTTGTTCACGTCTTGCTCCCTGGCGATGGTTCCGGTGGGTTTCAGTGCTTGACGACCGCGCCCTTGGCGGCCGGAGCGGGCGCGGCGGCCGGCGGCGGCGAGGCGGGCGAGGATTCCGCCACGGGCTCGGGCTTCGCCTCGAGCGCGCGGTCGAGCACCTCGTCGATCCAGCGCACGGGCAGGATCTCGATCTGGCCCTTCACCTCCTCGGGCAGCTCCTCGGCGAGGTCCTTCACGTTCTCGTGCGGGATGAGCACCGTCTTCACCCCGCCGCGGTGGGCCGCGAGGAGCTTCTCCTTCAGGCCCCCGATCGGCAGCACCTCGCCGCGCAGCGTGATCTCGCCCGTCATCGCCACGTCGCAGCGCACGGGGATCCCGGTGAGGACGGACACCAGCGCCGTGGTGATGGCGATGCCCGCGCTGGGGCCGTCCTTCGGCGTCGCGCCCTCGGGCAGGTGGATGTGCAGGTCCAGGTTCTGGTAGAAGTCCTCGGGGATGCCCAGGCGCTTGGCGCGCGCGCGCACCACCGAGATCGCGGCCTTGATCGACTCCTGCATCACCTCGCCCAGCTTGCCCGTGGTGACGGTGTTGCCCTTGCCGGGCACCTTCGCCGCCTCCACCGTGAGGAGCTCGCCGCCGACCTCGGTCCACGCGAGTCCCGTGACCTGGCCCACCTGGTTCTCCTTCTCGGCGATCCCGTAGGTGAACTTCCTCACGCCCAGGTACTTGTCCAGGTTCTTCGCATTGACCGTGACGGTGGCGCCCTCGCGTTTGCGGATGAGGATCGCCTTCACGACCTTGCGGCAGATCTTGGCGAGCTCCCGGTCGTAGCCGCGCACGCCCGCCTCCCGCGTGTAGTAGCGGGCGATGTCGCGCAGGGCCGAGTCGGTCACCAGCAGCTCGCCCGCCTTCAGGCCGTTCGCCTTGAGCTGCTTGGGCAGCAGGTACTCCTTGGCGATGTGCACCTTCTCGTTCTCGGTGTAGCCGGAGAGGCGGATCACCTCCATGCGGTCCAGGAGCGGGGCCGGGATGTTGAGCGTGTTGGCGGTCGCGACGAACATCACGTCGGAGAGGTCGTACTCGACTTCCACGTAGTGGTCGACGAAGGTGTGGTTCTGCTCGGGGTCGAGCACCTCCAGGAGCGCCGAGGAGGGGTCTCCCCGGAAGTCCATCCCCATCTTGTCCACCTCGTCCAGCAGGAAGAGGGGATTCCTCACGCCCACCCGGTTCATGTTCTGCAGGATCTTGCCGGGCATGGAGCCGATGTAGGTGCGGCGGTGGCCGCGGATCTCCGCCTCGTCCCTCACGCCGCCGAGCGACATGCGGATGAACTTGCGGTTGGTCGCGCGCGCGATGGACTGCCCGAGCGAGGTCTTGCCCACGCCGGGCGGCCCGACGAGGCACAGGATCGGGGCCTTGAGCTTGTCGACGCGCTGCTGCACCGCGAGGTACTCGACGATGCGCTCCTTCACCTTCTCCAGTCCGTAGTGGTCGGCGTCGAGGATCTTCTCCGAGTTCTTGAGGTCGGCGGAGACCTTGGTCTTCTTCTTCCAGGGCAGGCCCACGAGGGTGTCGATGTAGTTGCGCACCACCGTCGCCTCGGCCGACATCGGCGACATGAGCTTGAGCTTCTTGAGCTCCGCTTCCGCCTTGACGCGCGCCTCCTTGGGCATGTGCGCGCCCTTGATCTTCTTCTCGAGCTCGTCCAGGTCCGCGCCCTCCTCGGCGTCCCCCAGCTCCTTCTGGATGGCCTTCACCTGCTCGTTCAGGTAGTACTCGCGCTGGCTCTTCTCCATCTGGCGCTTGACGCGCCCGCGGATGCGCTTCTCGACCTGCATGATGTCGATCTCGGTCTCGAGGAGCTGCAGGAGCTGCTCGAGGCGCCGGGCCACCTCGAACATCTCGAGGATCTGCTGCTTCTGCTCGAGCTTGAGCGGCAGGTGCGCGGCGATCGTGTCGGACAGGCGCCCGGCGCCGTCGATCCCGGAGAGCGAGGTGAGGACCTCGGGCGGGATCTTCTTGTTGAGCTTCACGTACTGGTCGAACTGCGTGAGGAGCGTGCGGCGCATGGCCTCCACTTCCGTGGATTCCGCCTCGTCCGTGACGATCGGCTCGATCTCGCCCTCGAAGTTCGCCTTGTCGGTGAGCACGCGCACGATGCCCGCGCGGTGCACGCCCTCGACCAGCACCTTCACCGTGCCGTCGGGGAGCTTGAGCATCTGCAGGATCGTCGAGACGGTGCCGACCCCGTAGAGGTCCTCGGGGGCGGGCTCGTCCTTCGCGGCGGACTTCTGGGCCACGAGGACCACGTTCTTGCCCTCCTCCATCGCCGCCTCCAGGGCCTTGATGGACTTGGGGCGCCCGACGAAGAGCGGGATCACCATGTGCGGGAACACCACCACGTCGCGCAGGGGCAGCAACGGGAGCACGCGGGATTCGGGGGACGGGACGGTCATGGCGGGTTCCTGGGAAGGTTCAGGCGAAATAGATGGGGGCCGCGGGGCCGGCGATCAAGGCCCGTCCGCGGGGCGGCGGGCGGGGGGCGGAACCGCGCCGGGAGCCGGGGAAAACGGCCGCGGCGCTACGACTGCCCACCCGCGACCTTCGGCTGGTCGGCGTAGATGAGCAGCGGCTTGGTGTCGCCGGTGATGCAGCCTTCGTCGACGACGACCTTCTGGACGTTGGAAAGCGAGGGCAGGTCGAACATGATCTCGAGGAGCGCGTGCTCGATGATGGAGCGAAGCCCCCGCGCGCCCGTGCGCCGCTCCAGCGCCCGCTTGGCGATCGCGGTGAGGGCGTTGTCGCGGTACTCCAGTTCGACGCCCTCCATGCCGAGAAGTTTCTGGTACTGCTTCACGAGCGCGTTCTTGGGCTCCGTGAGGATCTTCACGAGCGCCCCCGCGTCGAGCTCCTCGAGGACGGCGACCACCGGCAGGCGGCCGACGAACTCGGGGATGAGGCCGAACTTGATGAGGTCCTCGGGCTCCACGCCGTGCAGGAGAAGGTTCATCTCCTTGCGGTCGGAGGAGGAGCGCACCTGCGCCCCGAAGCCCATGCCGGAGGTGTCGGTGCGGTACTGGATCACCTTCTCGAGCCCGCTGAAGGCCCCGCCGCAGATGAAGAGGATGTTCGTGGTGTCGACCTGGACGAATTCCTGGTTCGGGTGCTTGCGCCCGCCCTGCGGCGGCACGGAGGCGATGGTGCCCTCGATCAGCTTGAGGAGCGCCTGCTGCACGCCCTCCCCGCTCACGTCCCGGGTGATCGAGGGGTTGTCGCTCTTCCTCGAGATCTTGTCGATCTCGTCGATGTAGACGATGCCGCGCTGCGCCTTCTCGACGTCGTAGTCGCACTTCTGCAGGAGCTTCTGGATGATGTTCTCGACGTCCTCGCCCACGTACCCGGCCTCGGTGAGCGTCGTCGCGTCGGCGATCACGAAGGGGACGTTCAGCAGCCGCGCGAGCGTCTGCGCGAGGAGGGTCTTCCCGGAGCCCGTGGGGCCGATGAGCAGGATGTTCGACTTGGCGAGCTCGACCTCGTCCTGCTTGCCGCCGGACTTCAGCCGCTTGTAGTGGTTGTAGACGGCGACCGAGAGGATCTTCTTCGCCTGCACCTGGCCGATCACGTACTGGTCGAGGATGTCGCAGATCTCGTGCGGGCTGGGCAGGTCGCTCTTCGCGGCCTTGGCCGTCGTGTCGGGCGCGGCCTCCTCGCGGATGATGTCGTTGCAGAGGTCGATGCACTCGTCGCAGATGAACACCGAGGGGCCGGCGATCAGCTTCCTCACCTCGTGCTGGCTCTTGCCGCAGAAGGAGCAATAGAGGAGCTTTTCTCCGCCGACCTTTTCCGTCATCGCGAGTCCCCGCCCGTCCTCAGGCCGCGACCTGCGCGCGGTTCTTGAGGACCTTGTCGATCAGCCCGTACTTTACCGCTTCTTCGGCCCCCATGAAATTGTCGCGGTCCGTGTCGCGGTCGATGACCTCGATGGGCTGGCCGGTGTGCAGGGCCATCATCTCGTTCAGGCGCCGCTTGAGGAAGAGCACTTCCTTCGCGTGGATCTCGATGTCGGAAGCCTGGCCCGAGAAGCCGCCCGAGGGCTGGTGGATCATCACGCGCGAGTTCGGGAGCACGAAGCGCTTGCCCTTGGCCCCGGCGGCGAGGAGGAAGGCGCCCATGCTGGCCGCGAGTCCCGTGCAGAGGGTCGACACGTCGGGCTTGATGAACTGCATCGTGTCGTAGATCGCGAGACCCGACGAGACGCTGCCGCCGGGCGAGTTGATGTAGAGGTTGATGTCCTTGTCGGGGTTCTCGCTCTCGAGGAAGAGCAGCTGCGCGACGATCAGGTTCGCCATGGAGTCGTTGATCGGGCCCACCAGGAAGATCACGCGCTCCTTGAGCAGGCGCGAGTAGATGTCGTAGGCGCGCTCTCCCCGCCCCGACTGCTCGATCACCATCGGGATGAGGCCGAGGCCGACGGGCCCCTGGTATTCGTCTCTCAATCGCTTCTCCCCGGTCAGGGCTTCTTCGTGCCCATGAGTTCGTCGAAGGCCGTGACCCGGTCCTCGACCTGCATGCGTCCCAGCGACCATTCTACGACGTTGTCCTCCATCACGACCGCCTCCACCTCGGCCATGCGCTCGGGCTGGCCGTAGAACCAGCGGACCATCTCCGCGGGCTGCTCGAAGCTCTCGGCATGCTCCTCGATCACCTTGCGGACCTGGTCGGCCCGGGCCCCGAGCTCGTTCCTGCGCACGAGGTCCGCGACGAGGAGCCCGAGCGTGACGCGGTGGCGGGCGCGCTCGGAGAAGATGGAAGCGGGAAGCTCGACGCCCTGCGCGGCTATTCCGCGCTGCTTCAGGTCCGCGAGCGCCGCTTCCCTCATGCGCGCGGCCTCCGTGTCGAGGAGGGTGCGCGGCACCTCGAAGGTGGCGGCGGCGACGAGGCCCTCCATCACCTGCTCCTTCACGCGGGCCTGGATGCGCTTCCTCACCTCGCGCTCCACGTTCTGGCGGATCTCGGCGCGCATGCGCTCCACGTCGCCGTCCTCCACGCCCAGGGACTTCGCGAATTGCGCGTCCACCTCGGGGAGCTTCGGCGCCGCGACCTGGTTCACCTTGACCGTGAACTGCGCGGTCCTGCCCTTGAGGTTCTCGACGTAGTCCTCGGGAAAGACGATCGGGAAGGTCTTCTCCGCGCCCTCGGCGAGGCCGGCGAGCGCGGCCTCGAAGGCCGGCAGCATCCGCCCCTCGCCCAGGACGACGGTGAAGTTCTTCCCCGAGCCGCCCTCGAAGGGCTCCCCGTCCACCGTGCCGTCGAAGTCGATGTTCACGAGGTCGCCCTCGCCCGCGCCCCTTTCCACGCGCTCGTAGGTCGCCCGCTGCTTGCGCAGCGTGAGGATGGTCGCGTCCACGTCGGCTTCCGACACCTCGGTCACGGGCCGGGTCACCTTGCGCCCGGCGAGGTCGTCCAGGGTGATCTCGGGATAGACCTCGAAGACCGCCTGGAACTCGAAGGCGGTCGCGTCCGTCCCGCCCTGCACGGGCTCGAAGCGGGGCAGGCCCGCCACGCGGTAGTTCTGGCTGCGCACGGCCTCGACGAAGGAGCGCTGCACGCTCTCGGAGAGCGCCTCCTGGCGGACCTGGAACCCGTAGTGGCGCTCCACCATCTTGATGGGCACCTTGCCGGGCCGGAAGCCCTGCATCTTCACGGTGCGCGCGAGCTTCCTGATCCGCTCGGCGATCTCGGCCTCGAGCTGCGCGACCGGCACCGCGACCTTCAGCTGCCGCTCGAGCGGGCTCACCTTCGTTTCGACTGCCTGCTGCATCTTGGAATGTCCTGTGAGGTTTTCCCGGGTCACCGTCGCGTGGGGCGGCCATCACGGCCGGGAAACGGGCCGATCCGGGGATGCATTCGGCCGAGCGAACCTGGTGCGAAAGAAGGGACTCGAACCCCCATGCCTTTCGGCGCCGGAACCTAAATCCGGTGCGTCTACCAATTCCGCCACTTTCGCGGTGAGGCCGAATTATACCCGAAGCGCAGCCCCCCCGAGACGGGCGCCTCGCGCCCCGCCGGACCGATATAATCCCGAGAATTCAAGCGTTTCCCCCCGCCCTTGCCAGTCGAGCACTACGAGAATTTCCCGGTCGCTTCCTGGCTTCTCCCGCCCGCCCTGCGGCCCCCGGTGGAGGCCATCTACGCCTTCGCCCGGAGCGCGGACGACTTCGCCGACGAAGGCGAGCTCGCGGACGCCGAGCGCCTGGCGCTCCTGGACGGCCACGCGCGGGCCCTCGAGCGGATCGGGCGGCGCGAGCGCCCCGCCGACCCCCTCTTCTCGCGCCTGCACGACGCGATCGTCGCCCACGACCTTCCGCTCGCGCTCTTCCACGACCTCCTCGACGCCTTCCGCCAGGACGTTTCGAGGAAGCGCTACGAGAGCTTCGACGAGCTGATGGACTACTGCCGGCGCTCGGCGGACCCGGTGGGCCGGCTGCTGCTCGCGCTCTTCCGCAAGGACGACCCCGCGAACCTGCGCGATTCCGACGCCATCTGCTCGGGGCTGCAGCTCGCGAATCACTGGCAGGACGTCGCCGTGGACTGGGCGAAGGGCCGCGTGTACCTGCCGCAGGAGGACCTGCGCCGCTTCGGCATCGAGGAGCGCCAGATCGCCGAGGGGCGCGCCGACGGCCGCTGGCAGGACCTCATGCGCTTCCAGTGCCAGCGGGCGCGGGCCATGCTGCGCTCGGGCTCGCCGCTCGGCACGCGCCTGCCCGGCCGGCTCGGGCTCGAGATCCGCGCCATCACCGCGGGCGGGCTGAGGATCCTCGACAAGGTCGAGGCGGTGGAAGGCGACGTGTTCCGCCGCCGGCCGGTCTTGAAGGGCCCCGACTGGGCGCGCATCCTCTGGAAGGCGGCCTTCTGGAGGCCCGCCCCCGTGCGCACGGCCGCCCCATGAGCCCCGACGAGTACTGCCAGCAGCGCGCCGCGGCGAGCGGCTCGAGCTTCTACTACAGCTTCCTCTTCCTGCCCGCGCGCAAGCGCCGCGCCATCACCGCGTTCTACGCCTTCTGCCGCGAGGTGGACGACGTGGCCGACGAGGCGAGCGAGGTCTCGGTCGCGCGCGCGAAGCTCGCCTGGTGGCGCACCGAGGTGGCCGCGCTCGTGGCCGGCACGCCCACGCACCCCGTCACGCGCGCCCTCGCGCCCTTCGTCGAGCCCATGGGCCTCGACCAGGCGCGGCTGAACGAGATCATCGACGGCATGGAGATGGACCTCACGCACCATCGCTACGCGGACTTCGCGGCGCTTCGCGTGTACTGCCACCGCGTCGCCGGCGTCGTGGGCCAGCTCTCGGCGGCCATCTTCGGCTACCGCCACCCGCAGACGCTCGAGTACGCGGAGAGCCTGGGCCTCGCCTTCCAGCTCACCAACATCATCCGCGACGTGGGCGAGGACGCGAGGCGCGGACGCATCTACCTGCCCCTGGACGAGCTCGCGCGCCACGGCGTGAGCGCCGAGGACATCCTCGCGCGCCGCCCGGGGGAGTCCTTCCGCGCGCTCATGGCGGCCCAGGCCGACCGCGCCGAGGCGCTCTACGAGGAAGCCTTCGCGAAGCTCCATCCGGAGGACCGGCGCGAGCAGCGCGCCGGCCTCATCATGGCCGCGATCTACCGCACGCTCCTCGCGGAGATGCGCCGCGACGGCTTCCCGGTGCTCGAGGGGCGCGTCTCCCTCACGCCCCTGCGCAAGCTCTGGATCGCGTGGAAGACCTGGGTGCGGGCATGAGCGCGCGGCGCGTGGCGGTGGTCGGCGCGGGCTACGCGGGCATCGCGGCGGCCGTCGCGCTGCAGGAGGCGGGCGCCGCGGTCACGCTCCACGACGCCAACCGCACGCCCGGCGGCCGCGCGCGGCGCGTCGAGTACCGCGACACCGTGCTCGACAACGGCCAGCACGTCCTGCTCGGCGCCTACCGGGACACGCTCGCCCTCATGCGCAAGGTGGGCGTCGCGCAGAACGCGCTGCGCCGCACGGCGCTCGCCCTTCATTACCCCGGGGTCCTCGCCTTCGCCGCGCCCGCCCTGCCGGCGCCGCTCAACCTCGCGGCCGCGCTCGCGCTCGCCCGCGGGCTCTCGCCGGGCGAGCGCTTCGCCGCGCTGCGCCTCGCCTTCGCCATCCGCCGGGCCGAGGCCGCCGCGCTCCCGGGCGAGACCGTGGCGGACTTCCTCGGGCGTCGCGGCCAGCCCGGGCGCGTGCGCCGCCTCCTGTGGGAGCCGCTCTGCGTGGCCGCGCTCAACACGCCCGCGGCCCGGGCGGACGCGCGCGTCTTCGCCCGCGTCCTTCGCGACGCCCTCGCGCGCCGCCGCGCCGACTCGGACCTGCTGCTGCCGGCCTTCGACCTCTCGGCCCTGCTCCCCGATCCCGCGATCGCGTGGCTCGGGGAGCGCGGCGCGACCATCGTCCTGGGCGTGCGGGTCCTCGCGCTCGCGCCCGAGGGACCGGCCTGGCGCGTCTCCACGGCCGGCGAAAGCGCGCGCTACGACGCCGTCGTCTGCGCCACCGCGCCCCGCGAGGCCGCCTCGCTGCTCGCCGAGGTGCCCGGGCTCGCCCCGCTCGCGGCGCGGATCGGCGCGATCGGCCAGGAGCCCATCACCACCGTCTACCTCCAGTACGACGGCCGCGTGCGCCTGCCCTTCCCGATGACCGGCGTCGACGGCGGCCACGCCCAGTGGCTCTTCGACCGGGAAGCCCTGGGCGGGGCGCGCGGGCTCGTCGCCGCCGTGATCTCGGCGTCGCGGGCCGAGGCCGTCCTCGATCACGACGTGCTCGCGACCGCGGTGCACCGGGAGGTCGAGCGGGTCGCGGGCCTTCCGGGGCCGCCGCGCTGGACCAAGGTCATCACCGAGCGGCGCGCCACCTTCGCCTGCGAGCCCGGGACCTTCCGCCCCCCGGCCGCCACCGGCCTGCCCGGCCTCGCCCTCGCCGGCGACTACACGGAGGGCCCCTACCCCGCCACGCTGGAGGCCGCCGTGCAGAGCGGCGCCCGCGCGGCCCGAACGATCCTCGACCGGAAACCGCCGCCATGACCGACGCCGCAACCCTTTCCGCCCGCTGGGCGCCGCCCGCCGACCTGCTCCGGGACCGCGTGGTGCTGGTCACCGGGGCGGGCCGCGGCCTCGGGCGCGCCGTGGCGCTCGCCTGCGCCGCCCACGGCGCCACCGTGGCCCTCCTGGGGCGCAAGCCCGGGCCGCTCACGGAAACCTACGACGCCATCGTCGAGGCGGGCGGTCGCGAGCCGGCGGCCATCCCGCTGGACCTCGCGAGCGCCGGCGACCGCGAGTTCGACACGCTCGCCGGGATGCTGCGCCGGGACCTCGGGCGCCTGGACGCGCTCGTGCACTGCGCCGCGCACTTCACGCCGCTCGCCCCCCTGCGCGACCAGGATCTCGAGACCTGGCTCGCCCACCTGAGAGTGAACCTCGCCGCCCCCTTCGCCCTCACGCGCGCCTGCCTGCCGCTCCTCGCCGAGGCCCCCGACGGGGCCGTCGCCTTCACCGCCGAGACCCACGCCTTCCGTCCCGCCGCCTACTGGGGCGCCTTCGCGGTGTCGAAGTCCGGGCTCGGCACGCTCGCGGCGATCTGGTCCGACGAGTGCGAGCAGGCCGGCAGGCCGCGCTTCCACGTGCTGGTCCCCGGGCCCATGGCCACGCCCCAGCGCGCGCAGAGCCATCCCGGCGAGGACCGGGCCGCGCTCGCGCCGCCGGAGGCCGTCGCGAAGGCCTATTTGCGCCTCCTCGGACCCGAGGGACGGGCGCTGCCGGGGGCGCCGCTCTCGATCGTGACGTAATCCACAGACTTCGCCGGCGGGAATGGGCTAAACTAGGACTTGCCCGAAGTTCCCACGGTAAGTCTCTTTTTTTAAAGCAATAACTGCCCAAAGGGGTCCGGCGCGCGCCGCTCAGGGTCGCACGATGCTCGATCAGGCCAACCGCACATTCATCTGCAGTGTCGTGTTCATCGACCTCGTCGGCTATTCCAAGAAGCCGGTGGCCGAGCAGATTCGCCTGAAGACGAGCCTCACGAACAACCTCTCCGAGGCGATCAAGGACATCCCGGTCAACGACCGGATCATCCTCGACACGGGCGACGGCGCGGCGCTCTCCTTCCTCGGAGACCCCGAGGACGCGCTCTTCACCACGCTCTCCCTGCGCGACGACATGGTGCGCGAGAACCAGACCGCGACCCAGGTCGAGCAGTCCGGCGAGGACGCGGTGCGCATGGGCATCAACCTCGGCCCCGTGAAGCTGGTGAAGGACATCAACGGGCACCCCAACATCATCGGCGACGGGATCAACGTCGCGCAGCGGATCATGAGCTTCGCGCGGCCCGGGCAGATCGTGGTCTCGCGCTCCTACTACGACGTGGTGTCCAACCTCGCGAGCGAGTACGCCAAGCTCTTCACCTACGAGGGATCGCGCACCGACAAGCACGTCCGCGAGCACGAGATCTACGTGGTCGGCCACCACGAGGGCGCGATGAAGAAGGCGCGCGACAGCATGAAGGACCGCGCCGCGACCACCACCACGAACGTGAAGCGCGCGCTCTCCGCGGCCTCCCCGCACGGCACCGCCACGGTCACGCTCACGGTGCCGTCCTTCGTGCAGGACAAGCGCAAGCTCACGATCGTCGCCGGCATCCTCGCCGCCGTGGTCGCGGTGCTGGGCTTCATGGTCGCCACGAAGAAGACCGATCCGGGCCTCACCGTGCCGGAACTCGCCGCGGCGCCCACCATTTCGCCGGCCAGCGCGCCGGCGAAGCTCTCTCCTCCTCCGGAGTCGCCCGACACGAAGGCCCTCGAGGGGGCTAGCGAGCCCGCCAAGCCCGGGGCGCCCGGCGATGCCGCGAATGCCGAGCCGGGAAAGCCCGACGCCGCGAAACCCGACGCCGCCAAGGCCGACCCCGCGAAGCCCGACGCCGCGAAGCCCGACGCCGCGAAGCCCGCGGTGCACGCGAAGGCCGAGCCGCCCAAGATCGACCCGGCGAAGCCCTCGGCGCCCGCCGCTCCCGCGGTGCCGCCCGCCACCGTGGTCTTCGCGATCCAGCCCTGGGGCGAGGTGTACCTCAACGGCAAGCCCGGCGGCGTGAGCCCGCCGGTGAAGTCGCTCAAGCTGGCGCCCGGCAAGTACCGGATCGAGATCCGCAACACCACGTTCGCGGCGCACGTCGAGAACATCGAGGTCAAGTCGCGCGACGAGCTCACCATCCGCCACCGGTTCCAGTGATGCGTCCCTCCCCCGCCTTGCGCCTTGCGGGCGCGCTCGCGATTGCCGCCGCCGCGATCGCCGGCTGCGCGCCCCTGCCGCGGGAGGCCCCCGCCCCCAAGCCCGTCGAGACGCGGATCACGGAGGAGACGCTCCGCGCGCGCGCGCGGGCCCAGCTCCTCGCGGGGCTCAAGGCCTACGACGCCGGGGACTACGAGGGCGCCCAGAAGAGCCTGCAGGCCTCGCTCGAACACGGGCTCCTCGAGAAGGCCGACCAGGGCACGGCGCGCAAGCACCTCGCCTTCATCCACTGCCTCGCGGGCCGCGAGACGCTCTGCGCCGCGGAGTTCCGCCGGGCCTTCGAGATCGACCCGGCCTTCGTCCTCTCGATCGCGGAGGACGGCCACCCCATCTGGGGTCCCGTGTACCGCACCGTCCGCGCGACGCTCATCGCCGAGCGCGAGGCCGCCCAGGGCAAGCCCCGGGCCACGCTCGCGAAGGCCGAGCAGATGCTGGTCGACGGGCTCGTGAAGTACGAGGCGGGCGAGTTCAACGAGGCGCTCGCGCTGCTCGACGCCGCGTTCCGCGAGGGCCTGAAGGAGACGAAGGACCAGGTGCGCGCGCTCAAGCACGCCGCCTTCAGCCTGTGCCTCCTGGGCCGCTATCCGGCCTGCCGCGCGGAGTTCCTGAGGATCTACGAGATCGACCCCGCGTTCGACCTCACCCCGGCCGAGTCCGGCCACCCGATGTGGACGAAGACCTTCGCCGGCGCCAAGGCCCAGGCGAAGAAGGCGCTCGCCGAGAAGACCGGGAAGAAAGCCCCATGACGCCGATCCTGGGCCGCTACAAGATCGTCTCGGAGATCGGGCAGGGCGCGATGGGCACGGTGTACAAGGCCGTGGACCCGATCATCGACCGCACCGTCGCCATCAAGACCATCAACCTGAACCTCTCGCGCCAGGAGCTCGAGGAGTACGAGGCGCGCTTCCAGCAGGAGATCAAGGCCGCCGGGCGCCTGAACCACCCGAACATCGTCACGATCTACGACGTGGGCAAGACCGACCAGGTCGCCTACATGGCGATGGAGTTCCTCGAGGGCCAGGAGCTCAAGGACATCATCGCCTCGGGCAAGCTCCTGCCCACGGAGCAGGTGGTGGACATCATCGCCCAGGTCGCCGACGGCCTGTGGTTCGCGCACCAGCAGGACATCGTGCACCGCGACGTGAAGCCCTCGAACATCATGGTGCTGCGCGGCGGGATCGCGAAGATCACCGACTTCGGCATCGCGCGCCTGCCCAACTCCGCGGTGAAGACGATGACGGGGCTCATCCTCGGCTCCCCGCGCTACATGTCGCCGGAGCAGGTGATCGGCAAGTCCCTCGACACGCGCACCGACATCTTCTCGCTCGGCGTCGTGCTCTACGAGGCCCTCACCGGGATGGCGCCCTTCGACGGCGACAACGTGAACGCCATCATGTACGCGACCGTGAACACCGCGCCGCCGCCGCCCTCGGCGCACGCCCGCAACGTGCCCGCGATGCTCGACCTCATCGTCGCCAAGGCGATGGCGAAGGCGGTGGACGACCGCTACCAGACGGTGAAGGAGTTCGCCGACGACCTGCGCGAGGTGCGCCGCCAGATCGACTCCGCGCGCCCGTCCGTGGCCCTCAAGGCGCGCTCGGCCCCGCCGCCGCCCCCGCCCCAGGGCGAGGCGCCCTACGGGGAATCGACCACGATCCCGCTCCCCGCGGAGGGCAAGCTCGACCGGAGCGCGGTGCGCGAGGACGAGTCCACCAAGCCCCTGGGGATCGCGAAGACCTTCGACTCCTTCGACGCGACGCTGCGCCTCGCGTCGATGACGAACCAGACCGGCGAGTTCGAGGAGTACATCACCGCCACGCAGAAGATGCGCGCCTACCGCGGGCGCATCGAGCCGGGCAGCCCGCTCGCGCCCGCCGTGCCGCCGCCGGAGAAGCCCGAGGAGGAAACGCCCCGCTTCCGGCCGATCCCGCGCTTCGCGAGCCCGCCGGCCGAGGCGGCGGATTCCGCGCCCGCCTTCCCCGAGAGCCGCGGCTCCAGCACGCCCGCGATCGTCGCGATCGTGGTCCTCTCGATCGCCGCCATCGGCCTGCTCGTCGCCCTCCTGGTCAAGTAACGGGGACTCGCCCGGGCGCCTACGGCCGGTAGTCCACCGCCTCCGCGAGGCGCTCGACGGCCACCACCTCCAGGCCCTCGATCGGCTGCCGCGGCCGGTTGGCGGCCGGGACGATGGCGTGCGTGAAGCCGAGCTTGGCCGCCTCGCGCAGGCGCTCCTGCCCGCGCTGCACCGGGCGCACCTCGCCGGCGAGCCCCACCTCGCCGAAGACCACGTGCTTGGCCGGCAGCGCGCGGTTGCGAAGGCTCGAGACGATCGCGAGCGTCACGGCGAGGTCCGCGCCCGGCTCGGCGATGCGAACCCCTCCCACCGCGTTCACGAAGACGTCCTGGTCGAAGAGGGCGATGCCGGCGTGGCGGTGCAGGACCGCGAGCAGCATCGCCAGGCGGTTCTGCTCCAGCCCCACGGTGAGGCGCCGCGGCTGCGCGCCGTGCGCCTCGTCCACGAGCGCCTGCAGCTCCACGAGCAGCGGCCGCGTGCCCTCCTGCGTGACCATGACGCAGGAGCCCGCCACGTCCGCGCGGTGCCGCGAGAGGAAGAGCGCGGAGGGGTTGGTCACCTCGCGAAGGCCCTTCTCCGTCATCGCGAAGACGCCCATCTCGTTCACCGCGCCGAAGCGGTTCTTGAAGGCGCGCACGAGCCGGAAGCTCGAGTGCGTGTCGCCCTCGAAGTAGAGGACCGTGTCCACCATGTGCTCGAGGACGCGCGGGCCCGCGAGCGCCCCCTCCTTGGTGACGTGGCCCACGAAGACGACCGCGGTGCCGGACTGCTTGGCCACGCGCGTCAACTGCGCCGCGCACTCGCGCACCTGGGCGACGGAGCCGGGGGCGGAGGTGAGCGCCGCGGAATAGAGCGTCTGGATGGAGTCGATCACCGCGACGCCCGGCTTGAGCGAGGCGATCGCCGCCTGGATCTTCTCCAGCTCGATCTCCGGCAGCAGCCGGACCTTGGCCGCGTTCACCTCGAGGCGGCGCGCGCGCAGCGCCACCTGCTGCGCGCTCTCCTCGCCGGTCACGTAGAGGACCGTCACCTGCTCCGCGAGCCGCGCCGCGGCCTGCAGCAGGAGCGTCGACTTGCCGATGCCGGGGTCGCCGCCGATGAGGACCACGCCGCCCTCGACGATGCCCCCGCCCAGCACGCGGTCGAACTCCCCGATGAGCGTCGGCAGCCTCGGGAAATCCTTCGCCTCGACCTCGCCCAGCGACACCGCCTGCCCCGTGCCGCCCAAGCTCGCGAAGCGATTGGCGCCCGGCGCCTTGCCCGCCTCGACGGCGGTCTCCACCAGGGTGTTCCAGGCGTCGCAGTGCGGGCACTGCCCCTGCCACTTGGGCGCCTGGCCGCCGCACTCGGTGCAGGAGAAGACGCTCTTCGCCCGGGCCATCAGGCGAGCTCCGCCACCGGGACGCGCGGGGCGAGCGCGCACAAGAGCTCGTAGCCCACGGTGCCCGCGGCCTGCGCCACCTCGTCCACCGGCAGGCCCTCGCCCCACAGCACCACCTCCGAGCCCACCCGCGCCTGCGGCACCGGCGCGAGGTCCACCGTGATCATGTCCATGGACACCCGCCCGGCCGTGGCGACCCGCACGCCCTCGACCAGCACCGGCGTGCCGTTGGGCGCGTGGCGCGGGTAGCCGTCGGCGTAGCCGCAGGCGACCACGCCGATGCGCATGGCGCGCGGGGCGTGGAAGGTGGCGCCGTAGCCCACGCTCTCCCCGGGGCCGATCTCCTGCACCGCGATCAGCCGCGAGCGCAGCGTCATCGCCGGCGCGAGGCCGAGGCTCGCGGCGTCGCGGTCCGCGAAGGGCGAGGCGCCGTAGAGGGCGATCCCCACGCGCACGGTGTCGGCGTGCGAGCGCGGGTGGGCGAAGATCGCCGCGGAGTTGGCGAGGCTGCGGGGAAGCCCGAGCCCGCGCGTCGCGCGCTCGAAGCGGTTCATCGCCTCGTGCACGCCCTCGGGCCCGTCGGCGGTGGCGAAGTGCGTCATGAGGGTGATCGAGCGCGCCGCCCCCGTGGCCTGCAGGCGCTCGAGCGCGCGCCGGGCCTCTCCCGGCGCGAAGCCCAGGCGGTTCATGCCGGTGTTCACCTTGAGGTAGGCATCGACGGGCGCCGGCGGGCGCGCCTTCTCCAGCACGCGCAGCTGCTCCTCGTGGTGGACCACCGTCGCCAGGCGCGAGGCGCAGATCGCCTCGAGCTCCGCCGGGTCGAAGAAGCCCTCCAGGAGGAGGATCTCGCCCGCGAAGCCGGACTCGCGCAGGCGCACGGCGCCGTCGAGCTCCAGTGTGGCGAACCCGTCGGCGCGCGGCAGCGCGCGCGCCACGCGATCCAGGCCGTGCCCGTAGCCGTTCGCCTTCACCACCGCCAGCACGCGCGAGGCGCCCGCCTGGCGCCGGGCCGCCTCGTAGTTGCGGCCGAGCGCGGCGAGCGAGATGTCTGCGCGGAGGGGGCGGGACAAGGCGGCCTGCGATCGCCGGGGCGGGCCGGGCTAGTAGCCGGTGGGGCCGGCGTAGTTCTCGAAGCGCGTGTGGCGGCCGAGGAACGTGAGCTTCACGGTGCCGATGGGGCCGTTTCGCTGCTTGCCGACGATGATCTCGGCGATGCCCTTGTCCGGGGAATCGTCGTTGTAGACCTCGTCGCGATAGATGAAGATGATGAGGTCGGCGTCCTGCTCGATCGCGCCCGATTCACGAAGGTCCGACATCACGGGCCTCTTGTTGGGACGCTGCTCCAGGCCGCGGTTCAGCTGCGAGAGCGCGATCACCGGCACCGAGAGCTCCTTCGACATGGCCTTGAGCGAGCGCGAGATCTCGCTGATCTCGGTGGCGCGGTTCTCCACGCCGGATTCCGCCGCGCTCATGAGCTGCAGGTAGTCGATGACCACGAGGCCCAGCCCGCCGTACTCCCGCCACAGGCGCCGCGCCCGGGAGCGCAGCTCCAGCGGGTTGAGCGCCGCGGTCTCGTCGATGAGGATGGGCGCCTCGTTCAGGCGCCCGAGCGCGCCGCCCAGGCGATCCCAGTCGCCCGTGTCCAGGCGCCCCGTGCGCAGGCGCTGCGCGTCCACGCGCCCGACGCTGCCGAGCATGCGCAGCCCGAGCTGCGCCCCGCCCATCTCCATGGAGAACACGAGGACGGGGAGCTTCAGCTCCAGGCCCACGTGCTCCGCGATGTTGAGCGCGAGCGCGGTCTTGCCCATCGACGGGCGCCCGGCGACGATGATGAGCTCCCCGGGGTGCAGCCCCGAGGTCATCTCGTCCAGGTCCACGAACCCCGTGGCGAGCCCCGTCACCGACGACGGGTTCTTGTAGAGCTCGTCGATGCGCTCCATCACCTCGCCGAGCAGGCTCGACATCTTGCGCAGGCCCTGGCTCGTGCGCCCGCCCGACTCGCCGATCTCGAGGATGCGCGTCTCGGCCTCGTCCAGGAGCTGGCGGGCCTCGCGGCCCTGGGGCGTGTAGGCGCTCTCCGCGATGGCGGTGCCGACCTCGGCCAGCTTGCGCATGATCGCGCGCTCGCGGACGATCTCCGCGTAGCGGCGGATGTTCGCGGCCGAGGGCGTGGCGCTCGCGAGCCCCTGGAGGTAGGCGAGCCCGCCCACGCCCTCCAACTCGCCGTTCTGCTTGAGGGCCTCGGTGACCGTCAGGACGTCGGCCGGCTTGTTGTCCTCGATCAGCTTGACGATCGTGCGCCAGAGGATGCGGTGGTCCGCCCGGTAGAAGTCGCCCTCGCCCAGGGTGTCGCCGATGCGGTCCCAGGACTGGTTGGACAGGAGGAGACCCCCGAGCACGCTCTGCTCGGCCTCGACGGAATGGGGCGGGAGCTTCAGCGACTCGACCTGCGAGTCGCCGCCGGCGCGCGCGGCGGAGGGGAAGCGATCCTGGGACGGAACCGAAGCCATGGGGGATTGTGTCACCTTCACGAGTCAACGCTCAACGGACAGAACTGTGGACAAGGTGTGGGTAAGTTTCCGCGCCGCCAGCCCGGAAGGCGCACGGAAAAGCGAACGGGCCGCCCGAGGGCGGCCCGTCGCGCGCCGGGGCTCGCGCCCCGGGGATCCTACTGCTCTCCCAGCACCGAGACGGTGATGGCCGCCGATACGTCCGAGTGCAGGTGGACGGTGAGCGGGAAGTCGCCCACGTGCTTGAGCGGCCCGTCGGGCATGCGGATGTCGCCCTTGGCCACCTCGATGCCCTGCGCCTCGAGCGCCTCGGCGATGTCCGCGTTGGTGACGGAGCCGAAGAGCCGGCCGTCCTCGCCCGCCTTGCGCGAGACCTGGACCGCGAGCCCCTCGAGCTTCGCCGCGCGCGCCTGCGCGAGGGCGAGCTGGTCGGCCGCCTTCTTCTCGAGCTCCGCCCGGCGGCCCTCGAACTCCTTGAGGTTCGCCTCCGTGGCGCGCCTGGCCTTGCCGTGGGGAATGAGGAAGTTGCGGGCGTAGCCGTCCTTCACCTTCACCACGTCGCCCAGGGCGCCGAGGTTCACCACCTTCTCCATCAGGATCACTTGCATGGCGGTCTCCTCAGTGCTTGTCGGTGTAGTGGATCAGCGCGAGGAAGCGCGCGCGCTTGATCGCCACGCCGAGCTGGCGCTGGTAGCGGGCCTTCGTCCCGGTGATGCGCGCCGGGATGATCTTGCCGTTCTCGTTGATGAAGTCCTTCAGGATCGCGATGTCCTTGTAGTCGACTTCCTTGATCTTCTCGGCCGTGAAGCGGCAGAACTTGCGCCGGCGGAACAGGCCGCCGCCGCGATTGGGTCGCTTTCCGTCCTTCTTTCCGTCGCGGCCGCGGCCGCGGGGTCCAGGTCTGGGCATGGGATACCTCGTCTTAGATCGTCTTGAATTCGTGGATGATGAGCACGGGGATGTCGCTCGAATGGCTGCGCTTGGTGAGGAAACCCTTCACGGCGACTTCCTGCCCCTTCGCGAGGGCCCCCAGCCGGGGGGCGAGCTCGCCGAAGGCGGAGGCGTCGATCGTGAGCTCGGCCGCCCGGGAGGATCCGGCCTCGTCCTGGTCGGACAGGTGCCTCAGCCTCAGGGCGACGCTCTCGATCCCCGCGGGCGTGCGCCGCAGCGGGCCCACGTCCAGGATCTCGGCGTCGAGCACGAACTGGTTTCGCTTCACCCCGGTGCCGCTCAGGCGGGGGCCTGCTCGGTCCGTCCGGCTTCCGCCTTGGCGGGCTCGGCCTTCGCGGGCTCTTCCTTGCGCTCTTCCTTGCGCTCTTCCTTCCTGTCGTCGCCGGCGGTGACGTTGCGGCTCTTCTCCTCCTTCATCATGGGAGAAGGCGTCGTGACGGCCTCGCGCATCTGGACGGTGAGGTGGCGCAGCACCGCGTCGTTGAACTTGAACGCGTGCTCGAGCTCGGCCAGCGTCTCGTTGCCGACCTCGATGTTCATCAGCACGTAGTGCGCCTTGAAGATCTTCTGGATCGGGTAGGCGAGCTGGCGCCGCCCCCAGTCCTCGATGCGGTGCACCTTGCCGTTGCCGGTCGCGATCGTGGCCCGGTAACGCTCGATCATCGCGGGCACCTGCTCGCTCTGGTCGGGATGCACGATGAAAACAATCTCGTAATGGCGCATGGAATCTCCTTATGGGTGAAGCCCCCCGGCATGCGCATGCGGTGGGGCAAGGGGTCGTTTCGTGTCACCCCCGAGGCGGTCCGAGCTGTCCAAGGGGAGCCCGCGATTATAGGCGAAAACCCGAGGAAAAACAAAGCTCAATTCGCGCGCCCGGCCCGGTCCCGGGGCCGGCGGCCTCACTCGGGGTCGCGGGGGCGCTCGTAGAGGTGCTGGTAGGGCAGGCGCGGGGGCGGCTCCGGGGGGTCCTCGGGGAGGCTTCGCCACCACAGCGCGAGGCCGGCGCCGAGGGCGGCCCAGGCGGCGATCTCCCAGTCGTGCAGGAAGGGCCAGGCGAACACCGAGGCGAGCACCCAGAGCCGGAACGCGAGCGAGACCTGTCCCTTCCTCACCTTCATCGGGCCACCTTGTAGTAGTCGCAGTACCAATCCACGAAACGCCGCACCCCCTCCTCCACCGGGGTCGAGGGCCGGAAGCCCACCGCCGCGGCCAGGCGCGAGGTGTCGGCCTCGGTCGCCGCGACGTCGCCCGGCTGCATGGGCAGGAGCGCCAGCTTCGCGCTTCGCCCCAACGCCTTCTCGATGGCGCGAATGTAGCCCAGGAGCTCCACGCGGCGGTTGTTGCCGATGTTGAAGATGCGCCACGGCGCGCGGCTGGTGGCCGCCGACGGCGCCTCGCTCGTCCACGCGGGGTCGGGCGCGGCCGGCTGGTCGATCACCCGCAGCACGCCCTCGACGATGTCGTCGATGAAGGTGAAGTCCCGCACCATCTTCCCGTCATTGAACACCGGGATCGCCTCCCCCGCGAGGATCCCGCGGGTGAAGAGGAAGAGCGCCATGTCGGGCCTGCCCCACGGGCCGTACACCGTGAAGAAGCGCAGCCCCGTCGCGCGCACGCCGAAGAGGTGCGCGTAGGAGTGCGCCATCAGCTCGTTGGCGCGCTTGGTGGCCGCGTAGAGCGACACCGGGTGGTCCACGGAGTCGGTCTCCCGGAAGGGCAGGCGCGTGTTGCCGCCGTAGACGCTGCTCGAGGAGGCGAAGACGAGGTCGCCGCCGCCGTGGCGCACGCCCTCCAGGACGTTCAGGAAGCCCGTGACGTTCGCGTCCACGTAGGCGTGGGGATCGACGAGCGAGTGGCGCACGCCCGCCTGCGCCGCGAGGTTCACCACGCAGTCGAACTTCTCGCCCGCGAAGAGGGCGCGCATCGCCTCGCGGTCGGCGATGTCGTGGCGCCGGAACGCGAACGCGGGATGCGGCTCGAGGCGGGCGAGGCGCGCCTCCTTGAGGCGCACGTCGTAGTAGTCGTTGAGGTTGTCCACGCCGGTGACGCGGTCGCCGCGGGCGAGGAGGCGATGCGCGAGATGCGAACCGATGAAGCCGGCGGCGCCGGTGAC